>JBILBQ010000008.1:0-50361 GCA_044353615.1 Algoriphagus sp. | reverse complement strand
ACTCTGGATTTCCATAAATAGAGCAATTTATCCGCAAATATAGTTAACCCTTGTCAACTCCTTTTGGTTACACCTTCATGACTTCACCTGTTCACCTTACTTTTTCTTACCTCAAAAGAACGCTTCTCTTTCGATTTGAGGCCGGGACCTCTAGAGGGGTAATGCATACACGGGACGTCTTTTGGATCAAGGTGCATCGTATGGGAGACTTAGATCAAGTTGGCTGGGGAGAGGCTGCTCCATTGATGGGCCTGAGTCCAGACTTCTTGCCTGATTTTGAGGAAGTTTTAGGTAGACTTATAGCCCAGGCAAATCATCGGTCTTGGGATATGGAGGAGGAGAGCTTGCTCCAGCAAGTGAAAGCATTAGTGCCATTTTCACTTCCTTCTATCCGTTTTGGAGTGGAAACGGCCCTTTTGGATTTTCTAAATGGTGGACGAAAGCGAATCCTTGCAAACACATTTTTTGACCAAGGAACACCCATACCAATCAACGGATTGATTTGGATGGGAACTAAAGAATTTATGCTTCAGCAGATCAATCAAAAATTAGGGGAGGGGTTTTCCTGCTTGAAAATGAAAATCGGGGCGATTGACTTTGCTCAGGAGCTTGAACTGCTTCGCTATATCCGCGAGCAGGAAGCAGCAAAAAATCTTGTACTGCGCGTGGATGCAAATGGTGCCTTTTCAATCCAAGAAGCAATGGCCAAATTGGAGCTATTGCAGGATTTTGGAATGCACAGCATCGAACAGCCCATCGCGGTGAGTCAGTGGAAAGCAATGCGGGAGCTGGCGGCAAAAAGCCCAATTCCAATTGCATTGGATGAGGAACTTATTGGCAAATTAGATAAAGAGGAAGTACTGAATTCCATTCAGCCGCAGTACCTAATTTTAAAACCCAGCCTTTTGGGAGGGATTTTGGAAACGCGCGAGTGGATTCAGTTAGCAGAAAAATTGGGTATTGGGTGGTGGATGACCTCGGCCTTGGAGAGTGCGATTGGCCTCAATGCCATTTCTCAACTTACATCTACCTACCTACCAAGTCTCCCACAAGGCTTGGGTACTGGTAAACTTTATGACAACAACTTGGAATCTCCCTTAGCTGTGCAATTTGGGGAAATTCAGTACGATCAGGAAGGGATTTGGGAAACCCCTAGTTAGAAGCTATTTGAGGTGCCTTAAAGGTGATGGGAGTAAATTATTCCAGTACTTTTTTAATGATTTTCCGCTTTAGAAGGACTACGACAGCCCAGGATAAGTAAGCAGAAAGGACGCCGACCAAAGCACCAAAAAATACATCTAAAGGATAATGTACCCCTAGATAAATTCGGGTATAACTGACTACCATAGCATAAAGAAATAGCCAATAGATTCCTTTTTGCTTTTTACGAAGGATAAGTGTTAAAAATGTGGCTATCCCAAAGGTGTTGGCAGCATGGGAAGAAACAAACCCATATAGTCCTCCGCATCTCCCATAGCTGTGCAGTAGTCCTACCCATTGTGGATCATGGCAGGGGCGGAGTCGTTCGAAATAGGGTTTCATGAATCCTGAACTAACTTGATCGGCAAGGAGGATGGTCAGCATGACTCCTCCAATCACCCAGGCCGTATTTTTAGGATCTTTTCGGTAGATTAAATAGAGTAGCAAAAGGTACAAGGGAACCCAGGTGATCGTTTGCGTTAGCTGCAAGACGATAGGATCCAATCCATCCGAATGGAAGGAATTGAGCCATAGAAAGGCCTTCTCGTCCCAATCCTTTATAGATTCTATCATGCGGTATACGAAATCCAGTCAATCCCCTTTTTCAGATGAGCCAAGGTATATTCCTCCGCACTTGCTGGCTTCGGTTCATGCTGATAGGTCCATTCTGCTTGCGGGGGCATGCTCATCAAAATACTTTCTGTTCGTCCATTGGTATCCAAGCCAAATTTGGTTCCCGCATCCCAAACCAAATTGAACTCTACATAGCGACCACGACGTAGGTTTTGCCAAGCCTTTTCCTCTTTGCCGAAGGGTAACTGCCCATTTTTATGCATAAAATAGGTATATACTTCAGGGAATAGTCTTCCTAGTGCAAGGCTAAAATCCAAAATCTCCTGAAAATGGTTGTCCGAGGTGGCGCTCAGTCGATCGTAAAAAATACCTCCAATGCCACGGGTCTCTTGACGATGTTTGATGAAAAAGTATTCATCTGCCCAGTCTTTGAACTTGGGATAGTAGCTTGGATCAAAGGAATCGCAGGTTTGCTTTAATTTCTGGTGGAAGTAAGCCGCATCTTCAGGGATAATGTAGTGGGGCGTCAAATCTATCCCTCCACCAAACCAATGGGTGCCATCTTCCATCTCGAAGTATCGGATATTCATGTGGATGATGGGGACCATGGGATTGAAGGGATGCAAAACGATAGACACTCCCGTCGCAAAAAAAACACCGGACTCCAACCCAAGTTTATCAGAAATCTTTTTGGGAGTGGGCCCATGTACAGCTGAAAAGGCTACTCCACCTTTTTCAAGGATGGCTCCATCTTGAAAAATTCGGGTTTGACCTCCACCACCTTCTTCTCTAACCCAATTATCTGCTTTGAAGGATCCTGCACCATCTCCAGCCTCAAGGGCTTGGCAAATGTATTCCTGCATCTGCTTGTAAATGGCTGCTATTTCTTCTTTTGATTTCCTACTCATTGGTTTTTTGATTTTAGAATGGATATCCAATTCCAAAATTAAACACGGTTTGTCCTTTTTCTCCCAAGGGTCTATTGAACCGAATGTTGTCAAGAATCCATCGTTCGCCTTCTTGGCGTGCTGGATCGAGGGCTTTGATTGCCAAGTCTAAGCGTATGACTAAAAAGTCAAAATCCATTCGTAATCCTGCTCCAGTTCCTACCGCAATCTCCTTGTAAAATCGATCGTATCTAAAATCTGCTCCAGGGCGAGCATCGTCTCTGCCGATCATCCAAGAGTTACCTGCATCTAGGAAAACTGCCATATCGAAGTAGCTGAATAACTTTCTCCGGTACTCAAACATGCTTTCAAGAATCATTTCTGCTGGTTGCTCATTTCGGTAATCGTAATTTCCACCTGGTCCAGTGATGGGGGTAGAACTTCCAGGTCCAAGTCTTCGCGCTTGCCAAGCACGAATACTGGTACCACCGCCAGCAAAGAAGTACTTCTCATAGGGCAAAATCCCCGCACTGACCCCGTAAGGACGTGCCATCCCAAAGTTAAGTCGGTAGGCAAGGGTTTGTTTTTTGCTAATTGGATAATAACGTCTGTAATCAACTTGTCCCTTAAGCCATTGGAAATTGGCATAGTTGATTTCTGGTGAATCGTTTCTTCGAACATTCGTCAAATTCAAGGTTGTCCCGCCACTTTCTCCAAAAATTCGGAGAAGGGAAGCTTTTCGTGCTGAGAAGTCCCCATAGCGATTGAAGTTGATTAGAGTTTGACCTGAAAAACTACTGATGAGCGAGGGTAGAAATGACCAGATCAGGTTGTTACCATCGTTCTGTAAATTTTCAAGTATACCTAAAAACTCATCTTGGATATAAGGCGTTCGGATGTAGCTGACATCCGCTGCATTGATGGTAAAGGACTGACGGTTATTTCGCGTTGACCAGGTATATCCCAGCTGTCCATTGATTGCATTTCGATTGTATTCGGGCCTGTTGGTGCTCAAATATCCAAATTGAACTCGTGTATTTGGGTTGTACTTTCCATATTTCTGAAGAGTCCTTGGGGAAAAGGGAATTAAGAATCTAGGAAAAATAACTGAAAGCGAAGTATTGATTTCACTGCTTTGGTAAACACCCTGGCCGGTGGCAGAAGCAACACCTTCCAGGCCAGCTCTGAAATTGAGTTCAAGCAATTCCCCTGCTCGGAAGAAATTTCGATTTCGCAGTGCAGTACTGAAAAAAGGTCCTGGAAGCTGCTCAGTGATGGTCATCCCCAGCTGATTGGTGAGCTGGTATTTTTGATTGGGTTGTGTGTAAATAGCGGCGGTCAGGGAGGTTCCTAGCGTATCAAAAGTGATATTAACGAACCGGAAAAGATCGAGACTATTTATCAATCGCTGCGTTTCAAGTGCATCAATCCTATTGTAAGGCTTTCCCTTTTGCAATTGAATCCTTGAGGCTAGGGTTTTGGCTGAATACCGATCTCTATAAAAGGAAAAATTAATTCCATTGTATTGGGTTTGAATTTGTCGATCAGCAAACTCATCGGTAGGAGGGTTGATTCGTAGGCTAATGGAATCAAGCGTATATACCTGATGGCTTTCAGCGAAGGTGGGCTTTTGGATCACTTGCTCTATCCGGATGGACTTCGCCGCAGTGTCTTGGTAAGCGATGAAATTGATGTAAGACTTCGAAAACATGTAGTACCCCTTATTTTTGAGGAGTTCCTCTAATCTGTTTCGTTCTTCTGTGATGTTGTCCTGATTGTAAATCTGACCTTTCTGGAGAAAGGAATTGGAAGAAAAGCTGGATATCAGGTTTTGTAATTCCGGATTATCAACACGCGTATACACCGAATCAAGGAGGTAAGGCTTATTTTCTTCGATTTCGTAGGAGATGGAAGCTTTTTTATCTTTAGACGAAATACTGAAGTCAACTTCTGCATCAAAAAAGCCATGATTGATAAGATAGCCTTTCATGTTTTTTCTAGACTTTTCAACCAAACTACTATCTAGGAGGACTACAGGATTTCCTGTTCGCATCAGCGCATTCCCATATTCTAAAATCTTATCGAAACTTTCTAACTTGATCTTTAAGTTTTCTGCTTTTCGTTTATAGGATAAATCACTTGTTTGTGCGGCATCATTGGATTGAAACGCTTCCAATTCGTCAACCACTTTTTTCCGCTTGGCAGCAACTTTACTACTATCGTAAAATTGATTTCCTATTCGATAGAGCATTACGCCAAAAGAACCTCCCAAAATCCGGGTATTGGGTTCTTGCTCGATTAGTTGTTGAAGTGCCTCGGCATCCGCCATATTTATGCCTACCAATTCATTGTCGTAGACCACATAGTCATCCTCTCCCAAATTTCTGGTCAAAGAGCAGCCAAGGCAAAACCAGAGTAGACTGAGAAAAAGTATATATTTGGAAGATTTCAAGTTCGAATTGGAGGACGAATGCTAAGCAAAAATACGGTTAAGTTTATAAAATCCTTACATCAAAAAAAATACCGCCTTGAGGCGGGAAAATTCTTTGTAGAAGGAGAGAAAAGTGTGGTTGAGGTTCTTCAATCCAGTTTTACGGTGGAATTAATTCTAGTCACCCAAGAATTTGCTACAAAACATGCCGCATTATTGAGTGGCAAAGCATTCGAGGTGATTTTTGTGACTCCCAATCAGCTCGAGCAGGTGGGGCAGTATCAAAGCAATGATGCTGCCTTGGCAGTAGTTCAAATGAAGCCAAATCAAGCTTTTACTCCCATAAAAGGCGAACTTATCCTTGCCTTGGATGAGGTACGGGATCCCGGCAACCTGGGTACAATCATTCGTATTGCCGATTGGTATGGCATCAATAAATTGATTTTTTCTACCCATACCGCTGAATTTTACAATCCGAAAGTAATTCAATCTTCTATGGGTTCGTTTACACGAGTTCAGTTTTACTATGGTGATCTGGCCCAAGCGTTTCAAGAGTGGAAGCTACCCGTGTATGGTGCTTTTTTGGAGGGAGAATCCATCCATGAACTTGTAAACCCTACTCCAGGGGTACTTCTGCTAGGGAATGAGTCCCAGGGGATTTCAAAAGAGGTGGAAAAATGGGTGAGCAGCAAGATTACCATTCCAAGTTTTGGAAAGGCAGAATCCCTCAATGTCGCTATCGCTACCGCTATTTTCTGTGATAATTTCAAACGACTTGTCCACCAATGAAAGCCAAGTTAAGTGCATCCCTGGCTCGTGTTGGTCTCAATGGATTTTTACTTGGAATCTTTGTGGCTATTGGACTGGCGGCAATCCTGCCTGAATTAGGTTCAATGGAGTCCAACATTCCTTGGAAACCATTCATTCAAGTGGGCATTGCACTGCTCTTCTTTTTTTATGGATTGAAGCTCGATCCAGCACAACTTCGTGCCGGGCTGAGCAACTGGAGGCTTCATGTGTTAATTCAGGTGACCACATTTTTAGGCTTTCCATTGCTGGTGTTTGCTTTGGTCAACTTTGTTCCAGGCCTAGATCCAAATTTTGCGCTGGGAATCAGCTACTTAGGTGCTCTACCGTCAACCGTCAGTGCTGCGGTGGTATTGGTATCCATTTCTGGGGGGAATGTGCCTGCTGCGATATTCAATGCCAGTGTTTCAAGTCTTTTGGGAGTGGTGATGACGCCATTTTGGATGCGCGTTGCAGGGGGGGATGTTGCTGGAGAACTTGATTTTTGGGCTTCCATTGTTGACTTATCGATCAAAGTAGTGCTTCCTGTAATTTTGGGTTTGGTGATGCACCGGTATTTGTTTTCCAAAATCAAGCCCTATTTGAATCGTTTGAAATATTTAGACCAGACGGTGATTCTTTCCATCGTATTCACGACCTTTTCTGAATCCTTCTCACAACGCCTTTTTGATTCCTTCTCCTGGTTGAGTTTGGGAGGATTAGCACTTTGGATGCTATTTATTTTACTCTTAGTCGTAGGGATCCTCTTTTTGTTAGTATGGGCCATGTCTTTTTCAAAAGAAGATCAAATTGCTGCTGTTTTTTGTGGTTCTACCAAGTCCTTGGTACATGGAGTCGCAATTGGAAAGGTATTGTTTCCAAGCGCTGCAATTTTTGGCTTGGTTTTGCTTCCTGTGATGCTGTATCATTTGCAGCAATTGATTCTTGGAAGTTTTCTAGCGAGGTACTATGAAAAAAATAAACCCTGAAATTCATTCAGGGCTCGTTTTGATTAGATGTATTTTCCGGCAAGTTCAGCCACCAATTCTCGATAGGCTAAATCAGCATCTTCTTTAGATTTTCCTTTTAAGGTTAGCCAGGCATTGTATTTGGCTGCCGCTTTAAAATCAAAGCCTCCTGGTCTTTCCTCCTCATTGTCCCCTTCGGTAGCTTGCTTGTACAAGCCATACAAGCGGAGTAATTCTTCGTTGGATGGGCGGGAAGTAAATTTTTGGGTTAGGGCTACTGCCTCTTCAAGTGTTTGTGGTGTCATCGATTTTTAGGATCTAATGCTTTGTATTTGTTTTTAACGAATAAAAAAAAGCGCCTTTTTTCTTGTTAGCTAGATGTACAAACTAAAGAAAAAAGGCGCTAATGAATAATTCTATGAATTAACGATTTGGCATCGCTACGTAATCTCTTTCTGTAGCACCAGTATATACTTGTCTTGGTCTGCTGATAGGCTCTCCTTTTTGAATCATTTCTTTCCATTGAGCGATCCAGCCAGGTAGACGGCCCAAGGCAAACATCACGGTAAACATATCCGTAGGGATTCCGAGTGCTCGGTAGATGATGCCAGAGTAGAAATCTACGTTGGGGTACAACTTGCGTTCAACAAAATAAGGATCGTTCAGGGCTGCATATTCAAGTTCCTTCGCGATATCCAAAACTGGGTCTTTTATTCCAAGCTTGGCCAGTACGTCATCGGCAGCCTTTTTGATGATGGTTGCTCTTGGATCGAAGTTTTTGTACACGCGGTGACCAAATCCCATCAATCGGAAGGGATCGTTTTTGTCTTTTGCTTTATCTAGGTATTTTTTAGCATTTCCTCCATCGGCTTTAATCGCTTCAAGCATTTCAATCACAGACTGGTTGGCCCCACCATGAAGTGGTCCCCAAAGTGCATTGATACCGGCAGAAATAGAGGCATAAATTGGTCCTTGAGAGGAACCTACCATTCGAACGGTAGAAGTAGAGCAGTTTTGCTCGTGGTCTGCATGAAGAATCAAGAGTACGTCTAGTGCTTTGGCAACCACTGGATCTACTTGGTAACGCTCTGCAGGGAGTGCAAACATCATTTTCAAGAAGTTGGAACAGTAATCAAGCGAGTTGTCAGGATAGTTCACTGGATGTCCCATCTTATTTTTATACGCCCAAGCCGCAAAGGTTGGCATTTTGGCTAGCAGGCGAACCATGCTCAAATTGACTTCTTCTGGCGTGCTATTTGGATTTAGTGAATCCGGGTAAAAAGCAGATAAAGAACAGATTAAAGAGGAAAGTACACCCATCGGGTGTGCATTGGAGGGAAAGCCGTCCAAAATCTTTTTGATGTCCTCGTGAACTAGAGTATGGTAGGTGATCTGCTTTGTGAAATCTTCAAATTGAGCTTGTGTAGGTAATTCACTATGGATAAGGAGGTAAGCCACTTCCATGAAGCTAGATTTCTCAGCAAGATCTTCGATTCGGTAACCTCTGTATCGAAGGATGCCTTCTTCACCGTCTAGAAAGGTGATCGAACTGGTTGTTGAACCTGTGTTTTTGAAGCCAGAGTCAATGGTGATAAGACCGGTATCACTTCTAAGTTTTGCAATGTCAATTGCAGGTTCGTTTTCAGTACCTATGATAACTGGAAATTCAAACTCTTGTCCTTTGTAGAACAGCTTGGCAGAATCAGACATGATGGAATTGTTTGTAGCTTATTTTTGGATGTATAACTCTAAAATCGGCCTCAAGTTACTAAAATCGGCCATTTTTCAAATATATTATTGTACTGGTAATCTCGAAAGATGTTAAATGGATTGAGCTTCAATTATTTTACAGCTAATCAACTGATTATCAAGGACTAAATCAATAAGCCCCATTTATGAAATCGATAACCTCTTTTTGAGGTAAAACAAAAAAGTCCCGAAGGACTTTTTTTAATCACAAAAATGTTCAAAAACCTCGACCAAGTGCTCCCCAATCATTTTGGCATTTCTGCCTTCGATGTGGTGTCTCTCAACAAAGTGCACGAGTTCTCCATCCTTAAACAAAGCCATTGCAGGAGAGGAGGGAGGATAGGGCAATACCAATTCTCGAACCTTAGCAACAGCATCGCGGTCATTCCCAGCAAATACAGTAGCTAGTGTCGTTGGCTTTTTGCCAGCTTGCTCTAGAGCCATTTTCACTCCTGGTCTAGCAGCACCAGCAGCACATCCGCATACGGAATTGACTACTAGGAAAGTAGTTCCTTTGTGATCTGGACCCAGGTGGGCAGCTACTTGATCGGCTGTACGAAACTCTTCGAATCCAACGAGAGACAACTCAGCGCGCATGGGGGCAATTAATTCTTCAGGATACATAATTCTGTCTGTTTATTTTTTCGTGTTAAAGAAATCCTAATTCTAATTTAGCTATCTCAGACATCATGTCTTGGGTATAGGCTGGTTCAAAAGTTACTTCCACTTCCACATGATTAATGCCTTCGATTTGTTGAATTTTTTCCTTCACTTCTGAAGGAATGAATTCTGCCGATGGGCAATTTGGAGAAGTAAGCGTCATTAATACAAATACATTGTTTACTGGGTAAACACTGATCTCATAGATTAATCCTAATTCATATACGTCAACGGGTATTTCAGGGTCATAAACCAACTTAATGGCTGTGACTACCTTATCCCGGAGGTTGTCAATTTGTATTTTATTTTCAGAAGTTTCGTCAACGTTCATTTTAGGCGTTTTGCTTGGTTTGAAAAGCTAGGGCATAGCGCTTCATTTGATTCATCATAGATGCCAACCCATTTGATCGTTGACTGCCCAGAATATTGCCCATTCCAATTCGTGGGATAAAATCAAGCTCCGCCTCCAGAATTTCCTTTGGACTTCGATGGTTTAATACCCGAATAAGTAGTGAAATCAATCCTTTGGTAATATCGGTATTGCTATCTGCTTTATAAATCACTTTTCCTCCCTGCTCATCAGCCACTAACCATACCTTCGATTGGCAACCTTGAATAGTGTACTCGTCTTTACGAAAGGGTTCTGGGTAGGGTTCTAGGTTTCCGCCTAACTCCATGATGTAAAAAATCGTGGATTCTCGGTCATCACCTAAAATCTCAAATTCGGCTACGATCTCGTTTTGTATGTCTGCTATCGTGCTCATTTATTTTTAATGCTAGCGATTTTGGCGACTGCCTGGGCAAATACTTCCACTTCAGCGCGGGTATTGTAAACGGCAAATGAGGCACGAACTGTACCTTCTAATCCCAATCTGTGCATCAAGGGCTGCGTGCAGTGGTGGCCAGTGCGTACAGCAATGCCCTTGGCATCCAGCAACTGTCCCACATCGAAGGGGTGAATGGATTGAATGTTGAAGGAGAAGACGGCTATCTTTTCAGCAGCAGTTCCAACTGGCATGACTCCTTTGACATCCTGAAGTAATTCTACTGCGTACTGCAGTAAATCATTCTCATGGTGATGAATGTTTGCCTTGCCTGTCGATGTAATGAAATCAATCGCAGGCTTAAATGCAATTACTTCTGCAATACTTGGGGTGCCCGCTTCAAACTTGAAAGGAATGGTATTGTAAGTGGTTTTCTCAAAAGTCACCTCTCGAATCATTTCCCCACCTCCAAGAAATGGGGGCATTTCTTCTAAGAGCTCTCTTTTACCGTACAAAACTCCCAATCCAGTAGGTCCATAGAGTTTGTGCGCAGAAAAAGCCAGAAAATCACAATCTAAGTCCTGAACATCCACCTCCAAGTGAGAAGTAGACTGGGCGCCATCAAGTAAAACTTTCGCTCCTACCGCATGGGCTGCCTCAATGATTTTTTTTGCAGGATTGACGGTTCCTAATGCATTGGAAGCATGGACGATGCTGACCAATTTGGTTTTTGGACTGAGAAGTTTTTCAAACTCATCCATCACCAGCTCCCCAGCATCCGTAATTGGGATAACCTTGAGGGTGGCACCAGTTTGCTCACAGAGCATTTGCCAGGGCACAATGTTACTGTGATGCTCTAGTGTGGAAATGAGTATTTCATCTCCTTTTTGAATGAATTTTGGGCCGAAAGTTTTGGCTACCAGATTAATGCTTTCGGTAGTACCTCTAGTAAAAATAATTTCAGCAATTTCTCGGGCATTGAGTAGGGTTCGGACACTTTCTCTAGTTTCCTCGTATTGTCGCGTAGCACGATCTGCCAACGTATGCGCGCCGCGGTGGATATTTGAATTATCCCGCTCGTAGTAATGTGTAAGTGCATCCAGTACCGCCTGTGGTTTCTGTGTAGTGGCGGCATTGTCAAAATAAATCAAGGGATGCCCGTTTACTTCTTGGTGAAGTATTGGGAAAAGGCTCCTGATGGCATTGACTTGGATGGACATGGTTTAGAAATTACTCCCGAGTCGCTCTTGGATCTGGGCTACAATGTAGTTGCGAAGGGAATCATCGTCGATTTTTTCTAAAACTTCCCCTGCAAATGCATAGAGCAAAAGTCCTCTTGCGGTGATTTTATCGATGCCTCTGGCTTGCAAATAGAACAAGGCCTCTTCGTCCAGCTGGCCTACAGTACATCCGTGAGAGCACTTCACATCATCTGCCCAAATCTCAAGTTGTGGCTTGGTATTGATGATCGCATCTTCCGAAAGCAGGATGTTATTGTTTTGCTGGAAGGCATTTGTCTTTTGTGCGATTTGGCGCACGAAAATTTTACCGTTAAATACGCCGCGGCTTTGGTCTGCCAAAATGCCTTTGTAGAGTTCATTCGATTCCGCATGTGGAATGGTATGGTCAACATTGGTGTGGTTGTCTACATGCGTTTTGCCATTTAGCAAGTAAATGCCATACATATTGCCTACAGAATTGCTACCCAATAGATTGAGCGTCAAATTGTTGCGCACCATATCTCCTGTAAGGGTGATTTGTGTAGACGTAAATTGAGCATCTTTCTGAATGTCGGTTACCAGATTACTCACTTCGACTACCTGATTGTTTTCCTGTTGCAGGCTATGGTAGGTAATGTCCGTATTAACTCCTCCTTTGATTTCTACTACCTTATTTACAAAATAGGGAGCAGTATCTACGGAGATGTGGTAATCGATAAAGGTGGCTTTTGAAAAATCACCCGCTTCAATCCAAATCCGTGGAGAAATTACTTGTCCTCCTTTTGCTTGATGAAACTGGAGTAGTAAAACCGGAGATTCGATTGATTTCTTGTGGTCAATGGAGAGATGGAGTCCGTCCGTGAAAGTCGCCTGATTTAAGGCAGTGAAGGGGTCCTTATCTGATTTGGCAATGCTTCCTAGGGGGGTATCTTCTTTCTCAGAAAGTAGATTTAAAGTAAGACCTTCCGTTGTAGTGGATAGCTGAGGAAGAAAATGGCCATTTGAAAAAACCAAAACTGTACCTTTAAAATCAGGGAATACAGCGGATTTGACTTGCTCAGGACTTATTTCCACCTGTTGTGCAGGGTGGAATTCGGTGATACTGTTCTCTAATTTCTTGGCTAGTGGGGTGAATTTATATTCTTCGGATTTGAGCGCTGGCATTCCTTGTGCATAAAAACTTTCTTTACCCAATTGGCGCAAAGAAAGAAAAGTAGCAGGTGCTGCTTCAAAAAGACCGAGAACGAATTCAGGTTGGGTCAAGGTAGACATGACTTTGGAGGTTGGGATCAAACTGTGGCTGTAGAATCAACTTCTTCCTTGATCCAATCGTAGCCTTTTTCTTCGAGTTCGAGGGCAAGCTCCTTCGTGCCTGACTTCACTATTCTTCCCTTGTACAATACATGGACAAAGTCTGGAACGATGTAGTCAAGGAGTCTTTGGTAGTGTGTTACCACAATAGTTGCCGTCTTTTCAGATTTCAACTTGTTTACTCCATTGGATACGATGCGAAGTGCGTCGATATCGAGGCCAGAGTCAGTTTCATCCAAAATGGAAAGTACAGGCTCAAGCATGGCCATTTGAAAGATCTCATTTCGCTTTTTTTCTCCACCGGAGAAGCCTTCATTTAAAGAGCGACTCAAAAGTTTTTGATCAATCTCCACCAAGGCCATTTTCTCCTTCATTAGCGAAAGAAACTTGACCGCGTCCAAAGGTTCTAGACCTCTGTACTCGCGTACTTGATTGAGTGCGGTACGCAAGAAATTGGTAGTAGATACACCTGGAATTTCAATTGGATACTGAAATGCCAAAAACACGCCTTCACGAGCCCGGTTTTCGGGGGAGAGGGGTAGGAGTTCTTTTCCCTGGAATAGGACTTCACCTTCGGTAACTTCGTATTCTTCTCTTCCAGCAAGGACGGAGGCTAAAGTAGATTTCCCTGAGCCATTTGGGCCCATGATGGCATGTACTTCGCCTGCTTTCACTTCTAGGTTAATTCCTCTAAGAATAGGAGTGCCTTCAATGGAGGCATGTAGATTTTTAATAGATAGCATGAGCTAGTTTTTTCTAAGGTAAGCGTTTGATTATCGATTGGATTAAACTACCGCGGTAGGTTAACCAACCGAACCCTCAAGGGTAAGTGCTAATAATTTCTGAGCTTCCACCGCAAACTCCATTGGGAGTTGGTTCAGTACTTCTTTGGCATAGCCATTTACAATCAAGGCTACTGCATCTTCAGTGGCGATGCCGCGTTGGTTGCAATAGAAGATTTGATCTTCACCGATTTTTGAGGTTGTAGCCTCGTGTTCTACTTTGGCAGAAGGGTTGGCAATGTCGATGTAAGGAAAGGTATGTGCTCCACATTGGTTACCCATCAGAAGAGAGTCGCATTGGGAGAAATTGCGGGCATTGTGTGCACGCTTCATGACCTGAACCTGTCCTCGGTAGGAGTTTTGAGATTTACCAGCAGAGATACCCTTGGATACAATCCTTGATTTGGTGTTTTTACCGATGTGGATCATTTTTGTTCCTGTATCGGCTTGCTGGTAGTTATTCGTAACGGCTACCGAATAGAATTCTCCGATAGAATAATCTCCTTTTAGAATGCAGGAAGGATATTTCCAGGTGACGGCCGAACCCGTTTCTACCTGTGTCCAAGAAATCTTGGAGTGGTCTCCCGCGCAAATTCCACGCTTGGTTACAAAATTGAAGATTCCACCTTTTCCTTCTTTGTCACCTGGAAACCAGTTTTGAACGGTGGAGTATTTTACTTCTGCGTGTGCACCAGCATAAATTTCTACTACGGCAGCATGCAGTTGATTTTCGTCACGCTGAGGAGCGGTACAACCTTCTAAGTAGGATACATAAGACGAGTCGTCTGCCACAATCAAGGTGCGTTCAAATTGTCCCGTGTTTGCGGCATTGATTCGGAAATAGGTAGATAATTCCATTGGACAACGTACTCCTTTCGGAATGTAGCAGAACGAGCCATCAGAAAATACAGCAGCGTTTAATGCAGCATAGTAGTTATCCGTCATCGGAACTACCGATCCTAAATATTTCTTAATAAGGTCTGGATGCTCTTTTACTGCTTCGCTGAAGGAGCAAAAAATGATTCCAAGCTTCCCTAATGTTTCCTTAAAGGTTGTTGCAACCGATACGGAATCAAGCACTACATCAATTGCAATTCCTTGAAGTCTTTTTTGTTCGTTGAGTGAAATACCCAGCCTTTCGTAAATGGCGATCAACTCTGGGTCTACTTCGTTTATGTTTTTTGGCTTTTTACTTTGCTTAGGAGCAGAGTAGTAACGCAAAGCCTGTAAATCCATCTTTGCATAATGGACATTGGCCCATTCTGGCTCGCTCATGGCTTGCCAGGTTTTATATGCCTTTAATCTCCATTCCAGCAACCAACTAGGCTCTTCTTTTTTAGTAGAGATCCAGCGAATTATATCTTCATTTAGGCCAAGTGGGGCCTCATCTGTTTCGAAATTAACGGACCATCCATGCTCATATTCTTTGGAGTTAAGGTCTTCTAAAATCTGGTTGTCTTTGCTCATGAACTGAGTTGTTTAGACTAATTATAGTTAGTTCGTAAAAGTACAACATTCAAACAAAAAAATATGTTCGTCCCACTTCCAAAAAACCAACGGGCTTAGGAGTCATTTTACGATTGATTGGTCTAAATTACTGATTTTTAGCGAAATAAGGCAAAAAAAAATGTGAAGAACTTACTTCACATTTTTTTTAAAATTTCGACGCACAAAAAATTTTATTTATTTAGATTTAATCCAAATAGATTTATTTCTCTTTGTCAAAAAATGAGATCGGTCTATTGATACTTTCTTCCAATACAATTAGCGTTTCTGTTCGGTCAATACCATCTACTTTTTGGATTTTGTCCAGCACAAGTCGGAGGTGATTGGTATCTCTACAGATGATTTTAGCGAAAATCGAGTAATTTCCAGTGGTATAATAGGCGCTAACTACCTCAGCAATCCCTTTCAACTTTTCGATCACGGTATCGTATAGCGAGCTTTTCTCTAGGTAGATGCCCAAGAATGCAGATATATCGTAGCCTAGTTTGGAGAAATCAATATTCAGAGTCGCGCTTTTTACCACGCCCATATCCTCCAATTTCTTCATTCGCACATGGACTGTACCGGAAGAAACGAATACTTTTTTGGCAATTTCAGTGTATGGCGTCTTTGCATCTTCATTGAGCAAAGAGATAATCTTTAGATCAACATTATCGATATCTAAAATTTTGTCCATTTTTCGGTGTGTGATTTAGATGATTTTTAATAAAGGATGCATGAAATTACATATTGTCTAAAATATTCCAAAATTATTTTTTCAATTTGCAATTTTGTTCAAAATATATTTCCTTTGGGTTTCTGTTCTTCAGCCAAATTAAATTTTGAGTTTACTCTCATTAAATTCAAAAACGACTTGTTCAACTTAATTCAGCCGAAGAATCGAAACTGAAAAAGAACTTTTAATCTCTAAAGTTATATTTGGGTTTATATTCTGAAAAGAGTCTTGTCTTTGGCAAGACTTTTTTGTTTTAAAGGGTTGAGCAGACCATAATTTTTTTGAGCGGCAATGAATTCTCTCATTCACTTCCCTATTTTTAGCTAGACAATGACTCTTTCTATGAAAAAACACATCCTTACGCTACCTGTCTTACTTCTTGCAGGAAGTCTTTCTGCTCAGGTTAGACCATTTGTGCCAGAGAAGCCTTTTCCCGAAAAGTTTACCAAATCAACCCAGTATTGGGTTTCTGGAGAACGCCACGGGAGTTCGTTTTTTAAAAAACATTCCTTTCCTGAAGTTGAATACATTCCAGGCACCAGCCTTGACTTTAATCGCTACCACACCGTAGATGTCATGTATCATTGGTATGAAACCTGGGCAAAGCAATACCCGAACCTGGTAGACCTTTATGTGATCGAGGAATCGTTTGAGGGAAGACCAATCTACCAAATGACGCTTACCAATAAGGCTACTGGGAAAGATACAGACAAGCCAGCAGCCTATTTTGAAGGAGGCAGACACTCGGGCGAAATCACCTCCAGTGAATCTATCCTGTGGTTGACACAGCATTTATTAGAAAACTATGGCAAAGACCCAGAAATCACTGCGCTTATCGATACCAAGGTGATTTACCTGCGCCCTCAAAATAACCCAGACGGTTCAAACATGTACTTGTTCACTGCTCAGCGCAACCGTAGTACAGTCAAACCTCAGGATACCGATCGGGATGGCTTGGTGGATGAGGATCCAGAAGAAGATTTGGATGGAGATGGCATCTTGTACCAAGTCCGCAAAAAGGCGGTGACTCCTGAAGAAAAAGAAAAGGCAAATTACATCCTTGATCCTAGAGATTCCAAAGGGCGATTGATGAAGCAAACTTTCCCTGGAAAGGGAGAATACCTGATGTACAGCGAAGGGATAGATAACGATGGCGATGGGCGCTACAACGAAGATGGAATTGGTGGATTAGATCTTCACCGCAACTATCCGGAAAACTGGAGACCAAACACTGGTGGAGACCTCACCGGAAGAGGATATACCCAGTTTGGTGCAGGAGAATATCCACTCAGTGAAATTGAATCTCGCGCTACTGTTCTATGGATGTTGAGCCATCCCAATATCTCCGTGGTCAACTCCATGGATACTCGCGTACCCATGCATTTGCGCCCACCTTCCACTTCCAAAAGTGAGGAGCGCATGTATCCCCAAGATTTGGCGATTTACAAGGAGATGGATCAGCTTGGTCTTTCGTTTACCGCCTACCCTTGGGCTGGCGATGTGTACGAAACTTACGCTACTCGATACAAGGTAAACTCCATGACGGGTGATCCGCTAAAGCCTGAACCACTTTTCGGACATGGACCGGACTTCGGCTACTTCTACTATGGAAGCATTTGGTATGGGGATGAGCTCTGGAACAATGGAGCGATGAAAGATTACGACAACGATGGCATCTACGACGATTACGATGGATTGATGTGGGATGACGAGGCCAATGGAAGCAAAGGTTTTAAGGTTTGGACGGCATTTACCCATCCTGAATTGGGTGAAGTGGAGCTTGGAGGCTTTCACCCTAAGTTTTTTGGACAAAATGGTCCTCCATGGCAATTGGAGAGCTGGGCTAAGAAACAAGCACTATTCAACCTTGCCATGGCAAAAAGACTTCCTCAGCTCGTGGTAGATGATTTGAAAGTGAAAAAATTGAAGGCTGGAGAATACCAAGTGACCCTAAACTGGACTAATTCTGGCAAATTGCCGGTAGCACTCGAGCAGGCCAAATTGGTGAAAATTGTTCAAGAGGATCGCGTATCCTTGGATTTTGACAAAGCCTTGCTCAAAGGAGACCAAGACGCTACCGTTCGCATCAGCACTCCAAGTTTGTACGATAAAACTATCTATGCGGGTTACACTGGAGTGGGAGAGAAAAAGACTGCCACTTTTGTCGTGCAGGTAAAAGGCGATGCGCCGGTCAAAGGAAAAATTAAGCTTTCATCCACTCGAGGAGGATTTATCGAAAAAGAATTTACCCTAAGTAATTAATTGCACCCATGATCAATTTACGAAGCACTACTGGATGGGTTTTTACCCTTCTACTTATCTCTCAGTCTCTTGTTGCGCAGCAAAAGCGATCTTTGACCCATGCAGATTACGATGGATGGGAAAGCCTTTCTTCAGATAAAATCACAAAGAATGGGGCTTTTGTGGGTTACCAAATCTCTCCACAACAGGGAGATGGAAGATTGGAAATTTTCCCCTTTAAAACACCCACAAAAAAGACTACGATCCCTCGTGGAACTGGATTCTTATTCACGCCGGATGATGCCTTTGCTGTAGGGAGAATTGTAGCTCAGAAAGATTCGGTATATGCACTCAAACTAAAAAAGAAAAAGGCCGATGACCTGCCAAAGGATAGTTTATTTATCCTCCAGCTGGCTACGGGGAAATTGGAGAAAATCGCTCGTGTGAAGTCTTTTGCTACCCCAACCGAAAAGGGGAGTTGGATTGCCATCCACCTAGAGAAGGAACTTGCCAAGAAGGAGGACCCCAAAGAGAAGAGCAGCTCCGATTCAACCAAGAAGGTAGAAAAGCCTAAAAAGACAGATGGGACCAAATTGATTGTTAGGACGCTCGATGGAACAAAAACTTGGGACATCGAACGTGTAAAATCATTTAGTTTCTCTCCGAATGGAGACTTCCTCTATTACGCACTTGCTGAAGAGGAGAAACAAGACAATGCAGCCCTCCATCTGCTTGAATTGAGCTCAGGGGAACATCGATTGGTGCATGAAAAGATGACTTCCTATGCACGAATGGTCTTTTCTCCCCAGTCCGGTTACCTTTCCTTTGTGACTAGCGATGACTCCTTAAAAGCCAAAAAGCCAAGCCATACCCTGCTGGTTTATGATGTAAAAAAGAAAGCCATGCTGGCTGAATTGGATAAATCAGCAGTCAAACTTGAAAATAGTCGCATCAGTCCAGATGCTTCCCTTCGGTTTTCCGAGGATGAAGGCAGGCTATTTTTTGGAGTATCTCCCGAATATCAGGACTATGCTTATGAAAATGATACTACACTCTTGGATGAAGATCGGGTGAGCCTTGATATCTGGGGTTGGCAGGAGGATGAAATCCAACCCATGCAGTTGAAGAACAAGTCCCAAGAGGAAAAGAAGAGTTACTTAGCCGTTCTTTCGTTGAAGGATTTACGGGTGGTTCAACTTGGGACTCCAGAAGTGGATGACGTGCAGTTGGAAAACAAAATCACCAAAACCATTGCTTTAGCCTCGACGGATGCACCTTATCGACGGAATTACAGTTGGGATATCCAACTCGGACGAGATGTCTACCTTTTAGATTTCACCACCGGTGCGAAAGAATTGATTGAAAAAAATGCTTCTGGCTCTGCCCGTCTCTCTCCAGAGGGGAATTATGCCTATTGGTACGATGCGAGGGACAGTTCCTGGGTGGCGTACGACCTAAAAGCAAAAGCAAAAATCAACCTGACCGCCGCAATTCCAGTACCTTTTTACGACGAAATCCACGATTCTCCTTCCTTGCCTAGCAGCTATGGCGCAGCTGGATGGCTGGAAGGTGATGCTTCCTTTTTGATCAACGACCGTTTTGATTTGTGGAGGGTGGATCCCCGAAACCCTGCCGCTGCCCAAAATATTACGGGTGGGGAAGGACGTCGCACACAAAACGCTTTCCGCAGAGAACGCTTGAAAGTGGATGAGGTAGCGATCGATCCAAAGGAGCCGCTCATTCTTTCTGGTTTTGATGAAGTAACTAAGAAAAGCGGATTCTTTACTGCCAACTACCAAGGTAAAGGCCTCCCTAAAGAATTGTTGTTTAGTGACCACCTCAATTATGGAATTCGGAAGGCGGAAAATTCATCACAACTCCTTTTCCGCCGGTCTACCTACAAAGAAAGTCCTGATCTCTACCTAAGTGATTTGACTTTCTCTTCCCCTGTTAAAGCCTCAGCACTCAATCCACAGCAAGCCGGAGTCAAGTGGGGAAATGTGAAGTTGGTATCCTACTTGACTCAAGATGGGACTCCGCTCCAAGGGCTTTTGTTTACGCCAGAAGGATTTGATGGGGTGAAAAAATTCCCGATGATGGTTTATTTCTACGAACGAAACAGCGAGACACTTCACAATTACCGTCCGCCAGCTCCTAGCCGATCGACGATCAATATCCCGTATTTTGTAAGTAACGATTATGTGGTATTCGTACCAGACATCAAGTATGATTTGGGCCTTCCAGGACCTAGTGCTTACGATTGCATCATGCCGGGAGTACAGGCAGTAGTTGCACTAGGCGGTATTGATAAGGAGAACATGGCGATCCAAGGTCAAAGTTGGGGAGGCTATCAGGTGGCGTATTTGATGACTCGAACCAACCTATTTAAAGCAGCAGGTGCAGGTGCTCCAGTGGTCAACATGACTTCCGCTTATGGGGGCATTCGTTGGGGAACGGGCATGAGCCGCATGTTTCAATACGAGCAGACCCAATCTAGAATTGGGGGGACGCTTTGGGAAAAGCCATTGTACTACTTGGAAAACTCTCCTTTGTTTACCCTGGATCGTGTCAATACACCCGTGTTGATCATGCACAACGACGCAGATGGATCTGTGCCTTGGTATCAAGGAATAGAGATGTTTATGGGCCTGAAACGCCTCAATAAGCCAGCTTGGCTTCTTCAATACAATGGAGAGGATCACAACTTGGTGCAACGGAAAAATGCAAAAGATCTTTCTGTTCGACTGAGTCAATTCTTTGACCACTACTTGAAAGGTGCTCCTGCTCCGCTATGGATGACCGAAGGGCTACCAGCTGTAGAAAAAGGAAGAACACTCAAGTACGAGTTGGGGAATTAAATCCCAAATCCATCAAACAACAAAAAACGCCTCCAGAATTTCTGGAGGCGTTTTTTTATGATTTTTAATTGGTGAAGATTACTAAACCTTTTGTCTTAAATGGCTACTGGTGCTTTGATGTGCGGATGTGGATCGTAGTTCTGCAATTCAAAATCTTCGTAGGTGAAGGCAAAAATATCTTTCACCGCTGGGTTGATCTTCATGGTAGGTAGCGGTCTACATTCTCGGCTAAGTTGCAATTCGGTTTGCTCCAAGTGATTCGAATACAAGTGCGCATCGCCAAAAGTATGGACAAAGTCTCCAAGCTCCAGGTCACAAACTTGAGCGACCATCATCGTAAAGAGTGCATATGATGCAATGTTGAAAGGAACTCCTAGAAATACATCGGCACTTCGCTGGTAAAGTTGGCAAGATAGTTTGCCATCCGCTACATAAAACTGGAAGAGCGTATGGCAGGGTGGGAGGGCCATCTCGTCCACATTGGCCACATTCCAAGCACTGACTAGGTGTCTTCTGCTATCGGGTTTCGTTTTGATTTGGTGGATTAGATTTTTGATCTGGTCGATTTCTCCTCCTTTTCCATCGGGCCAGTGTCTCCACTGGTAGCCATAAACTGGACCTAGGTCTCCATTTTCGTTTGCCCACTCATCCCAAATGGACACGCCATTTTCTTTCAGCCAGGAGATGTTGGATTCACCTCTCAAAAACCAAAGTAATTCGATGATGATAGAGCGCAGGTGTAATTTCTTAGTGGTCACTACAGGGAAGCCATCTGCAAGATTGAACCGCATTTGATGTCCAAAAACGCTGATAGTTCCTGTTCCGGTACGGTCTGTTTTTTTTACCCCTTCGGAAAGGATCCGTTTCATCAAATCGTGGTATTGCTGCATAAAGGCTGAGATTTTTGCTGTGGGTGCAAGATAGGAATTTGACCTATTTTTTTTACAAGATGTAGTTCAGTTTCCTTTGAAATTTGAATGCCCTCGAAAAAAATCAATTCATTCACAAAAGGGATTTAGGGCTCAAAACCATCCCAGGTGAAGGTAGCAGCTACAGGATAATGATCTGAATAATCCACCTCACGGTGAGTTTTAAATTGGATGGGTACCAAGGAAGGAGAGGCGAAAATATGGTCTATTCTCAAGAAAAAAAGAATGCGATTGAAGGTGAACCCAAATCCTCTACCTGCCAGCTCGAAGGCATTTTGGAGCGATTCACTCAAACGGAAATAAGCATTGGAGTAGGGCAACTCATTCAGATCACCCATCAATACCACTTTATAGGGGCTATTTCCAAGGTGTTCCAATAGAATATTCATCTGCTGGGCACGCTGAAGACTTCCTAATTGCAGTTTCCCAAGCGTTTGCTTGTAGACCAATTTCGCACTGTCGTAATTCTCAAATGCTTCTGCCTCGATAGACATGGAAGCCAAATGAACATTGTACACGCGTAAAGTGTCTTTTCCCACTTTTACATCTGCAAAAATGGCACCGTTGCTATTTTTTTCATCAAACACAACTCCATCGTTGACAATAGGATATTTGGAAAATATAGCCATGCCATAGGATCGTTTTTTAGGTTCTCCCCGAAGTGGATGGTAGGTGTATTCAAATTCCCCCTCTTTACTTAAAAACTTCAATGCGTTTTTATTCTCGATAGTGTAATCTTGGTAGAATTCCTGAATGACTTTGATGTCTGCAGGATGTTCATTCACCCATGAAAACACGGTAGGATCTTCTGCGCCAGTAGGGGGATTTTTGTAGTTAAAGAGATGTGCATTAAAGGAAAGTACTTTAAGACCTACAGCATCTTCGTTTTTTGGATGAAATTGAAAGGATATTAGAAAAAATTTATACCCAATGGCAAGGCAAATTAAGGGGAAAAACGCCAGCTTTCTCCAGGCTAAAGCGAGCATAAAAAAGAGAAAAATGTTCGCAACAAGGACTAATGGAACCAAAAATGGCAGTAATCCTACATATGGAAACATCTCCGGGGAAATTAAAACACTTCCAAATACAAGTAGGCTCAAAATAACTACTAGCCCAGTAATAAATTTCATTTGAATAGTTCGGAGGTGATGCAATAAATTAGGTAGCCAAAATTGAGGAAAATTTCCTCAATTATCACGCGGTGCTTATTTTTTTGATTACTCAAAAATTACATTAAAAGGAACCTGAATAACTCTTCCTTTCCTAGCTGCCTTCAACTCCATTTTTACTTGGAAGGGTTAAGCTCTTGAGCTTCAGAATTTTTATTTTTGGAATAGGTATTGATTTGGAAGCTTCTATTTATGGGGTATATAAATTTGTTGTACTCGATTTATATTTCGGTTCAACTCACCTATTTTTCAACTCTTTGTAGGTAAGGTTCGTATAAATTGTTTCGATAATTAATCCAATTTTTTATTTTTACTGAAGCAAATAACCACTAAATTTCTACCTATGAAGAAGCATTATTTAGGTTTAATCTTGATTGGATCACTCTGTTTTTCAATCGCCTGTCAGCCCAAATCAGAAGAAACGAGTTCTGCAGAAGGGCAAGAACAATCGGAAGAAAAAGAAACAGAAAAGCGACCAAGTCCGCTCTTGACTGCAGAGGGTAAGGTTGCTGGAAAAAATATCAAGGTTCAATACGGATCACCTGCTGTCAAAAGTAGAACCATCTGGGGTGATCTTGTTCCTTACAATGTAGTTTGGAGAACTGGTGCCAATGAGGCAACCTATATTGAATTAGCAGAAGCCATTACCGTAGAGGGGAAAGCACTTGCAGCGGGCAAGTATTCGATATTCACCATCCCAAAAGAAACTGGTACCTGGACCGTGATTTTTAATTCTGATTGGAACCTAGAGCACGGACATTTTCAGCACAATGAGAAAAATGATGTTTTGCGTGTGGAGGTACAACCCCAATGGGAGGCAGCAAGCCAAGAAAGTTTGTCCATCGCAGTGGAAGCTCCCGGAATAGTAATCCGATGGGAAAAATTAAAGCTGCCAATCGCAGTTCAATAAGTAATTACAATCCCCGACCTGAGTTCGGGGATTTTTTTTGATTTTAAAATTCCCTAAGTTTCAGCAACAATTTGTAACCCAAGATAATTTCCACCCCGGATCTTGCTATGAAATATATTTCTCTTTTAGTTGTCCTTATTCTTACCTGTGCTTTGGGAGTACTGGTCTCCCTTCCTTTCGGACAGATTCCTCCTCTTGCTCCCTTGTTGGACCCCAATCATGGCTTTTGGCAAAATTCATTTAGCGAGGACCAGCTTGCTGAGGAATCCTTGGATCTAGAAAATCTAAATGCAGCAGTTGAGGTGGTCTATGACGAGCAGTTGATTCCGCATATTTATGCGGAGAATGAATTAGACCTTTACCGAGCCCAAGGTTACATCACCGCCAAGCATCGGCTCTGGCAAATGGAGTTTCAAACCCGTGCAGCAGCAGGACGGCTCTCTGAAATTGTGGGTCCAATGGCCTTGGAATTGGATCGTATGACCCGAAGAAAAGGGCTCGCGTATGGAGCCGAAAAGGGTATAAGCTACCTTACAGAAAATGACCCAGCAACACTTGCTTTGGTGGAAGCCTATGCAGATGGCGTCAATCAATACATTGCCCAATTGACTAATGCGCGGCTTCCAGTAGAATACAAGCTATTGAATTACAGACCTGAACCTTGGTCTGCCTACAAATCCCTGCTTTTACTCAAGTACATGACCGACATGCTAGTCGGTGATCGGGATTTGGAGTACAGCAACCTCAAAAAAATCTTAGGAAAGGTAAACTTAGATCGATTGTATCCAGATTTTCCAATTGAAAATGATCCTGTAATTGAAAAGGAACGAGTTTGGGATTTTACGTCCTCGGCACCTGCAAAACCAGATAGTCTAAATTATCCTGAAGAAACCCTTCAACTAGAACCTTTAGCTCAGCCTACCGAAGGTACTGGTTCAAACAACTGGGCCGTCAGTGGAAAAAAGACCAAGAATGGCAATCCAATTCTTGCGAATGACCCACATTTGAGTTTGAACCTCCCTTCCTTGTGGTATTCCATGCAATTGAGTACGCCTACGCATACTGTCAAAGGAGCAACGCTCCCCGGTGCACTTGGGATCATTTCTGGGTTCAATGAAAATATCGCCTGGGGCGTAACAAATGCCACTAAGGACACCCGAGACTGGTATAAAATCACCTACCAGGATGCTTCTCGTAAAGCATACAAGTATGGTCAAGAATGGAAACCCACTGAATTCAGAGTAGAAAAAATTGCGGTTAAAGGGCAGGAGGTCTTTTTGGATACCGTTGTGTATACGCATTATGGACCGGTTGTTTACGATCAATCCTTCAAGTCAGATCGCCAAGATGTTAATTTTGCTCTCCGTTGGATTGTGCATCAAGGCACTTCCAATGAGCAGAAGACCTTTATTCAACTGAACAAGGCTACCAACCACGAGCAGTATACCGAGGCCTTGAAAGATTACGCTGCCCCGGCTCAAAATTTTGTATTTGCGTCCAAAAGTGGGGATATCGCCATGCGAATTCAAGGCAAATTCCCATTGAAGTGGGAGGAGCAAGGCAAATTCTTTATGGATGGTGCCGATCCTAGAATGGAATGGCAGGGTTTTATTCCTTTCGAACACAATGCGAATACGCTCAACCCTGAGCGTGGATTTGTTTCTTCCGCCAACCAGCATCCTGTAGATAGTACCTATCCTTACTATGTTTTTGATAATTCGTACGAGCATTATCGAAATCGTAGATTGAACCGTGAGCTATCCGCAATGGAACAAATTACAGTGGAAGACATGAAGGGCTTGCAGTACGATTCTTACAACCTTCAAGCGGCAGAATCCTTGCCGGTCATGCTCAATTTATTAGCTACTTATGGAGCGTCTTCGAAGGAAGCACAGAAGTACTTGGCTGATTTGAAGTCTTGGGACTTTTTTGCTGATCCTGCCAAAAAAGGGCAAACCCTTTATTCCATTTGGTTTGCTGAAACATCAGAGAGCATCTGGAGAGAATTAATGGAGCAAGGAGCGCCGGTGGTGCGCCCTAATAACTACCAAACCATAGCTTTGATGAGTACCTCTCCTCAGGATTCTGTTTTTGATGTCCACATGGCTGAGGGTGTTCAAACTGCTGAGTACCATGTTCGTGTAGGGTTTGATTCCTTGCTCGTAGCAATGAAAAACTGGAAAAGTAAGGAGGGTGATTATGGTTGGGCAGACTATAAAAAAACAACGATACAGCACTTGGTTCCTAATTTTAAAGCATTCTCAGTTGCAGGTGTGTACACTGGAGGAGGTTCAGGCATCCTGAATGCAACAGGGAGTAGACACGGAGCGAGTTGGCGAATGGTGGTGGAGCTAGGTTCAACCATTAATGCCTTTGGTATTTACCCTGGAGGTCAATCAGGCAATCCGGGAAGTAGATTTTACGATAATTTCATTCCTATCTGGGCGAAAGGGGATTATGTGGATTTTGGTCTGAAGAAGAAGGGAGATCAAAAAGGAATATTGTTCAAAACAACTTTAAAATAAGGCAACCATGAAATTTCTATTATTCACCCTCTTGAGCGCCTTAGTGGTGGTATTTTTAAACATCGTGGCCCCTTACTGGGCAGTCATGATTGCCCTGACCGTGTTAGCTGGAATAATTCGCCCGAGTGGATGGGGTGGATTCTTTGGAGGAGGCCTGGGAATGGGCCTAGTTTGGTTAGGACAGACGGTTTACATTTCTGCAGTGACTTCCAGTACACTCCCTGACAAAATGGGTGCTTTGATGGGGCTTGGCTCCGGACTAAACTTGATGCTCCTCACTGCGGTTTTGGGCTTTATTTTGGGTGGATTTAGTGGCCTTCTAGGAGTTATGTTTCGCAACCTAGTTCAAAAGAAACGTAGGGACGTTTACTTAGGCTAATTTTTTGTTTTCACCGGATTGATTTTTTTGGACTTAAGGGTAACGAAAAGTTTTCTTTACCTAGTTGAAAAAAGTTAGTTCCTGTAAGAATACCTACCTAGAGAAAAGGTTAATGGTTATGGGCTGTATCTTGATCGGGCCCCTTGGGGACTACCATGATCACTTTTTCTTTGTCAACGACTACTGAACCCGGAGCGGAGCCCTTCACCTTTCGTACAAACTTAGCTTCCGTTACAATGACGGGACTTAGAGAATCTGTTTTAAGTTTGGAATAAAAGGCGGCCAAGGAGCCAGCTCGCTCCACCACCTGCTGAGGAACAGTAGGCATACCTTTTCTTCGAATGACGACATGGGATCCAGGAACATTTCGTGCATGTAGCCAGAGGTCATCCTTGTGTATAAAGTTGCGAAGCATCTCGTCATTGTCTTTGGCAGATTTGCCTACCCAAATGGTAAATCCTTCAACTTCAAAAACTTTGAATGGACTTCCCACTTCATTTTTTGTAGCTGGAAGGTCCTCCTTGTGTTCTTTTTTGAACTCCTTCAATCCACGGAAATCTGAGGCTTCACCGAGCCGATCCAATAAGGCTTGAAGCGCGATCGCCTGTTCATTTTTTGCTCCAAGCGTCTTTTCCAATTGAACCAATTCCAGCTGTCTGTTTTTAGATTTCCGATAGAGGGATGCTGCAAGTTCCTGTGGTTTTTGCTTGGGTTTGAGGTTTATTTTTACGGTTTCTCCCGTATAGAAATTTGCAAGTTCCACCTCTCCACTGGTTCCTTCAAACACATGGAGATTGGCCATGAGCACATCAGCAAGCTGGGAGGGTGAAGGTGAATCTTTAAGCTCTTGCAGCTTTTCTGTGGATTTTTTGAGGTAAGCCTGGGTTCTTTTTAGTTGATCCTGATAGGATTTAAGGAGGTTGTTTTTTTCTTTCTCAAAACTCCCCAATACCAAAGCCTGGTAAAAAAGTTCGTTGCAAGCAAGGATGGGGTTCGAATAGGAAGCTTTAGCCTGGGCCTCTGGCAGCAGACTTAAGATTAGTTCACCTTCTTTTTCCACCAATGCGTACAGTGGGCTATCGAGTAGGTCTATCAATTCTTCCATCAAACCCCATTTTTCTGAAAGGTTTTTTTCCAGGTAACCCTTTTCCTTTAGCCAAGCTCTAGGCACTGGGCCGAGGGTAGGGAGGAACTGAGAAACATTCCCTTCCAAATAAATGAACTGTTCCAAACTTAGGTTTAGTTCACGATCTAAACTGCTCCAATCCAAGTTTTTATCTTCGGAAATGGTATTTCTGAAAATCAGGGTAGGTTCAACTTCGTTGGGAAGATACAGCAGGCAATTGCTGCGGTTGCCATGGAGTTTAAGCACCAGCACTTTTCCAGAAGAGAGCTCAAATTTTAGTGCTCGCTCATTGGAAAAAGCCTTACAAGACAGAATTTGTTCTCCGATTAAGGAATCAAATAGGCTGACGGTATTTCTTTTGGCACGGTGAAACTGGCTTGGAAAGGAGATGTAAACTTGTGGCGGGAGTAAATGCGCTCGAATAAAAAGCGTTCCGTCTGCTCCTTCAGTCTCCAGGATTAGTTCATCCTTACTTTGAGAAAAGCAGGATACTATCGTGTTTCCAACGAAGGAATCGGATAATGCCGGTGCAAGGAATCGAAGAAAATGATAGGTGAGGTGCATGGCTAGGCGTCTAGCTTTAGTCCATCATAGGCTAAAAAAATTCCTTCAGGAAGCTCCTTTTCTACCTCGTTGTGCAGACCAAGGTGATGCGAGATATGGGTAAAGTAGGTTTTTTTGGCACCAATTCTTAGTGCTTGTTCAATGGCTTGATCCAAGGTAAAGTGGGAGATATGGGCTTCCTTTTGCAAGGCATTGAGCACCAAAATCTCAGTTCCTTCAAGGAGCGCGAAGGACTCTTCAGGAATGTGGTTTGCGTCGGTGATGTAGCTAAAATCACCGATTCGAAATCCCAAAACAGGCAGTTTATAGTGAAGAACCGGAATAGGGGTGATTCCTATGCCATTGATTTGAAAAGGGTTGTGGTCAATTTCCACGCAATCGACCTGTGGCACGCCTGGATACCTTTTTTCATTAAAAATATAGGCATATTCGCGCTGAAGTTGCTCCAGAACTGCTAGTCGGCTAAATATGGGAATGTCGGCTTGCTGGTAAAAATTAAAGGGGCGGATATCATCCAGGCCAGCAGTGTGGTCTTTGTGCTCGTGTGTAAACAGTACCGCATCCAATTTTTTTATCCCTTCGCGGAGCATTTGCATCCGAAAATCAGGTCCTGTGTCTACCACAAAAGACTGCCCTTGAACCGCTATATGAATGGAGGTTCGAAGTCTTTGGTCTCTAAAATCGAGGGATTGACACACTGCGCAGGAACATCCAATGACTGGGACTCCTTGGGAGGTGCCGGTTCCCAAAAAGGTGATGATCAAAATTTTAGGGTAGTTTGGCGTAACTCGGAAAGAAAATCTTGGTTTGCTTTCTCTTTGAATTCTTTTGGATCAAAGTCTAATTCTGCAAGAATGTCAATTAGTGCATTGATCTTTCCTTCCAAAGGAAAATACTTATTGATGATGACTACTTTGGTCTCTTTGAGGAGGCAATAGCCAGATTTGAAATTTCCTTTTTCGTAGCGGAGGTGGTAGGAGGAACTTGCAAACAAATTTTCCAATTTGTCCAAAAAGTTTTTGGTGTATTTGACTACCATGGACTAACTCAGGATTTTTTTAACCGTAGCTAAGACTAAGTCGTAATTTAAAGGTTTCTGGATAAAGTCATCAAACCCAAATTTCCGAAAATCTTCTGGAGTATGGTTAGCAGCATTACCTGTAATGGCAATGATGGGGATGCTATTTTTGGTAGGGTCAGTCAATTTTCGAATTTCCTTGGTGCATTGTATGCCGTCCATTTGAGGCATGGTAATGTCCATCAAAATCAAGTCAAAATCTTCGGCTGCAAGCATTTCCAGTACCTGCTTTCCATTTCGAGCAGCTTTCATGCTGTAATTCTCAAAGGCTAAAACACTTTTGGTTAGGTTGATAATGATGGAACTATCTTCACCTACCAAAATCTTAATTTTATCAGACATTATTCAAACTTTGTTCGTTTCTTAAAAATTCTTGAAACTCCTTTATTGCAGCCTTAAGGTAGTGAAGACTTTCAGTAAATTCAATGCTTTTTTCCTGCTTCCCTAAGGATTCACTGTGCTTGGCAGCTGCATAGAGTTTATCCAGCCCTAATGTACCTGAATTCCCTTTTAGTGTATGAACGGCTCGTGTAATTTCTTCAGTTGTTTCAATTGCTCGACTCCTCTCCAAAAGCTGGAGGAAGTTATCACATTCTTCTGCAAAGCCTGAAAAGACTTGAATAATTACTTTTTTTGAACTCAAGCGAAGCAGCTGTTGGTAAATCTCAGGATTAAGAATTGGTTCTGAATTCGGATTTTCTCCTTCAATCGCTCCAATTTTTTCTGGCATAGCCAATAAACTTTGAATCTTGGGGATAAACTCTTTGGGACGGATTGGCTTTAAAATCAACTCCTCAAAGCCTAATTCTCTGAAGTATGGAATCTGCTGTTCTTCAGTGCTTGAAATGAGACCCACCACTCGGCAGGAATGATTTCCTAGCGCTCTCACCTTTTGTAAGAATAAAATGGGCTCGATATCAAGAAGTTGAAGGGAGATTAAAATTAAGTCAGGATTCTGATTTGCTAATTGGGACAAAGCAACCGTACCCTGATCAAAACTTTGGAAGGAATGGACCTGTCCAATCAAGTATTCCATCAGCTTTCGATCTTGCTCCTTATTTTCTACGATCAAGATATTTTTGCTTTTCATTCCAAACCTGCTGACTTTTAAGTTTTAAAAATTGAGTAATGCCAACCGACCCTAAGTATTTAATTCTTGTCGTAGGGCCAACAGCTGTTGGTAAATCGGACCTTTGTTTAAATCTAGCCAAAAAATTCGAGACAGAGATTCTTTCCTGCGATAGCCGGCAATTTTATCGAGAAATGAATCTCGGTACCGCTAAGCCAAGCGCAGAGGAGTTGGCCCAAATTCAGCATCACTTCATCAATAATCTATCGATCCAGGAGTCTTACGATGTACGGGATTATGAGGAGGATGCATTGGCATTACTAGAAGACTTATTTCAAACCAAGCAGGTGGTCTTGATGACGGGTGGAACAGGTCTTTTTGCAGATGTGATTGCCAATGGCCTAGATGCAATTCCGGAGGTGGCTCCAGAAATCCGTGTTGAACTCATTCAAGAATTTGAGGAGAAAGGCCTAACCTGGCTTCAGGGATCCGTTGAAGCAGTAGACCCGGAGTTTTATGCCCAGGTAGATCGTGCCAACCCACAGCGCTTGATGCGCGCATTGGAGATTTGGCGGGGTACTGGATTGAAATTCAGTTCCTTTCGAACTAAAACTAAAGTCAATCGACCCTTCGAAATTATTAAAATTGGATTGGATAGGCCAAGAGAAGAGCTCTACCAGCGAATTGACCAGCGAATGGAATTGATGCTTAGTAAGGGCTTAGTTGAAGAAGCGGAGGGATTATTTAGTAGGAGGGGATTGAATGCACTCCAAACCCTAGGCTACACGGAAATATTTGATTTTTTGGAGGGAAAGTACGACGAGCAAGAGATGGTTCGATTACTGAAGCGTAATTCCAGGCGCTACGCCAAAAGGCAGCTCACTTGGTTTCGAAAAGATCCCTTGATCCGCTGGTTTCATCCAAATCAGGAGCGGGAAATTTTTGCCCACCTAAGTGATCAAATCGCCTTAAATCCTCCAAAAGCAGCCACCCAGTTGTAGGGAGCTTTTTTGATTAATGCGTTGAACTGGTATTGATTGACTTTCATTGCTCTTAATTGTTCAAGGCTGCTTTGCGGAATTGAATTTTGAGGTGCCTTTTCTTTCAATAGCTCTTGAATTTTCTCTGGATTTATGAGTTCACCCGATGCTATCCCCAGTTCAGGATGAGCCTGGGCGAGTTGGGAAGCTAAATTTCTTTGTAAGATTAATTTTCCCAGCATGTAATGCCTTACCGTTAGAAAGAATAGGAGGCAAGCACCTGAAGCACTTAAAAACAAAGGAATGAAGCCCATATCAAATACTAAGTAGATTAATTAATTTCAAGTGGTCTGGAATAAGCGTTTTGGGTTTGCCTATGCAATCTTCAAATGGGGTATACGCCACTTGAAGATTCATCACGCCTGCCATGCAATTTGTTTTTCCGGCAATTAGTCCTTCTACTGCAGCCATTCCGCAGCGACTAGCCAACACACGGTCACGCGCTGTAGGCTTTCCGCCACGCTGAATATGACCCAAGGTGGTTACCTTAAAATCTTTGGTAGGGTCTTGGATTTTTTCTTTTACCAGATTCATAATTGTTTCTGCCGAACCCAGTTCATCGCCTTCAGCAACTACGATGATGCTTGAACTTTTACTTTTTCTAAGATTTTTTAAAGACTTGACAATTTCGTTGATATCGGTTTTGGTTTCAGGTACCAATACAAATTCAGCACCTCCGCCAATTCCAGATTCAACTGCAATAAAACCAGCATCTCTGCCCATCACTTCAATGAAGAATACCCGATCGTGAGCTGCAGCAGTATCTCGGATTTTATCGATGGCATCTAGCGCTGTATTTACTGCTGTATCGAACCCAATGGTATAGTCAGTTCCGTAAATGTCGTTGTCAATGGTGCCTGGGCATCCTACCGTAGGGATTCCAAACTCCTCAAAAAATACCTTTGCTCCAGTGAAGGTTCCGTCTCCTCCGATAGCCACTAATCCTTCTATTCCATGGGATTGCAAGTGATCAAAGGCCTTTTTTCTTCCTTCGGGAGTCATAAATTCCATGGAACGAGCAGATTTGAGGATTGTTCCTCCACGTTGAACGATGTTGGAAACGGAATAGGAATGCATTCGCTTGATGTCCCCTTCAATCATCCCTTCATAGCCTCTGTTGATTCCATAGATTTCAAGGCCGTGGTAGATGGCAGTTCTCACGACTGCACGAATACAGGCATTCATTCCAGGTGCATCACCTCCTGACGTGAATACGGCAAGTTTTTTCATGATTTAACGGTTTTAAAAGCTTAAAAATAGGCATAATTGAGCTAAAAAATCTGGTATGCGAGAAAAATGAAAGATGAAATTCCAATTCAATTGCAAACCCAATTTTTGGTCCTTCAAGGGCGCAACAGCGATTTATTCGCATCGTATTTTAGGATTTCAGAGAGCTACTAGCCACTGATTTCAAAAAATACTACCTTGAAAGTTCAAACTATTGTCGCATGAAATCTTGTCTCCTAATTATTCACACTTTTATTGATCTATTATTTTTTACATCAACTGTACAGGCGCAGCAGAAGGATCAGGAACGCTGGGAAGCTCAAGCAAAAAAAGTCGAGATCATTCGCGATGACTTTGGGGTTCCTCATATCTACGGTTCCACAGATGCAACGACAGTTTTTGGCTTATTGTACGCGCAGTGTGAGGATGATTTCAGAAGGGTAGAGCGTAATTACTTGTGGGCAATTGGAAGGCTGGCCGAACTCGAAGGGGAGAAGGAATTGTACTCAGACCTGCGTGCGCAGCTTTACATGACTACGGAGGAGGCACAAAAAGCCTATGCTCAAGCACCAGATTGGTTGAAAGAATTGTGCGTGGCCTTTGCAGATGGCATCAACTATTACTTGGACACGCATCCAGAAGTAAAGCCACAGGTAATCACGCATTACGAACCGTGGATGCCTCTATTTTTCTTCGAGGGATCTATAGGTGGAGACTTGGAGCGTATTTCCACCACAAAATTGAAGGCCTTTTATGAACCCAAGTCTACCCTAGGATTTCAAGAAGTACAGGGACAAATTACACCACTTGTGTTTGATGAACCCCAAGGATCCAATGGAATAGCCATTGCGCCTAGCATGTCCGAATCAGGCAATGCGATGTTACTCATCAATCCCCATACCTCCTTTTATTTTCGCCCTGAAGTGCACGTGGTCTCTGAAGAAGGACTCAATGCGTATGGAGCAGTGACCTGGGGGCAGTTTTTTGTGTACCAAGGCTTTAATGAGAAAACAGGTTGGATTCACACCTCTAACTTTGTGGATTTTATAGATGAATTTGTGGAGGATGTGACCGTAGAGAACGGGAATCACTATTACCGATATGGTAATTTAAAACGATTCGTTGAAACCAAGCAAATCACTTTGAAATACAAGGAAGGTGTCCAATTAAAGGAAAAAGACTTTACCATCTATCGAACCCACCACGGTCCCATCACGCACCTGGAAAAAGGAAAGTGGGTGGCTACAAAAATTAATTGGAATCCAGTTCAAGCCTTGATTCAAAGTTATACCCGGACCAAATTGGCCAATTACGCGGAATTTAAGGAAATGATGAACCTCCGAACCAATAGCTCCAATAGTACGGTGTTTGCCGATGCAGAAGGGAATATTGGCTACTTCCATGGAAACTTTATCCCAAAACGTAATCCGGACCTAGATTTCTCCAAACCGGTTGATGGTGCGGATCCATTTACGGATTGGCATGGACTCCACACGGTGGATGAAAGCATTCTTATCCTAAATCCTGGTACCGGATGGATCCAAAATTGCAATTCTACCCCATTTACAGCCGCAGGGGAGTTTAGTCCCAAAAGGGAAAATTACCCTTTTTACATGGCGCCAGATCAAGAAAATTTCCGTGGACTTCATGCAAGCCAGTTGCTGTCCCAGCAAAAGAAGAAGCTCAATCTGGATACCTTTATCCAGCTTGCTTATGATCCCTTCCTTCCTGCTTTCTCTTTTCTAATTCCTGAATTGCTTGGATCTATTTCGGTTACACTTCCCGCTGCCTATGCCCCGGCAATGCAACAGCTCCGGACTTGGGATTACAGAACATCCAAAGAGTCCGTAGCCATGTCCATTGCTCATTTTTATGGAGAAAACTACCAGCGTCGATTTAGAAGTTTGAACCGATTTGCACAAGAAGATACAGAGGCTAAGGTTCCAACTGCTGCTGAAATCCAAGCGGTATTTATCCAGACCCTGGATCAAATGACTCGTGATTTTGGGACTTGGAATACGCCTTGGGGGGAGATCAATCGCTTCCAGCGGCTAAGTGGAGCCATTGATGCAGACTTCGATGATAGCAAACCTTATGTGCCAGTGGGGCTAGCATCTGGTAATTGGGGTGCCTTGGCAGCGTATGGAGCTAGAGCCACTTCAACTACCAAAAGACTGTATGGCTACCGTGGCAATAGCTTTGTAGCAGTGGTAGAATTTGGAACGAAAGTCCGTGCCAAATCCATGTTGGCTGGTGGTCAACAAGCAGATCCTAATTCTCCTCATTTCTTTGACCAAGGCCAGCGCTATGCAGATGCTCAATTCAAAGAGGTACCCTTTTACCGAGAGGATGTTGAAAAAAGAAAAGTGACTTCCTATCACCCCGGGCAACGCCAGAAATAGGGAACCTATTCTATTCTTTTTCTCAAAATCAATTGGGATTCCTTGGGTGAACTCCTGTGTTTCTTTTCTACGCCTGGCTCAGGTTCTTTTTGGCTCGCTTGCGCTGTATCAGGCGAATTAGGAAGGCACTAAGTCCGATGATAAAACCAGTTCCAAACCAGAAAAATGGGTTGTACATATCAAACAGTACTCGATATCCTGCAGTAAATAAAAACAAGAGTAGGCCTGTGATCGCCCATATGGGTTTATTTTCTTCTTGATCTTTGGGTTCAGCTTGGTGGGGTAAATTAATCAAGGATTTGAGCTCTCCCCAATGCCAAACAAAAAGTAGAAGATTGGCCAAAAGCATCAATCCGGTGATTACGGGTGTCCCACCAAATTCCATGGAAATGGTAATCACAAAGACATTGAGGATAATGGGGAGATTGAGAACTGCTCCTAGTTTAGCGAAGCGCTGGGTCATTAAAAAGAAACCTGCCAGCAACTGTGCCCATCCGATAAACTGCCAGTAGAGTCCAGTTTGGTAAAGCACTTCGAAGAAGTGCATAGTCGACCCTATAGGAGCATCCTCATGGGAATAGGTCGTGAAGCGCTTTCCCTTGATCTTGATGATGCAGGCAAACACAAAGGCTCCACCGATCAAATACCGGGTGTAGATGACGAATAGTTGAACTAAAAAATAGGATTTGAGTCGATTCACGGAGAGGCTGCTTAGACGAAAGATTGAATATGGGCCGTTGCCTCCTCGAGGTGCTCCGCTGTAAAAAATCGCTCGTGTTTTACTTCATGGTCTACTTGTTCGTGTACCCAAGTGGTATGAAAGGGAACATGTATTCCATATCCTCCAAGTTCCAATACCGGAAGGATGTCTGATTTGAGACTATTTCCTATCATTACGAATTCGCTTGCTTGAATATCTAAACGGGCAATCAATTTTTTATAATCCGACACTCGTTTTTCGCTCATGATTTCAATGTGGTGGAAGTAGCTTTCCAATCCAGATTTTTGAAGTTTCCGTTCCTGGTCCACCAAATCCCCTTTGGTAGCGAGGACGATGCGGTAGTGCCCTTGCAACGAGCTCAACACTTCTTCCACACCTGGCAAGAGATCCACAGGCTTGGAGAGCATCTCCTGGCCGATCTGAATGATTTTTTCAACTAAGGAACTTGGCATTTTTTGTTCTGAGATGCGAAGTGCCGTCTCAATCATCGAAAGCATAAAGCCCTTGATGCCGTAGCCATAGAGACTCAAGTTTGCGATTTCGGTACGGTAGAGCTCCTTCATGATCGCATGCTGGGGAAGGAAGTCTTCCAGCAAGCTGGCAAATTTTTCCTCTGCCTCACGGAAATAGGTTTCATTTATCCAAAGGGTATCGTCCGCATCAAAGGCAATTACACGAATAGGCATGGCGTGTTCAGATAGTTAATTGGTTAATTTTTAGACAATTGAATTTATTTCACGGTTTCTTTCATCCAAGCAAGCAGCACTTCTCGCCATCCTTCCACAGCTCCTTTTCCCAAGCCAAATGCAAAGCCATGGCCACCTGTTGGATAGATGTGCAGGGAAGCTTTTACACCTTTAGCATGAAGTGCTTGATAATAAAGCAAGGAATTTTCAAGAGGAACTGCCTTGTCATCTTGTGCATGCACCAGGAAGGTAGGAGGGGTGTTTGCAGTGACTTGAAGCTCGTTGGAAAACCGCTGCACTAATTCAGGACTTGCAGGGTCCCCAATCAGATTTTTGCGTGAACCACCATGGGTAGGGGCATCTTGAAATGAGATCACTGGGTAGACTAGAATCGAAAAATCTGGTCTAGCTGAGAGGGTATCGATTGCATCTTTTTCAAGTGGGAGCTGATGGGCAAAGGAAGTACTCAAGGTAGCTGCCAAGTGCCCACCTGCAGAAAATCCCATGATCCCGACTTTGGACGGGTTGATATGCCAAGCCTCAGCATGTTGCCGCACCAAGCGGATGGCGCGTTGTGCATCTAGCAAGGGAACTTCCTTTGGATCTGTGAGGGAAGTGGATATTGGCAGTCGATATTTTACGACGATGCCTGCAATTCCTTGCGCATTGAGCCATTTTGCAAAATCAGTTCCTTCCCAATCGTAGGCCAGGATTCCATAGCCGCCTCCAGGAAAAATCACAACTGCTTCACCGGTAGCGATTTGCTGGGTAGGGAGGTACACTTCAATGCTGGGAATTTGAACATTGGATATGCGAACAATGCCCTCCTGCACTGATTTTTCTTGTTGATCCGAGACTTTTTGTAGTGGAGGGAGTCCCGGCCATAGGTTTAGGGTATGATTTTGGGAAAAGGCCAGGCTAGTAGCAGAAAGGAGAGCGAGCAGGGTTAGAATGTATTTCATAGCGTTAAGTTCATTTTCTTTGAAGTGGCTTTTATTTGGTCCATCGACCAATGCCTCAGGAGCTGAAGCTGAATATTTTTTCGGTGAAGGCCCATCTCCAGTTGGAAGGAGTGCCAGGAAGATTAGTTTGGTACTGCCCAAGGAATGCCTCCCATTCTTGAACTTTTGGGTTTGCCAGATCCAATGCCGCTTTTTTTTCAAAGCTAAAGTCATCGGTGGTGACAAGGATCATACTGAGTCGTTGTTCCCATCGGTAAATGCTCATTTCCAAGATTCCCGCTACACGTATACTTTCCAGAATGGCTGGATCCACTTGTTCGTGGCATCGAACATATGCTTCAATGGCCTCGGGCTCATTTTTGAGATCACAGATGAGGACGAATGTTTTCATGGCAGCAGAAAAAGGCGGGTGAACTTATTTTCGGGCTCGGATGGCGAATATAAAAACGAGTAGGAAGCATGCCAATGGCAAGGTAAACGAGAAATTGACTTCAGAAACGCCTAGGATCAAGAGGTCGGTATAACCGTTGCCTCCCAAATCCAAAATCATTCCTTGAAGGGTGGGCATGATGGCTCCACCAACGATTGCCATTACTAGAAATGCAGCAGCAAACTTGGAATCCTCTCCAAGCCCTTCCAAGGCAATTCCATAGATGGTGGGAAACATCAAAGACATCGCAAAACTCACCCCGACAAGCGAATAAAGTCCTACCATCCCAGTGATAAAAATAGCGCCAAGCGTAAAGGCCATTGCCAAAACGGAAAACCAAGCCAAAAGACTTGCCGCTGGGATAACTCGTAACAAGAAAGTACAAATCCAACGCCCTACTAAAAACACGCCTAAGGAGGCAAAGGCATAATTGACGGCATCGTAGGTTTGAATTCCCAGTGCTTCAGCGTATTGGTAAATGTAGGTCCAAACCATAATCTGAGCACCTACATACACCAACTGCGCCAGGGTGCCTTCCACAAAATTTCTATTTTTTACCAATCGCTTGACAGTAGGGATAAAGTCTACTTTTTTACCCTCAACCTTTGTTTCTGGCATTTTCACCAAGGCAATCACCACCAATATCACCAAGACTACGAGTCCAAGCATCACATAAGGATCTCGAATTACCAGTAGATCATTGCTGCGGATGGCTGCCTTTGTGGCTTCATCAAGGCCATCGAATAGGTATACTTTACCGGATTCGTCTGTGGCAGAACTATGGAGATCGTTGAGGATAAAAGTTTTTGCTACAAATAGACCCGCCAAGGCCCCCATAGGATTGAAGGCTTGTGCCAAGTTTAAGCGCTGCGTGGCGGTCTCTTCACTGCCCATGGAAAGGATGTAGGGGTTGGCAGTAGTTTCCAAAAACGCCAATCCAAAGGTCAGTATGTACAGTGCTGCCAAAAAGAACCCATAGCTCTCTAGTGCTGCGGCGGGGTAAAAAAGACAGGCTCCAAAGCCATACAATCCTAAGCCAAGGAGAACCCCAGTTTTGTAGGAGTATTTTTTAATAAAAAAGGCTGCAGGCAAGGCCATCGTAAAGTAGCCACCATAAAAAGCCAACTGCACCCATGAAGCTTGGGTATTTGTCAGTTCTAGTACTCGTTTAAATGCCGCCACCATGGGATTGGTGATGTCATTCGCGAATCCCCAAAGCGCAAACAAGGAGGTGATTAGGATAAAGGGGAGTAGAAGTTTCTTGGGAACAAGTTCGGCTTTGCTGCTCATAAGGCTCTGTCTAAGTGCGTGTAGCCACCGTCGACATAAATATGCTGTCCGGTGATGTGTGAAGCTTTTTCGGAGAGAAGAAATAGAGCCATGTTTGCGATTTCTGAGGCTGAAGTCATCCGGTTTTGAAAAGGCACTCTACGGCTAATTTCATCCAATTTTTCTGATGGATTTGGAAATGACTGAATCCAAGTGGCATACATCGGGGTATACACCTCTGCAGGAACAAGGGCATTGACCCGAATTTGGTAGGGGAGTAGTTCTACGGCCCACTCTCGTGTGAGGGCCAACTGGGCACCTTTTGCAGCAACATACCCTGAGGTATTGCCTTGTCCCGTAACGGCAGTTTTAGAGGAAATATTAAGAATCACCCCCTTGGATTTTTTCAAGGCTTCCAAGGCATAATGGGCGAGGAAATAGTAATGCCCTACATTTTTTTCTACCGACTGGAGGAAAGCCTCCGGGCTTCCTTTTTCCAATCCTACTCCATCATTTGTGCCTGCGTTATTTACTAGTCCATCGATTTTACCGTAGGTGGCGAGTGTGGCCTGCACCACTTCTTGAGCATCAGCTGCCGAGAAAAGTCGTTTTTTGAGGTGCAAGGCTTTTCCTTTGGCAAAGTCCAGCAGTTCCTGCCCCTCCTCCCCGGAAGGGTCAATGATGACAGGAATAGCTCCCTCTTCGATTAGACCTCTTGAAATCGCTCCTCCGATGCCTTTTGCACCGCCTGAAACTAAAATAACTTTATCCTGAAGTTGTAAATCCATGTTTGGTTCGATACGGATTAAATTTTGTAAAATTCTTGAGCAGTTCCTCCGAAAAGTGCCTCTTTTTCGTGCGCTGAAAGTTGGTCAGCAAATGATTCAATCACACCAAGAACTTCCTTGTACTGCCCGGCCACTAGGCACACGGGCCAATCGCTTCCAAAAAGGAGCCTTTTCGGTCCAAATAATTCCAGGGTAATTTCTAAGTATGGGAAAAGATCAGCTGGACTCCATTTTTTCCAATCAGCTTCCGTGACCAGTCCTGAAACCTTCGCATAAACCAGCTCCCGTTCACTAAATGGTTGGAGGCTTTTTTTCCATGCTTTCCAATCTCCAGCCTTGATATCAGGCTTGGACAAGTGATCGATGACAAAGAATTGATTGGGGCAAGCATCTACAAGTTGAAGCGCTGCAGGCAGCTGGTTTGGATAGGTGAGTAGGTCGTAGGTGTAGCCGCGCTGCCCAAGCTTGTGGATCCCGCGTATGAATTCCTTGCGAAGCATGTATTCCGGTTCCTTGGATTGGAGGACTTCTCGAAATCCAAGCAATTTGCTGTAGTTTGACCACTGGTCAAGTGTTTCGTCCAAGTTGTCCTGTGCTAGTTCAGCCCAGCCTACCACCCCAAGTATCCAAGGATGATCTTCACTGAGTTCAAGCAAAAATGCTGTTTCTCGAAGATGCTCCTCGGCTTGTACGGCGATGCATCCATCAATTTGTGAGGCTTGCAGAATTGGGTACAGGTCTTCTGGAAGAAAATTTCTTCGGAGTGAAGCCATGTCATCGGTTATCCACTCAAATCGCTCGGAATCATAGTTCCAAAAGTGCTGATGCGCGTCGATTCTCATGCTTCTGGATCTTGAACAGCTAGTTGCTCGGATATTCCTAATCCTTCGATTCCTAGGCGGACGCGGTCACCCGATTTCAAATAGCGGGGTTCCTTCAAGCCCATTCCTACGCCTGCTGGTGTTCCGGTAGAAATCACATCTCCAGGAAGTAGGGTCATGTAATTGCTCACGTAAGACACCAAAGTAGGAATATCAAATATCAAATCTGAAGTACTGCTATTTTGGAGCAATTCCCCATTTACTTCGAGCCAAAGGGATAGTTGCTGTGGGTCTGGTATTTCGTCTTTGGTCACAAGGTAGGGGCCTAATGGGGCAAAATGGTCTGCACTTTTTCCTTTGGTCCATTGCCCGCCTTGGCGAAGCTGAAATTCTCGCTCGCTCACATCGTTGTGGACGCAATAGCCAGCAATGTAGTCGTATGCATTTTCTTTCGTGACGTACTTCGCTCGCTTCCCGATGACCACTGCCAACTCTACTTCCCAGTCGGTTTGCGTTGAATTTCTTGGTATGTAAATGGGATCAAAAGGTCCGCAAAGGGAGCTGCTCGCTTTCATGAAGAGGATAGGGACCTCTGGAACAGGCATGCCGGCTTCTTCTGCATGCTTTCGGTAATTGAGACCGATGCACAAGATCTTGGAGGGGCGGGCGATGGGAGGACCGAGACGATTTTCTGATGGGATTTCGCTAAGTGAGCTTTGGTTATTTGTCAACCAATTCCTCAATCGCTCCAAGCCTTGGTTCTCAAAAAATGCTTCATTCCAATCTTCACCAAAGGAGGAACAATCCAAGCGTTTGCCTGAAGGGTCTTCTATACCTGGAAGTTCTTTGCCTGCTGCACCAAATCGGATTAGTTTCATGGTTGGGGTAGGTTTATTGGGTGTTTGAATTCAATTGAAATTGCTGGAAGGGATTACATTTTAATTCCTGTAAAGCCGCCATCGATTGTAAAATTAGATCCGGTAATGAACTTGCCGGCATCGGAAGAAATAAAATAAGCCAATTCTGCAATCTCAGCTGGAGTCCCCATTCTCCCTATGGGTTGGGTGGCAGCAAGTTGCTCAAACATTTCTTGCTCTTTGCCGGGGTAGTTTTTAGCCAAAAATCCATCTACAAAGGGGGTATGAACCCTTCCTGGAGAGATGCAATTGCAGCGAATCCCCTGCTTCACGTAATCCCGAGCAATGCTTAAGGTCATGGAAAGTGTAGCTCCCTTGGTCATGCTGTAGGCGAAGCGATCCGGAATCCCCATGGTCGCTGCTACGGAACAAAGATTGAGGATGGATCCACCGCCTTGTTCGATCAGCTTGGGGAGGGCCGCTTGGCTGCAGAGAAACATGCCCGTGACGTTTACTGCAAATAGTCGCTCGAAATCAGCCAGGGAGGTGGATGCTAAGTTTCCGATATGCGAGATGCCAGCATTGTTGATCAGTAAATCCAATTTGCCAGGAATGGATTGAACCGCAGTCTTAACTTGACTCTCTTCCCGAATATCGACTTCCAAAAAAGTAACCGATTTTCCTTTTTCTTGAAATTCCTTTTCCACTTGTTTTCCAAGGAGGGCATTGGAGTCAATAAAGAAGACGTTACTCCCTTGGCTTGCAAATTTTCCGACAAGAGCAAGCCCAATTCCACTTGCTCCACCGGTGATAAGAATGGTTTTATTTTCCATTTACTTGAGATTTTGGGTTTAGCCTTACTTTTCTAGGAAGATATTTTTAAAGGGAAATTCCTTGTCCAGTTTTTACAGATTCATCGCAAGCGAAGGCAATTTTAAGGCTATTCAGCGCATCGTCCAAATGCTCCTGCAGGTCTAAATCTTCACGAATCGCCTGTAGGAAATAGGCTTGCTCTCGGTTGCACAATTCCTGATGGCTAGGTTCATCTTTCAGATCTATCCATTCGTCTTTTTTAGCGAATAATTGCTTTTCGTTCAAGTCAGCATGGTGAACCAGTAGTGATTCGGTTTTGGTATGCGAGTCGATTTGGTCGGATTGCCCTGCGGCTGCAGCTTTTTTGGCTACGATGGAAACCGCTCCCTTTGGCCCCATGACATCTTTGATGAAAAAGGCTGTTTCACTGATCATGGGCCCCCATCCCGCTTCATACCAGCCAACGGATCCATCTTCAAAGCGAATTTGAAGTTGCCCATAATTGTAATTGTCAGGAGAAACCTCCTCGCTAAGACGGGCGCCGATGGCGGAAACCCAAACTGGTTTGGAACGGGTCATTTGGCACATCACATCAATGTAATGAACCCCACAGTCCACGATTGGGCTCAAGGTTTTCATCAGGTTTCGGTGTACGTCCCACATGTAGCCTTGGCTTTGTTGATTTAGGTTCATCCGCATCACCAAAGGCTTGCCTAGCTTTTGCGCTTCTTCAATAAATCTGATCCAGGAGGGATGGTGGCGCAGAATGTAGCCGACGACTACTTTTTTAGTAGTTTCTTTCGCCACTGCAAGTATTCGTTCCGCTCCAGAAATGCTGTAGGCCAATGGTTTTTCTAAAAACACATGGCAGCCCGCCTGCATGGCTTTGCAGGCAAAGTCCTCATGGGTGTCGGGGTAGGTAGAAATGCAAACGGCATCGGATTGGCTCACCGCTAAAGCGGTTTCGAAGTCCTCAAAAAGGGGATAGTCGCTCCCTAATTTTTCCTGGAGGCGTAACTTTGAATCCCCTCTGGACACAAGACCAGAAATTTCAAATTCGGGCATTTGGTGGTAGGCGGTAGCATGGGAGGCTCCCATATTTCCGCAGCCTACCACAAGGATTCGGATGGGTTTATTCATGGGTAGAAGCAGTTACAAGTGCAGCAATTTCACTTTTGCTGAGGTATTTTATTTCTACGCGCAAGGTAATTGGGCTTAGGGGCTGGTCTTGCTTGTCTCGCGGAACAGATACGATGCGGTCAATGATGTCCATCCCTTTGATGATTCTTCCAAAGACCGTATAATCTCCATCCAGTCGAGGGATTCCTGCAGGATTTTGTACAATGTAAAATTGGCATCGGGCGGATAGTTTGCCGGGATTATCGTCCCTGCCTGCCCCCAAGGCTCCGTACACATGTTTCAATTCTGGGTGAAACTCAGGTGCCAACAGGTATTCCGGATCAGTGAATCCAGCTGGAGTATCTGGGCATCCCCCTTGCGCGACAAAGTTTGGAATCACTCGGTTGAAGGTGAGTGAATCCCAATAGCCGGCTTCAGCAAGTTCAATAAAGCTTTTTTTGTGTTTGGGGGTGCGTTCATCCAGTTCTATCCAAAGTTCTCCCACAGGAGTATGAATGTGTCCTACCGGGATTTTATCGGTTTGGGCTATGCCCACTTGCCAAAAAAGCAGGAAGAGGCAACAGAGGAATAGTGGTTTTCTCATCGTAGAAAAGTTTACTTCCTAAACTACGGATTTCTGGGTTACATTTTATTTCCTTTTTGAGGAAGGCTTCGTTTTTAATTCCCAAGTATTGTTTGGCAGCATTAGTTGAAAGCAAACGATTCAATTGATGGAGAGAAACTAGGTTCTTGAGAGGCAAAAAATGGGTGGGAATTCAAAAATCAGAGGCCCAACTGATTGACTACAGGATGGGCATACATTCGTAGAAAATTTTCCACCTCTAGTGGGTTTGTTTGATTTACCTTTTGGGAAAGGCGTTTCTCAAAACTCGCTTTTTCTGCTGCTGTGTACTGCGATGTAAATTGACTTTTCTGATGCAAAAGATCGTGAGCAATGTAATTGCTAGGCCAGAGTTTGTACCCTTTCCAAATTTCCTGATCGATCAGCTCCCCGAGTTTGCTTAGTTTTTCGTTTTGCGTAAGCTCTTCTTTTTTGAGTTGACGGATCTCCGCTGTCATCACTTTATTGACCTGGATGTGAATGCGTTTTTTGGATCCCATAATGCCGCTCAGCAGCGTGATGAAGTCCTCATTTTCTCCTTTAACATAGATTTCTTCCTTTGATTTCGCAATCAATTCAGGAATTTTCAAGGAGTCGGTTGGGTCATATTCGTAGGAGATCGAAACTGGAACCAACTGTATTTTCTCAAAGAAATTGAACGGGCTACTGCCTTTTTCTGCAAGGGTAAGCATTTTCAATACTCCCTTTTGCGTGCTGTCGTTTCCGTCTTTTGTTCTCCCTTCTCGCTGTGCAGTCCACACGGATCGGTTTTCTCGTAGGAGAGATTTGTGAATAAATTGAGAGGCGAGTTGGGAGCTTTCCAGTAAAGCTCTACCGCTAAGACCTCTTCGAATGGCGAAATTCCGATTTAGCCTCGATAGGATCAGCAGGAAAGGCTTTTTAATCAAGTTGTCTCCGATAGCAGAAGTTGTCATGACTAGCCCATTTTCATACAGACAGGCATTTAGCAAGGAGGTGTCCAAGATGATATCGCGGTGGTTGGAAACAAACAGATAAGCCGTGTTGGGCTCTAGTTGCTCAAAGCCACCAACCGTTAAGCCTTCCGAACTCATTTCCAATACTTTTCGGACAGCCGGATAGATAAAGTTGATTTGAAAATCCCGCAAGGAATGCGTGTGTTTCATGCGATCCTTCCAGGACTTAGCTTGATCCTCAGGAAAGGTAAACTGCATCATGGCTTCCAGCATGGGATCGTCCACAATCTCTCGGATAGCAGCATTTACCTCTGCGTCATAAAAGGGGCGGATTGAATCGAACTGGGACATGTTTGAATAGGCTTAAACTTAGCGCGTAAAGTTAGTTTAATTTTGAAGGGGATTAAAATTTAGGAATCGAGCTTAGGGAGTGGTTTACCGCTTCAGGGATTTGGTCAAAAAGAAAAACTGTACCGGCAAAGCATCGGTCCAATAGTTCCAAGTATGTGCACCTGGCCTTTCAATGTATTCGTGTGGGATTTTCTTTTCCATCAAAAGCGAATGCATTTGACGGTTGGTCTCGATCAAAAAGTCATCAACTCCACAATCAATTAGTACCGAGATTTTTTGGTTTTTAAGTTGATCTACAAGCCCTACCGCAGTGTACGAACTAAATACTGGACCTTGGTAATTGATGGCTCCCAGCATTTCCTTTTGACCTTGTTTCCGCAGGTTTCGAAACTCTTCGCCAACTTTCCAAAGGTCGGTATCAATATTCATCACCCCACTCATGCTGCCTGCTGCGATAAATAGGGTAGGGTGCTTGGCCGCTAGCGTAATGGCTCCATGCCCCCCCATGGACAAGCCGGTGATAGCCCGAGATTCCTTTTGTGCAATTGTTCGGTAATTCTTGTCGACGAATGGGATCAATTCTTGGATCATGTAGGTTTCGTAGCGAACCGAATCCAATAGTGGGCTATCGTAATAATAGCTTGCAGGACCTACTCCAGGTGTGACAATCAACACCTGATGTTCCTCTGCCAATTGATTCACAATCCCTTTTTCGGTCACTTTTTGATGCCAATCTGAAAAGGCGCCAGAACCACCATGGAGCAGGTAAATAACAGGGTAGCTATTTTTTCCATTTTCATAGCTAGCAGGAAAAGTGATGGCTGCTTTCAGCGTCTTTTTCATGGAAGGGCTGAATACTGAAATGGTATCCACTTTTGCCTGAGCAAAAAGTAGGGAAGGAAGTAGGAGAAGTGCAAGCAACAGGTTTTTCATCGGAGCGGGTTGAATTTGAGTGCTAGATTATTTGTAACAGGTTTGTTTAGATCAGACAAGAATCCTATCTGAATTTTAGGAAAGCTGGTTTGAAAGGTTCATTTCAAAAATAAGAAATCCCTAAGGGTATTCCGAATAAGCCTTGGATTGAAATACAGATTTTTACGTTTGATTCGAACTGATATGTCATACAGTTTTTTTGAATTTTAAGAAATAAGTTGTCATGACATTGGCCTAATGCTTATCTTAATCAAATCATTTTTTGTTGATCCCATGAAAACACTACAGCATCTTGCCTACGCACTTTTAGTTTTGGTTTTAGGTGCCCTAGTGGCTAAAGAAGGATCATTTATTTTTGTACCGTTGGTGTGGGGGGTGTTTTTTGCCTTTGCCTTGTATCCGATATCCTCTTGGTTTGAACGAAGAAGATTCCCCAGAGGCCTTGCAATATTTCTGAGTATTCTTGGCATTTCTATACTGGCCTTTGGGATTTTTTATCTCTTGTTAAATCAGGTTTTTGGCTTGATTCGGGAGATTCCAGAGATAGAAGCCAATATTTCTGGGAAAATGGCACGCTATTCCAATGAGCTCAACCTCTTCTTCGGTGAGGAGTGGATCAGTTCGAATACGCTTCCCAGCCTTGACTCCTTGGTTAGTTCATTCGATTTCAATAAAACCCTTTTTGCTACCGGAAAGTCGCTTACGCTGATTGGGATTGTGCCTTTGTACATTTTTTTATTGCTCTATTACAAAGACTTTTTTGCCGAATTTCTGGTGCGGTATTCCTCCAAAAACCAGCAAACGGTACTCCATTGGGTCAATGATTCAGGACAGGTGATTCAGGATTATTTGGTAGGGATGATTCGTGTGACTGGAATTGTTGCCTTCTTGTCTGGGTTGTTTTTTTATTCCATTGGGGTTGAATTCTTTATTCTGTTTGCGGTATTTATCGCTCTGATGAATTTGATCCCCTTTGTGGGGGTTTTTCTCTCTTCTGTATTCGCAATTGCCTATGTTTTTTTGACTACGGACTCCCTAGTTTATCCTTTACTCACTTTCGCGTGTTTGTGGGGAATCCAATTGTTGGAAAACAACCTGATTACGCCCATGGTGGTAGGGTCTAAGGTGAAAGTAAATGCATTAGCTGTCCTCATCTCCATCTTAATTGGCGGTTGGCTTTGGGGGATTTCTGGAATGATCTTGTTCATTCCTTTGGTGGGAATCTTGAAAATCACCCTCGAAAAAAGTGAGCAATTCAAAGCCTTTGGCTTTTTGTTGAGCGACGATGTTCAAGTCAACGAGGACTCAGAAAACTTCTGGAAGATTTTGAGAAAGAGGATGGTGAAACAAAAAAAGTAAATCAAAAAATAAGTCGGGGTGGCAGGATTCGAACCTACGACCTCCACATCCCAAATGTGGCGCGATACCGGGCTACGCTACACCCCGAACTTTTTTTATAGATTCAACTAGCCGTTGCTAATTGAGTGTTTTTTGTTTTCTTTCATTAAGGGATTCGAACCTGAGACCTTCCCGCACTGCTGCGGGACGCGATACCGGGCTACGCTACACCCCGAACTTGTACCCAGGAGCTTTTTCCTTAAGGTGGTGCAAACATAGCCAAAAATACTTATCAAACTACCATTACCCATGATGATTTCTTACCAATTAGAAACTGAAATTTCCTTAACCGAATTCCTATCCATTTTAGAGGAATCGGGATTGGCCCAAAGGAGACCGTTGGAGGACCTAAACCTTCTAGAGCGCATGATTTCTGGATCCAACCTCCTCGTTACCGCAAGAACAGAGGGGCAGTTGGTAGGATTCCTGCGAGGGATATCCGATCATTGTTACCGTAGCTTTATTGCGGATTTGGCAGTGTCTCAAGCCTACCAAAGGAAAGGAATAGGACGCCAGCTTCTAAAAATTGCAAGGGAGCAGGCCCCCGAAGCCAGGCTTATTCTATTTTCTGCGGAGGACGCGCTTCCTTTCTATGAAAAACTAGGCTTTCATTTACACGAACGATGCTATCAGTTGAAGGTCGGAGAGGAACTTTTCTAGCAATTCCCTTAACTTGCTGAAAGGCAACCCAAATCCAGACATCATTAAGATAAAGGAAAGCAAAAATTTCAAGCAATAAATTCCGGTCCTGGCAATTGGGATAGTTTACTTATCCTTAAAGGTATTTAGATTAGATAGTTCAAGTCAAAACCCAATACATTCCACCAAATACTAGTTAAAACACATGAAAAAACACATTTTCCTGCTATTCCTATTCCTATCAGGAATAAGTATGGCTCAAACTACCAAAGAGGCTTCTACAAGTACCTTACCCAAAGCTCAGGTGGCGGAGTCCAAACAGTCCGTAACCTTGGATGGCAAAGTGATTCCACTTCTTGCCAAAGCGGGAACCATGGAGTTGAAAGACGAGAATAACCGTCCGATTGCTCTTTTTGGATTTACTGCATATTTCAAAGAAAACCCAGAGAAAAACCGTCCCATTGTCTTTGCATTCAATGGAGGTCCAGGATCTTCTTCGTATTGGTTGCACATGGGCGTAATGGGGCCCAAGCGAATCGTGGTGGATGATCCCAACTACAATGCTGCAGCACCTTACCAGCTGACCAACAATGAGTTTTCCATCCTAGATGTGGCCGATGTGGTCATGATGGATCCCGTAGGAACAGGCCTTAGTGTACCCATTGGTGACGCAAAAGGAGCTGATTTCTGGGGAGTAGATCAGGACATCCGCAGCACCAGCTTGTTTATCATGCAATTTTTGAAGGAACATGGCCGACTCAATTCTCCCAAATACATTTTGGGTGAGAGCTACGGTACCTTCCGCAATGCAGGGGTGATGAATTACCTGTTGGACAAAGGATACGCATTGAATGGGGTAATCATGGTTTCCGCAGTTTTTGACCTGCGCACCCTGTTTTTTGCTCCAAATGAAGACTTGCCTTATAGCGTTTACCTGCCTACAATAGCAGCTACCAGCTGGTACCACAACAAGGTGGCTAATAAAGGGAAGGATCTTCCCTCTTTTGTACAGGAGGTGAGAGAATTTGTTGAAAATGTATACGCGCCGTCCTTATTCAAAGGTAACCGGCTTGCTGCCACCGAAAAAACTGAGATTGCTGCAAAATTGGAAGACTATACAGGCATTGCAGCCAAGGTATGGGAGCGTGCAGACCTACGAATCACTCCAGGAGAATATTACCAAGAACTGCTTCGGGAAGAGGGTATGACTGTAGGTCGATTGGATTCGCGTTACAAAGGCATCAACTTGGACCCGATGGCCATGTCAGCCTTTACGGATCCTCAAAGTGATGCCATTTCACCGGCATATACCATGGGCTTTTTGGATTATTTCCATGGCAGCTTGGGTGTGAGTAAAGATTTGCAGTATGCCACTTCTGCCTATGCCAAAGAAGGGTTTAAATGGGATTGGAAGCACCAAGGAAATAATTTCTGGGGTGCTGATGCCGCCGTAACCACCGTGCCTGACATGGCGGAAGCCTTGAGCAAGGATCCACACGTGGAGGTCTTGATCATGAATGGTTACTACGACTTGGCCACTGTATTTCATGGCGTGGAGCACTCGATTTCTCACATGGGTTTACCTGCTTCTGCCACCGATCGAATCAAGATGACGTATTACGAGGCAGGCCACATGATGTACACGCATTTGCCTTCTGCAAAATTATTCAGAGAAGACTTGAAAAAGTTCATTCAGGATACTGTAAGTAAATAAAATCACAGCGCCCAGCTTTTGAATACAAGTGAATTCAAGAGTTGGGCTTTGATTTTTTAAGGAATTGGTGAATAGATTAGTTTTATCCCAGATTTCCTCTTTTTAGTTTGACTTAGAAATCCCATTGCATTTTTTCACGGTTGATTAACTAACTAAATAAACCGAAACGATTTTTCGCTTATTTCTGTAAATTAGAAGTTATAAAAATATCGCCTACAGGAGAGTTAGCCGTAA
>JBILBQ010000064.1:0-16151 GCA_044353615.1 Algoriphagus sp. | reverse complement strand
CGAGCGCTTTGAGGAACAGCTGAAGCTTGCCGCTAGAGGTGACGATGAAGCCATGGCCATGGACGAAGATTTTCTTCGTGCCTTGGAATACGGGATGCCACCTACCTCTGGATTGGGGATTGGCATCGACCGCCTGACCATGCTGTTAACAGATAATACTACCATACAGGAAGTGTTGTTTTTTCCTCAGATGCGCGCAGAGAAAAAGGCAGTTGAGCTGACTGAAGAGGAGAAGCAACTCCTAGAACTCTTGAAAGCCAAGCATCCTGCTTCCTTGCCTGAGTTAAAAGTGGAAAGTGGACTGAGTGGAAAAAAGTGGGATGTTTCGATCAAAGGACTGACCCAAAAAGGATTGGTAAAAGTGACCAAAGAAGGGGAGAGCTTGCTTGTGGACCTTATTGATTCCTAAGATTTCTCCCTTTGTACAAAAACAAAAAAGTCCTGCATTTGCTGGACTTTTTTGCTGCTATCTTTTTACTTTTTAATGCCTTAGTAAAAGTGACCAGACAAAACAAGGTTCGAAGTTCAATTAGATGGGCTGTGGACCATGGTCTGTCAGCTGTCAACGATTATCCGCAGTTTTAAATAGGAGAGCTGAGCTTCTGGCATAATTGCGGATAATCAACTTACTTTTTCTGTGCGTCCGCAAACCCAAAAACTTTTTGCAGCAAGGGACTGGATCTCAAGTTGCTATTTTTTCGCAGTGCTAATTCTTCTTTGGCGATCTCCACAAACAATCCTTGCAATGCTTTGCCGGTTACATAGGCGGTTAGGTCTGTATTCACTGGCTTGACCAAGGGGATTTTATTGTAGCGTGTCATGACGGATTCCCAATGGGCTGTGGCACCAACTTTTTGTAGACTTGCTTGAATGGGAGGGGCGAATTTGACTTTCAATCCATCCGTGGTACTTTGCTGAAGGTAGTCGGTAGCAGCACGCTCAGAACCCAGAAGAATGCCTTGCACATCCTTAAAAGTCATTTCCTTGATGGCTTGGGTGAAAAGGGGCCGCGCCTCTTTTACTGCATCTTCCGCAGCACGATTGATGCTGGTGATCAACTGATCACAGAGGTTGCCCAAACCAATTTTCCGTAAGCTGCGCTCCACCTGAATGGCCTCTTCAGGAAAAGGAAGTTTGATGGCGGGGTTTCCTAGAAATCCATTTTCTAGATTGAGTCGATCCACGCTTAGGTCAGTTCCTTTTTCTAAGGCCTCTTTCAGGCCATTGGCCATTTCAGCAGGGGAAGGGTTGGAAGATCCACCAGTAGCTGTACTTACCTTGTCGAGCACCTTTTTGAGTTGTGCAGAAGCAGTACTTGGGAAGAGAATGCTCGCAAAAAAGAGCACAAAGCAAATTGATAGGATACGGAAATTCATAGCAGTAGGTATAGCAATTAGGGATGTGGTATTCCTAACGAGAATGAGGTCCTGAAAGGTTTATTTCTGAACTTAAAAATCAAAGAAGGTTCTTCTTCTCGATACTTTCAAATCCTGCAAAATGCTGGATTTGACACGGATGTCTATGTTGTAGGAGGTGAATCTTCCGAAGGGCACCCAATTGACATTCATCTGCCAACAGTGAAGGTCTCGGGCAATACCGATCATGGTTTGGGTAATTTCCTTGGAGTCAAAATTATAACCCGTATTAAAATTCACCTTCCATTTTTCAGAGATGGACAAGTCTCCACTCACATTCATGGCTTGGGTAATGTTGGTGGTATTGGTCACCTGCTTTGCATAGGCTAGGTTGTAGCCTAGGGTTAAATTCCAAGGAATTTCCCAATCGATGTATTGGCTTGGATCTGCCACGATTCGATTGATTTCATTTTCCACGAATTGATTCATGACACCCCCTTGCTGGATAAAATCCTGTGTTAATTCATCCCGCACCTCCCCAGGATTTTGGCCATTTTTTGGGTTCAGCGAGGCGTTTAGGTTTAAGGAGGCACTTCTAATGGTTCCAATTCCCTGTCCCTTCTTCCAAGCATATTCCTTGCTACTGCTATAGCGGGTTATTCCATCTGACCCAAGGGTAGCGAGTGTTGCATAGGGGTCGATGGTACTATTTACGTTGACGGATAGCTTTTGCTCAAATAAGGTTGTTCGCGCGGAGAGCTGGAAAGGAGAGAGTTGAAAGGAGTCTGCAGCAAAATTGTAAGCGGTATTGATGTTGAAGGACTCCAACAACGGGATTTTCTTGAATTCTCCTTCAGTACTGTCTGTCTGCGTTTTGATTTTTGCTTCCACCACATTTCGAAGACCCAAACTTAAGGCTCTTGACTCACCAATTGGAGCATCCCCAAAGATTAAGCCTTGATGTCTCGAAAATCGAGCCATTCTTCCCGATTTATCGGATTGAACTTCCTGATAGTAGCCATAGGCAGGATCCGAAAAGTCAGGATTGAAATTGAAAGCAAAGGTAGGGGCCATGTGGTGGCGAATGGTTTGCAATTTGCCCGATGGCTTAAAGTTGTAAAAACCATAAAAGTTGGTATTCATCGCAAAGGAAGTATTGTAATATCCTACCCGATTAAATCCATCCTCCTTCACCTGCTCTACCTTATCAGTGGTGGAGTTGTAGCTGTAGTTGAACCGCTGCATGTACCAGAGCTCATTGTAATTGGCCGAAGCGGTACCGGTAAAGTACTTGAATAAAGAGAAATTGGAACTGATGGGAATGGTGTTTCGGGCTCCATTGTTTCCATTTCTAAGCAGCAGTCCAAGGTTATCCATGTTGAAAGGAATGGTTTGGGGTCCATCCACTTGACTGGCTTGCCCAAAGGTTTTGATGCGGTTGGTAATGGAGTTTTGGAGATTGAAATTCCACGCAATGTTTAAGGTTTTGAGGGGCTCAAACTTGACATTTTGAAAGGGGCTCTGCCGATTCATGTTGATGCCTATGGTAGGTAGGTCCAATCGTACTTCACCGGTTTGCACACTTTGGGAGTGTCGAAGATTGGCAGACATGGAGAAGGGGGTGCCTGCGAAAGTTTTGGAGTAGGAAATATTCGAGCTTAGATCCCCAGTGACATTGTTGGCAAAGTTGTTCGGGTTGACTACGTTATTGAAATAACTCGTCGAACCCGCATTCACCGAAGCAGAGAATCTGCCTGTTCCTCGCGTAATGGGGCTATGGTTCCACTGTACTCGGAAGGTATTGTAGTTGAGCGGGATGAGTTCTGTCTCTGGGCTGATAAATTTTTGAAAGTCCATGTTAAACCCACCGCTGTAGCGGTATTTCTTGGTGTACATGGATTGGGATTTGACTCCCCATCCTCCTTTGGAATACACATCTCCCGTGACACGAAGGTGAATGTAGTCGTTGAATGCAAAGTAATAGCCGAGGTCCCTCAAACTCAATCCACGAACCTGCTCCCTGCCGTAGGATGGAAAGATGATTCCTGACGCCTTCTCTTCGGGGGTGTCAGGAATCAATCCGAAAGGCAATCCGAGCGGGGTGGGGATGCCATTAAAATACAGGTTGAAAGGTCCAGATACGACTTGCTTTCCTGAAATGGATTTGATTTTGGAAGAGGAAATGTGCCAGTGGGGCTTGGTCAGTTTGCAAGTGGTATAGTAGCCATGATCTAGGTACACGCTCCCATCCTCAGTTTTCTTGATGGTGGTTCCACGAAGTACCCCATCTTGCTGCTCCGTGACTACATCTTTGATGATTGCCTTTTGGGTTTTGAAGTTGTAGCGCATCTCCTTACGGATCTCGTACACCGAGTTGCCGTCTTTGAAGAAGGGATTGCCTGATACCACCCCTACGCTATCTGCGATTCCGTAGGCGTAGAGTTCTGAATTTTTCCAGTCGATGACGATGCGGTCGGCATCGAGTCGCATTTTTCCGTATTCAAACCAGGCTTTTTTGTAGAGGTAAACCTTGTTTTCGGTAAAGTCTGTAATGATACTATCCTCTGCGTAATATAGAATTTCAGTTTCAATATCACTTTTAGGCACATTTTTTGCCGAGTCAAGTAGAGCGAGCGTATCTTGCTTGGCTAGCGTTGTGTCACCCCTCAATGCTGAAGCTGCGATCGGGGAGGTAGCCCTCCTTTCTCGCTGAGGCCGAGTAGTTTGCTGTGCTGATGCGGTCAGGTGAACGCACCAACTTGCAATCAGGACTAAAAAAAGAACTCTGAAACTCGCCACCCGTGCTTTCGCTTTTAGTATTTTTGAAATTAATTTCGTGTAAAGTTAACTCGATTGCCCTCATGGAAAGATTTAATACCAAAAAAAATCTGTTAAGGTTTCTAATTCTACTTCCCTTTTTATTTGGAGGATTCATTCCTAATGAAACAATGATGCCTGCTTTTCGCATGAAAAAAATCGTGCTCGATGCAGGTCATGGAGGGAGCGATCCAGGAAATATTGGTTCCAAAGCAAGAGAAAAAGACATCAACTTAGCTGTAACCTTATTGGTAGGTAAGTACATCAAGGAGAACATGCCTGATGTGGAGGTTATTTATACGAGATCCGACGATAGCTTTCCTACCTTAAAGCAGCGACCCAATATTGCCAATGTCAACAAAGCAGATCTATTTGTTTCCATACACTCCAATTCAGCACCTAACAAGTCTGCTTTTGGAACGGAGACATTTGTGATGGGGACAAAATACGCAGAGGCTAATTTTGATGTTGTTAAAAAGGAAAACTCAGTAATTCTTTTGGAAGAAAACTACAAGGAAGAATACGAAGGTTTTGACCCGACATCTCCCGAGTCTTACATGATGTTTAACTTGATGCAGAAGGCATATGTGGGCAATAGCATTGCCTTGGCTGACCGTATTGAAAGTCAGTTCCGTGATAAGGTAGGCCGCAAAAGCCGTGGAGTAAAGCAGGGTCCATTCTATGTCTTGTGGACGCCTTCCATGCCTAGTGTCTTGGTAGAACTCGGGTTTTTATCCAATACAGAAGAAGAACGATTTTTGATGACCAAAGAAGGACAAGAGTACATGGCTTCGGCGATTTACCGATCCATCAAGGACTACAAAAATGAAATTGAACTGAATTGATTTTTTCTTGAATCTTAAAAAAAACCTTCTTGGATTCAGGAAGGTTTTTTTTATAAATTCAACAAAAGATTCGAACTAAAATTCCCAGCTCGAGTCACCCCATCTACTTGACTTCTAATCCATGCTTTCTCCTTCTCAGCTTGATGCCTTGATCTCCCTTTTGGATGACTCCGATTGGGAAGTCAAGCAGCATGTGCGGGAAAAATTAGTTGGACTGGGTGCAGCGGTGATTCCGGTCCTCGAACAAAAATGGGAGCAGAGCTTTAACCCGATACTACAGAAGGAATTGGAGGACTTGGTCCATGACCTGCAGTTTGGCTTGGTCAAACAGCGTTTGAAAGATTGGAGAGATTCCGAAAACCAAGACCTATTGGAAGGACTCTGGATCTTAAATACCTACCAGTATCCAGATTTGGAGTTGGAAACCTTGCAGGCAGCAATTCATCAACTCTACGTAGAGGTCTGGACTTTTTTTGCTTCGGATTTGCAGCCTTTGGACCAGGTGAAAATCCTAAATCATGTCCTATTCAAGCAGCTCCAATTTTCTGGAAATACCAAAAACTTCCACTCCCCGAGCAATAGCATGTTATCTATGGTGTTGGAATCCAAAAAAGGAAACCCCATCAGCTTGTGCAGTATCTACCTGTTGATTGCCAAGAAATTGGGCTTGCCAATTTATGGGGTCAATCTTCCGAACCTATTTGTCTTGATCTACAAGCAAGAGGATTCAGGTTTCTACATCAATGCCTTTAATAAAGGGGTTATTTTTTCAAAAGAAGACATTAAAAATTTCTTGGAACAACTGAAAATTGATCCACAGCCTGCTTTTTTTGATTCATGCAGCAACTTGGCGATTGTCTTGCGCTTCTTAAAAAATCTTTCTACTTCATTCGAAAAATTGGGAGAAACCGATAAAGCGGACGAAGTGAAAGAGTTGTTGGAAATATTAGGCCCTCAATAGATGCGAATATTGCATCCTACAGCCCTTACCTGAGAGACGGTAGGTTTTTCACCGCGTACGACTTGTATCAGCGCCATTTCCAGGTATTTTTCAGTTACCGCACTTTCCAATTGTGGGTTATTGTCAATCGCACCCTTGAACACTACCTCCAGTCCAGTTTTTCCGGGTACCAAAAGAATGACCTCCGGAATTTTACTCACTTGAAAAAGTTTAATCCACTCTTGTTCTCCATCGATTAAGTAAGGGATGTTAAGTCCACTTTCATCGGTGTAGGACCGAAGTCTAGTTTGTTCAGATTCATTGTTTTGTGCCTGTGGATTGATCAATGCAAACCCAATTCCTTGTGCTTCAAACTTGGTTTTAAGCGCTTTAATTCGGCTTTCATACAGTTTGGCAAAAGGGCAGGAAGGATCATGAAAAATAAGGACCACTCCTTTTTCTTTAGCCAAGTTAGACAAGGATTTCAGGCTACCGCTGACTGCATCGGTCGCAGCAAGTTGGGTAAAATTTTGACTGTAGGTGGTGGAGCTAAGTCCAAAAACTAGAAGCAGACAAACAAAAAATAATTTCAGGGACATTGAGACGAAATTTAAGTTACCAAATGGTATACGTCAAGATATGACTTTCGTTTTGTTCTACCTGTACCTTGTAGTGATGATCTTTAAAATCTGTTCCCTGAATTTTCCCCTTGATCAAGGTTGCGTCTGGAGCAAAAGGTTCCAATAAGATGTTTTCGCGTAGAGATACCCCCTTTTTGCCGTGACATTTAAAAATAGATTCTTTTGCAGACCAAGCCATGGTGTAATGTGCAGGATGGCTGTGAAGGAAGTCCAACTCGCTGGCTGCCAAAAACCGTGTGCCGATGCGAAGGATTTTTTCACGGATTACTTCTATGTCAATTCCCACTGGAAGTTCACGGTGGTAAATAGCTGCAGCATAGCCGCGCGTATGCGTTAACGAGACAAATCCCTGCCCGTTCATCGGGTGAGACTTGCCATGCTCGTCCTTAAAAAATCCTGGGTAAGGGATTTGAAGGAGGTCCAACGCTTCCTGAATGGCAAGTCTAGCTGTGCCCCATTCCTTTTTCCGTTCTGGGTGAGAGATATTGGCAAAGGAAAGTTTTTCTCGAAAGCTTAAAAATTCTAAATCCTTTTCAGACAGAGTGCCGATTATCTTCACTGCCAAGGCTGAGGAAGAATCAATTTTTCCTATTTTTGTTTGCATAGGCCTTACAGGCGCAGCTAAGAGTGAAGTTCGAAGATATGTCAAAAATCCTAGTAAAAAAATTACACACCCTTACTGGACACAATGACTGCATCTATGCCTTGAAAGAAGGGGCAGACCCACGCTATTTTTACACGGGAGCTGGTGACGGGATGGTAGTGGAATGGGACTTGGATCATCCAAAAGATGGGTTCTTGCTTGCCCGACTTCCGCACTCGGTTTACGCCCTAGAAGTAGATCCAAAACGAAATTTTTTAATTGTAGGTCACAACTACGAGGGTATCCACGTGATTGATTTGGAAGAAAAGGTGGAGAGCTGGAGTTTAAAATTGAGCTCAGCTGCTATTTTTGATTTAAAGGTCTTTGGAGACGAACTTTTTGTTGCAACCGGGGACGGGGTCCTTATTGTGGTTGATATGCAAATGAGGGCAGTAAAAAGGCAGGTTAAGCTTTCTTCCAAATCCATTCGAGTACTTGCCATTGCTCCTGAAAAAAAACACTTGGCCTTAGGCTTCAGTGATCACAGCATTCAGGTGCTAGATCTCGCTGCTGATGCAGTACCCATTGCCCGCCTTGAGAGTCATAGCAACTCGGTTTTTGCCTTGGGATACAGTCCTGATGAGAAAATACTTGTCTCAGGGGCAAGAGATGCCTGTTTAAAATTTTGGAATACAGACCACTATTTGCTCGAGGAAAATGTAGTGGCGCATTTGTATGCCATTAATTATTTATCTTTCCGTGAAGACGGTAAATTCTTAGTGACTTGTTCGATGGATAAATCACTAAAAATTTGGGAGATGACAAGTCGTAACCTTGTTAAAGTTATTGATAAGGCTAGGAATGCAGGTCACGGAACCTCTATAAATAAAGTCTTTTGGAGTACCTATTCTGGTGTTATTGTTTCGGTTTCAGACGACCGATCTATAGTAATTTGGCAAATTGAACCACAAAATCTATGAAAATTTCTCCTACAGCCATTCGGCAAAAAGTATTTGAAACCTCATTTAGAGGATATGAAAAAAAACAAGTCGCAGTTTTCTTAGAAGAGATGAGCGTGGTGATGGAGCAGATCAACCAGGAGAACTTGGAGCTCAGAAGTCGCTTGCAACAAGTAGAAGGGGAGGCAAAGCGGCTTAAGGATGTGGAGGACTCTTTATTTCGAACTCTTAAAACTGCTGAAGATACCGGTGCCGCCATCATGAACGAAGCGTCAGAGGCTGCAGATCAAATAATTGCAGAGGCAAATCAACTTGCTGAACATACCACTAAGGAGGCGCAGCGCTACGCTGAGCAATTGGGAACGTATTCCCAAGAGCAATCTAGATTGATTACGCAAGCTGCAGAAGAAAATGCAAAAGAGACCATGCGGGATTTGATCGAGCATGTAAAAGATCTTATCAAAAGCTACGAAGGCTTAGTTGAACAGCGTGAGGGTTTGGTCAAAAGCTTACGTAGATTATCGCAAGATGCCCTGAATCAAATTGAACTATCAGAAACACACTTCTCACGAATTGATGGGAAAGCTTACCAATTTAAGGCTGAGGAGCTGTCCCGTACTAATTATTTTTCAGCTGCAAATATTGATGCACTTGCTCCGCAAGGTGCTCCCAGTCTAGTTGAACCAGTACTAGAAGCAAAGGAGGACCAGAAGGAATCGCAGCCCATCATTAGTGAAGAAAAAGAGGAACCCATCGTATCTCAGGAATTAATTGAGCAGGATTTGACTTCAGAAGAAGAACTTGTTTCTGATGCTCTTGTTGATTCCGATGATTTGGGAGAAGATTTACAGGTTGAAGCTGACTTAGATGAAGAATTTGAAGAGGAGCTAGAAAACACGCCTAAAAGTCAATCCGAGAAATTAGACGATGAAGAATCTCCCTCCGTACCAGAGGATCAAAAGAAAGAGGACAACAAACCAACTTCAGGTTCATTTTTTGATCAATTCGACTGATGGGAAAAGTAATGCTCGAGGGGATGGAGTTTTTTGGGTACCATGGCGTGTATCCTGAAGAAAACGTGCTCGGCAATCGATTTACGGTAGACTTAGAACTTCATACCAATTTTCAGGTGGCTATGGAGACAGACCGCCTAGAAGGGACCATCGACTATGCGCAACTCTACAGCCTGGTGAAAGCCCGCATGGACCAACGTGTCAAGTTGCTCGAGCATCTGGGTTATGGAATTATTCAGGACATTCGAGCCGCTTTTCCTGAGGTAGACCAAATTCGTATTACACTCAAAAAGCAGCAACCAGCCATAGGAGGTTTGGTTGATTTTTCTGGAGTCAGCTTGTTCTATCCTGAAGATTTTACTTGAGAGAAGGATGTATACCCGAGCGGAACTCTCGAAAATCCGAACGGAGTTTTGGATAACTTTTGGGCAATACATGAAGCCCGTTCCCAATGCACAAGGGAGGAGAATCAATTGGCCCAATTACAAGACAGGAGTAAAGGATATTTATTTCCGAATGCGTGCAGAGCGAGATTATGCAGCGATTGCCATCGAACTGGCACATGCTGATTTAGAAATGCAGGAGTTGGTGCTCGATCAATTTGGTCAACTTAAAAAAATCTTTGAAGGATGCTTGCAGGAAGAATGGTCCTGGAAGTTGCACGTAGCGAATGACTTAGGTCAACTCACTTCCAAAATCGAATGTATCCTTGAAGAGGTCAATGTTCTCAATTCAGAAGATTGGCCCCGCATCATTTCTTTTCTCAAACCGAGAATAATTGCCTTGGACGACTTTTGGGATCAGGTAAAACCTGGTTTTGAAGAGTAGTAAGTTCTGGTAGCCGCAGGGCTTAATTAGAGTAAATTAAAGGTCGTGCCGTTTGGGAATACTTGGGTTGATAAATGTGAATCCTCTCGCTTCATCCCCCTCGAAAAAATCTAATTGCATCCCCATCAAAAACATGAGGTGTTTTTTTTCAATGAGTACGGGGATATTTTGAACTTCATAGCGCTGATCCTCCGGCTTTAACTTATCAAAACCTAGGGCAAAAGCCATTCCTCCGCAACCCCCACCTTTGACGCCTACCCGTAGAAAGTAATCCAGGGGGATATTCTTGGTAGCCATGATGTGCTTGATTTCAAGGGCTGCTTTGGGCGTTATTTCTATGGGAGTTAACATGGGTTAAAAATCACCAAGTTTATGGATTAATTCAACTTGGATTACAAAATTACTCGTTTGCTAAGTTTTTTGGCAACAAAGAATTGCAGATATTCGAATTAAAATTTTGACATGACTTACCTTCTCGAACTTTTAAAAATACTTCTTCCTGCTGCTGCAGTGCTCTACGGGATGTATTTGGTAGTAGCTTCTTTTTTATCCAAAGAACAGGAGAAATTAAAGTTGGATCTTCGAAGCCAGCAAGCGAATGTGGTGCTACCCATTCGGCTTCAAGCTGCGGAACGGCTTTGCCTCCTGCTGGAACGCATTACGCCAGCTCAAGTGATCCGTCGGTCGTTACCTGGACAGTTTTCTGCGGAGGAACTGCATCATCACCTCATCTCAGAAATTAGGGAGGAGTTTAATCACAATGCAAGCCAGCAAGTGTATTTTTCAGAAGATACCTGGGATGCAGTGCGAATTGCAGTTGAAGAAGTCATCTCTCGCATCAATGTGAGCCGTCAACAACTGAATTCATCCGCTTCCGGTGTAGACTTGGCAAAGGTGATCTTGACTCAGTCCTTTGACCGTAAAAATGACCCAATTGCATTGGCCATTCGCAAGGTGAAGGCGGAGATCAATGTCTATTTTTAAGCTAGATTTCACCAAAAAACACAATCAAGTACTTAAGAATTGGAGTCAATCGTGTGAAATCACGATTTTTTGAACCAATTCTAAAATACTAAGGTTGCCAGTCAAATTCCATACTATGAAATCGTTGCGCTACCCCGTCAACTCAACCTTGCTTGATGGAGGATTTTCTTACTCCGAATTCGTTGAATTGACCGAGCGCCTTGTTCAAGAAAACCGTACCACTGGTGCCAACCAAAGCGAGGAATACCTCGCCTACACGCGCATCTGCTTGCAACGCATGATTCGTTGGAATAAAACAAGCAAGGTGTCAGAGGCCTTGGAACAGTTGCTCCTTCAGGTCAATCAGCCACAGGTTTGGGTGGTGATTACCGAAGCTTGGTGCGGAGATGGTGCCCAGTCGATTCCGCACTTAGCTAAGCTGGCGGATCTGAACCCCCTTATCACGATCAAGATTGTGCTTCGAGACGAGCATCCAGATTTGATGGATGCCTACCTGACGAAGGGAAATCGATCTATTCCCAAATTGGTGGCGATGACTGCGGACTTACAGCAAGAATTATTTACATGGGGGCCGAAACCCAAATACCTACTAGATCTTCATGCGGCATTTAAGCAAAATTCAGAAGGCCGATCCTATTCAGATTTTTTGGAAGAAGTGCATCTTTGGTATGCCAAAAACAAACAGAAAGACCTCGAAAGTGAAATCTATCCATTAATTTCTTCAACTTTGATTCCATGACGATTGCTTTGATTTCTGGAACCTCTGGATTAGTCGGGATGCAGTTGCTGCATCAACTCCTTCGAAATGCTGCCTACAGCTATGTGATCAGTGTTGGGCGGAGGAGCCTTGCCTTGAAGCACGAAAAACTGCTCCAAATCGATGGGGACATGCCTAAGTTAACTTCTTGGCCCTGGGAAGACCAGATTAATGCACAGTCTTTGGGAGGAGCATACCAGCCTTTGGTCCTTGCCCTGCAGGAAAAAAAGATGACAGTACATGCTTTCTGTAGCGTGGGCACGACCATCAAGCAGGTGGGGTCCAAGGATAAATTTTACGCAGTAGACCACGATTTGGTGCTTGAGTTTGCCTCTTGGTCCAAAAAATTAGGGGCTTCCAAGTTTTTGTATGTCTCTGCGATGGGAGCCAATCCCCAATCTTCTATTTTTTATAACCAAGTTAAAGGCAAGACGGAAGAGGATTTAAAGTCACTAGAATTCACCTATTTAGGACTATTTCGTCCTTCCTTGCTGTTGGGAGCTCGCCATGAATTTCGTTTTGGTGAGCAAGTGGCTACCTTTTTGATGATGCCCTTGACTTGGCTCAAACTTGGAAAAAATATTCGTCCCATTCGAGACCATGTCGTAGCCAAATCCCTGGTGAATGTGGCGCTCAGCGATTCAAAAAGTAGTGTGGATTGCTTTCTATCTGGTAAAATGCAAGAATTAGGCGCATGATTGCAGTTATTCAACGAGTTTCAGAGTCCTCGGTGAGGATTGATGGAAAAGTTAAATCTGAAATAGGAACGGGATTGTTGGTGCTTTTGGGAATTGAAGAGGCGGATGGGAGAGAAGACATCGAATGGCTTGCCAAGAAGATAGTCAACCTTCGGATTTTCCCCGATGAACAGGAAGTGATGAACAAGAGCCTACTCGATGTTGGAGGTGAGTTGTTGATAGTCTCACAGTTTACCCTTCATGCAAGTACCAAAAAAGGCAATCGCCCGTCTTACATTAAAGCAGCTCGACCTGAGATAGCACTACCCTTGTACGAGCAAGCAATCACCGTTTTTGAGGCAGAACTGGGCAAATCCATCGGCACAGGTACCTTTGGAGCAGACATGAAGGTAAGTCTAATCAACGATGGGCCTGTAACCATTCATATGGACACCAAAAACAAGGTTTAATCTTTTCAGATGAGTAATAACCAAATTTATGCAGTTGGTCAACGGTCGACAGACCACGGACCACAGCAAGTTCTACTACATAAAAAAAGCTTCTTCCTTTGGTAATTTTTTAAAGGGATGCGACCTAAGGTAAACTAGTTGGGAATTGTTTGGCTTAGAAGTGCTTCCAGCCTTGGGCTTTGATTTGCACCGCGGTTCCGCTTTTGGTAACCAGGAATTTTCCTTCTTCTGCTTTCGTGATGTGCCCTATAAAATGCACATCGGGGTGTTTTTCGAGTTTGGCGAAATCCTTCTGGTCAATCGTAAACAGCAATTCGTAATCCTCTCCGCCGTTCATTACACAGGTAATGGGATCTAGGTTGAGTTCGACTGCCGTGTCAAAAGTTTGCTTGTCGATTGGAAGCTTGTCTTCGTAAATGGTCGCGCCAACGCCTGAGGCTTTGCAAAGGTGGAAAATCTCAGAGGCTAGCCCATCGGAAATATCGATCATGCTGCTCGGTACCACACCTAATTCTCGAAGCTCGTGAATGATGTCCATTCTAGCATCTGGACGGAGTTGGCGGCTGGTCACTACGGTGTATTTTTCCAGTTCAGGCTTCATGTATGGATTGGAGAGGTAGACTTGTTTTTCTCTTTCCAAGACCTGCAATCCCACTAGAGCAGCTCCTAGGTCACCGGTCACGCAGAGAATGTCATTCACTTGTGCACCTGAGCGGTAGGAGAGTTGCTCTTTTTTGGCCTGACCCATAGCGGTTACTGAAATCACAAGTCCAGAACGGGAGGCGGTGGTATCTCCACCTACCAAATCCACAGCGTACTGCTCGCAAGCGGCGTAGATTCCTTCGTAAAGCGCTTGAACAGCTTCTACCGAAAATCGATTGGATAGGGCGAGACTTACTGTAATCTGTGTAGGAATGGCATTCATGGCAGCAATGTCGGAGACATTTACCGCTACAGCCTTGAAACCTAGGTGTGGAAGTGGCGTGTAGGCAAGGTCAAAATGTACCCCTTCCAAAAGTAAGTCGGTGCTCACTACAGTTACTTGATCCCCTGCATCGAGTACTGCCGCATCGTCACCAATCCCCTTCAATGTGGATGGATTTTTGATTACCACACCTTTGGCGAGCTGGTCAATTAAGCCAAATTCTCCTAATTCACTGATTTCAGTTCTTTTCTCAGACATGCTTTTTCTAGTTGTAGCGCTAAAAGGCTATAATTTAGTTGGGGATGATTTTTAAGAATTCGTTGAGTTGGGATTTGTTTGACACAATTCCACCAACACGCCGTTTGTGCTCCTGGGATGTAGAAATACTACGATTTTGTTGTCGGCTCCTTTTTTGGGAACCTCATTTAAAATCTCAAAACCTTCGGCTTTCAGTCGGGACATCTCGGCATAGATGTCTTCCACATCAAAAGCGATGTGGTGGATGCCTTCTGATTTTTTTTCAATGAATTTGGCGATGGGGGAATCCGGTGAGCTGGCTTGGAGCAACTCGATTTTGGTGTCGCCCACTTGAAAAAAGCTGGTTTCAACCCCTTCGGAAGCAACAGTTTCTGATTTGTAGGGTGCCTTGCCTAGCAGCCTTTGAAAGAGTTCATTGGATTTTTTTAGGTCGGCAACCGCAATTCCAAGATGTTCGATTTTCCTCATGCCATTAATTTGTATCTTTGACTGAATCTTTTTCTTCTCGAAGCAGTTTAAAAGGGAAGAAGTGACCAACCAAAGCGTAAAGATATAAAGATATGATCACCGTTTCTGACAAAGCCAAAGAGAGAATTCTTGAATTGAAGAAAGAAGAGGGGAGAATGGAGCAAGAAAACATTCGCGTTTCCGTGAAAGGTGGAGGCTGTTCGGGTTTGATGTACGAATTGGGCTTTGATGCGCAATTCGCAGAAAGCGACCATGTGTTTGAGGACAAAGGCGTAAAAATCTTGGTGGACAAAAAAAGTCTCTTGTACCTAGTAGGCACGACCTTGGAGTTTTCCGATGGGCTCAATGGAAAGGGTTTTCAATTTGTAAATCCCAACGCGAGCCGAACTTGTGGATGCGGAGAAAGTTTCTCCGTCTAAGCGACCCAAAATAGAATAAGGCAGGCAGCTCCAACGAGCTGCTTTTTTTGTGTCTGGCCTCAAAATATATCTGTTTGGCGACCCCATTTTTTAGGGCATTGCTTACCTTTGCTCTCGAATAATTCGACACATCCCAATGGAAACACCCATCAAAACCATCCCTTTAAATGATCTTCACGCGGCTTTAGGAGGCAAAATGGTTCCTTTTGCAGGCTATATGATGCCAGTTCGCTACAGCTCAGACATCGAAGAGCATCTTTGCGTTCGTCAAGGAGTAGGTGTTTTTGATGTTTCCCACATGGGTGAATTTTTTGTTGAGGGACCTCAGGCTTTGGCACTGATCCAGAAAGTGACCTCCAACGATGCATCTACTTTGGTGATCGGTCAGGCGCAGTATTCCTGCTACCCCAATGAAGATGGAGGAATTGTAGATGATTTGATTGTTTACAAAATGGCAGAGGAAAAATACATGCTGGTAGTCAATGCCTCCAATATCGACAAGGACTGGGCTTGGATCAACGCTCACAATACCATGGGAGCAAGTCTTCGCAATGCATCAGACGAATATTGTCTTTTTGCCGTGCAGGGACCTAAGGCAGCTGCAGCCATGCAGGTTTTGACGTCGGTATCGTTAGCAGATATCAAGTTTTATCATTTTGCAATCGGCGACTTTGCGGGCATCGCGGATGTAATTATCTCAGGAACAGGCTATACTGGTGCCGGAGGATTTGAGATTTATGTGAAAAATGCAGACGCAGAGCTGGTTTGGAAAAAGATTTTTGAAGCAGGTGCATCGTATGGCATTCAGCCGATTGGCTTGGGTGCTCGAGACACCTTACGCTTGGAGATGGGCTATTGCTTGTATGGCAACGACATCACCGATACCACTTCTCCCATTGAGGCAGGTTTGGGTTGGATTACCAAATTCACCAAAGACTTCACCAATTCCGAAGCCTTGAAGCAACAAAAAGAAGCAGGGGTAAGTCGCAAGTTGGTCGGCTTTATCATGCAGGAGCGAGGTATTCCTAGAGGGCATTATCCGATTGTGGATACTGCTGGAGAGGTAATTGGAGAAGTTACTTCCGGTACTCAGTCTCCGAGTATGGGTCTTGGCATCGGGATGGGGTATGTCCAAACTGCCTACAGCAAGGTGGGAACTGAGATTTACATCCAGATCCGGAACAAAAACCTAAAGGCTCAAATAGAAAAATT
>JBILBQ010000144.1:0-4953 GCA_044353615.1 Algoriphagus sp. | reverse complement strand
TCCTGCTGGATGGGAAGAAAATTGAAAGCCCAGCTGAAAAGTTGGTTCCTGGCTACGACGAGATCAAACTGATCCATCAAGATTACCAGCTTTTTCCGAATACGACGGTGGAGGAAAATATCACGCGTCCGCTGTTGAACTACGAAGAAGGCTACCGAAAGCAACGGGTAACGCATTTGCTGGATCGACTCGGCTTGACTCCCTACAAGGACCGGCTTCCCAAGCAACTCAGTGGGGGGCAGCAGCAGAAGGTGGCCATTGCACAAGCGCTCGCGGTGGAACCGGAGGTACTGTTGCTAGATGAGCCTTTTAGCCACTTGGATGCGATTCAGAAGAGAAAGTTGATCCAGGAATTGAAGGAGCTCCTCCAAGAGATGGACACTACCGTCATTTTTGTAACGCACGATTTGGACGATGCCCTTTGGCTTACGGATTCCCTAGTGGTGCTCCAAAAGGGCAAAATCACCCAAAAGGGGAATTCCAAAGCGCTCTGTGAACATCCAAAATCCAAGTATGTGGCGCGACTTTTTTCTTCCATCAATGCCCTTCCAGATCGGGAGCAAGCCTACATCCGTCCCGCCGATATCCGGATTCGTACGCGTGGTGGTTTCGTTGGGCATGTGGTAGACCAGCGGTTTTTGGTTCATTACAATACCCTGCAAGTTCGCTTGCGGGAAGATGGACAGCTTTGGGAAGTGGATGATCCGGGGCGCAAGTACCAAATCGGAGACCGCGTGTACCTGCATATTCAAGAGGAAAAAGTATTGGTGCTGAAATCCTAGAAAAAGTATAAAGTACGAAGTACAAAGAACCAAGTACCAAGAAATAGTTGAGGCTTAATCCTCAATTATTTTTGAGAAAATGGCAGTAACTATTCTTCGTGGTTATATCTAATTGAATCCCAATCGAAATAAGTTGAAATAGGAGATTCTGCTGCTATTTCCATTTATTTCACGAAGCCTGCCAACCGCAGGCAGGCGAAGCGAAGTCTTTTTCTACTGTATTTCTACCCTAATTTCTATTTTCTTCTTCCAAATGCCCCTGCTCAATTTCTTTTTTGGTGGCTTTTCGAACTTCGATGACTTTGCCTTCAAAGTGCAGGTCAAACCCAACTAAGGGATGGTTGAAGTCAAGCAGCAACTCTTCTCCCATATTTTTCAAAACCTTCGCTTGCATGGGGTAGCCATTTTCATCGACAAGCGGGAGAAAATTACCCTCTTCAAGCATGGATGGGCTGAAGCCTCTCTCCTTGGAAAACTGCTCTACGGGCAATGTCACCAAGAGTTCTTCATCCGCCTCTCCATAAGCTTCTTCTGTAGTCAATGTGAAGGAAAACTCTTCATTCAATTTCTTGCCTTCGAGGAGCTCTTCAAATTTTTCAGGCAAGCCACTCTGTCCGAATAGAAAGTAAAAGGGATCGTCTGCTTCTCGAACCTCTACACTGAAGGGTGCAGATTCAATTTCATCTTCCTCTTTGCTTACTTTGAGTTCGTAGGTAAGGCCTACTACGGTACCGGCTTTGATGTTCATTCGATGATTTTTTAACTCGTGATTCCGTATTTCAAACGGATGAGAATTCGTTCTTTAAGGACCTGCCACTTACTTTTTGCAGTGGATTGCTGCAATTTTTTGGAAGAGCGGAAGACAAAATATTGGTAGTCTTTTTCTTCGAAAAAGAGGGCGTAGGTTTCCATTTTTTCCAAGTAAAAACCAGCTGCTCCTAAGGTCTGTACCAGAATTCCGGTATCCAATGGCTGGTCGATAACTTGCAGTTTCTCCGGTTGATTGGCGATCATCCACTCCAAGTAGCGGGGTGCAGGAATGTGAACAAACAACACCGAATCTTGGTGTGCATGTGCTTGAATATTTTTGAATAACTGTGCATGCTGGGCCACAGGAATGTGCTCCAATACATCTGGGAACACAAAAAAGTCAAATGTCTTACCAGGCAAGTTGAAGTCAGACATGTCTGACACATCAAACTTCAGGTTGCCTTGCATTTTCCAAAGCACGCGAGCCTTTTCGATACTTTCTGGTGAGATGTCCACTGCCTGCACCTCTCCTTGGGGTACTTGAGTCGCCAACAGGTGGGATACCGTGCCGATGCCACAACCCACTTCCAAGATGCGGTGCTGCGCCTGCAAACCGGCTTGTTTTACCTTATCCAGGATACTTAAATGTCGGGAGTTGATGCCTGTTTTCTCTTGCTTCTCGGCAAATTGGTCGTAGAAGCGAACGACTTTATCTTGTTCTTCAGCGGCTTGCATCTGATTTTCGGTAGGTGGTAACTAGTCCAGCGATCAACAAAATCACCAATGCATACTGAAACAGAATCATTGGAGTTTTGGTAGCGCTGTAACTTGTGGGGGCAAAGGTAAAGACAATTTCGTGAGTTCCTGCAGGAAGCTGAAGTCCGCGTAGGAGGTAGTTGGTTCGAAGGATTGGAACTTCCTTGCCATCCAACTTGGCGGTCCAGCCTGCTGGGTAGTAGATTTCAGAAAATACCCCCAAGCCTGCAGTGGTCATTTCTGCTCGGTAGGTCAGTTCGTTGGGAGCATGCTTTGTGAGGCTTATTTTTCCTGCACCTGCTTTTTGCGCTCCAAATTCCTTGCTATTGATGGTGGCTTGCGTTTTGGTGTCGATGGTACCAAGCTTGTCCATTTCCTCTTTGTTGCTGCCTACAGGGACAAGTTGACTAGGAACCCAAGCAGAGCCATTTGCTTCTGGGTTTTCAAATACTGCATTGGTATCTACTCCAGCAATGAGGTATTTGGCGTTGAGCATGTTGATGGTGCCCATGCTTGCCCAGTCAAAGTTGCCCTCTTGTGCTTTTTTGATAAATTCTTGTAGCTCAAACTCCATCTGGTAATCCACCAAATCTTGGTAGCGGCGAAGTTTGGCTCCATGGTAGCCACCTAGGCTATTGAATCGGTAGCTGGTTCGTGCGCCCTGAGTGAGTCCCTCCGTGAGAGGCAGCACTCGGAAGTAGCCCTTGTCGGCAGCGATAGATTTTTCAGCTGGCGTCTCCGCAAAAAACTCTCGGGATGGATTTCCCTTGAAGGAATCGTCATTGAAATAGCGACGGTTGATGGTCCATACATCGAGTGTAATCAAGGTAATCAATCCAAGGCCTAGGACTAGGTCTGAGATTTTGCCTTTGAGGTAGAAATATATCATCCCCATAGCCAATGTCACAAAGGCAAAGCTTTTCCAAGCCGAGGAGGCGAGTAGGTCTTTGCGATCTGCTTGCAGTGCCGTGACGAGCCAATCTGGGTAATTGGCATCTCCGGCTCCTTCAAAACGGAAGAATGCAGTTCCTATTACAGCCAGCAGCAGGGTAATCCCGGCCACTATCCCTCCTGAAATCAATAGGGGCTTTAGTGCTTTGGTTTGCGTCAGTTTTTCCAAGGCAATCATTCCAAGTACTGGAATCGCGAAAAGGGTCATGCCCAATGCCATAGATACGGCTCTAAACTTGTTGTAGCCGGGTAAAATGTCAAATAAAGTGTAGTTGAACCAGGCCAAATTTTTGCCCCAGCTGAGCATCAGAGAGAGCACTATGATGGATCCAAAAGTAATCAGGCTGGCACGTGGTGCTACCCAGATGCCTAAGATGGCTAAGAATACCAGAATTGCACTGCCGTAAATAGGTCCACCCGTGAAGGGTTGATCCCCCCAGTAGGTAGGTGCTCCTTTGACGAAGTCATTCACTTGTCCGGATTCAAGGCCTTGATTTCGAAGGGCTTTTTCGGAAGCAGAGTCTTTGGGAAGTGGAGTCGTGCTTCCCCCTCCGTAAAAGTCAGGAACGAGGAGGGTCATGCTCTCCAAAATGCCATTGGACCAGCCAAAAGCATAGTCCTTGTCGAGTCCTGCACCAGCGGTTTCGATGGTGGCCTTTCCTCGCGTGGAGTAAGGGCTGTAATCCAAAGCGGTGGCGATTCTGCCCAAATTTCCACCAACCCCAAGTACCGCACCCAAAGTCAACAGGGCGATTGTTTTGGATAGGCTAGCAAGTCCTTCTTTTTTCCAATCATACGCAAGTCGGGTGATCACGTAGACAACCGCGATAAGTAGCGTGTAGTAGGTGATTTGAAGGTGGTTAAACTTGAGTTGCAGCAGCAGTCCAAGTCCCAGTAGCGCTGCGCCGAGAAGTCGTTTGCTATCGAAGGCCAGGTGGATACCCGCTAATATCAAAGGAATTAGGCATACCGCCCATATTTTAGCATTGTGACCTGCCTCCAAGGAGAGGAGGTTGTAGGTATTGAAGGAAAATGCAATAGCCCCGGCAACAGCGAAAATAGGGCGCACCCCAAAGGAAATCAGCAAGAGGTACATGGCGAGCATTCCAAAAAATAGGCCGTTGATGGGGTGTGGTAGGCCTAGCGTGAGGATGGAGATGGCTAGGTTGGTGATGTCTCCGGCAAACTCCAGGCTGATGAAGTAGGTGGGCATTCCACCAAACATACGGTTCGTCCAGAGCGCTTGTTCCCCCGTAGCGGCACGGTAGTCGAGCACCTCTTTCGCGGAGCCTTCCCACTGTAGGATGTCACCTTGGAAGATGATCTGTCCATCAAAAACAAGGGGAGAAAAATACCCCACCACGAGCAGGTAAAAGAAGGCGATGCCGAGGAGATGGGGAAGGATGTCTTTTTGAAATTGAATCTTCATGCAGGAGTTCAGCGGATTGAACCGCAAATTAAGGAATTCGGGGGAAAGGCCATGCCGGGTGTTCCTTCCTTTTTGTAGGGGTAGGTGAAAGAAAATGGGGATGGACCAAAATCTACCTACTGGGATCACTTAAATCCCGGTTAGTATTGTCGAGCAAAGCTTCAAATTCATTACTTTTGCATGAAATAGCAGTATAGCAGCATGTTTGATAATTTAAGTTTGAAGCTTGACCGGGCGTTCAAGACACTGAAGGGTACCGGAAAAATCACTGAAATCAATGTCGCA
>JBILBQ010000143.1:0-4966 GCA_044353615.1 Algoriphagus sp. | reverse complement strand
CCAAATTTTAACCTATTTCTATGAACAGACGTCATGCGTTACGGCATATCGCCCTGATTTCTGGAGGGCTAGCACTGATCCCCTCCTGCGATTTTAGCAAGGAAGACATCCTTGCCGCCTACGAAAAACTCAAAATTACGGCCACACAAAAAGCCCTCATTGCAGCCATTTCCGACAGCATCATTCCTGCCGGAGAGATCAAAGGCGCCTTGGACCTAGCCGTGCCTGATTTTATCCTCGTGATGGTGAACGATTGCTTTACCAAAGAAAATCAAGAGAAGTTCACCGCAGGATTAGAGGCATTCCCTGAGTATGCAGAAAAAACTGCTGGAAAGAAATTTGCAGACTTAAGCAGCAAGGAAAAAGAAACCTTTTTGCTTCAAGGGCTCGCACTTACTGGGGATGAAAACCCCGAGGGAACTGTCCTTGCCCAAGTGGGCTATTTCTTGAGCAGCACCAAGCGCTTTACCATTCAGGGTTACATGGTCTCTGAATACATCCAAACCGAAATCATCCCCTACTCCTTGATTCCTGGTGAATACAATGGGGCAGTCCTAATCGCCGATATTCAAAAAACAAGAGTCAATGGCTAATCTCAATTTACGCAGTACGCAGGAGCGTACGTATCAGGCCATTGTGGTCGGTTCAGGCATCAGTGGTGCCTGGGCAGCAAAAGAATTATGTGACCTCGGGGTAAAAACCCTCATGATCGAGCGCGGTCCTGATGTCAAACACCTCAAGGACTACCCGACCACCAACATGCTCCCGCATGAATTTCCCCATCGGGGACAACTTACCGAAAAGATTAAGGAGGAAAACCCGGTTATCAGCAAGTGCTATGCCTTCCGAGAAGATGCCATGCACTTCTTTGTCAAGGACGCAGAGCATCCCTACGTGCAAGAAAAGCCCTTTGATTGGATCCGAGGCTATCAGGTAGGGGGAAAATCCCTTATGTGGGCGCGACAGGTGCAGCGCTGGTCCGATTTTGACTTTGAAGGCCCTGCCCGTGATGGCTTTGCGGTGGATTGGCCGATTCGCTACAAGGACATCGAAAAATGGTACAGCCATGTCGAGAAGTTTGCTGGCGTTGCCGGCTTTAAGGACGGTATCGCTCACTTGCCGGATGGAGAATTTCTACCGGGCTACGACTTGAATGTGGTCGAGAAGTACTTTGCAGAGACCATGAAGAAGCAGTACGGCGGGGAGCGCCACGTGATTTCTGCACGCTGTGCACACATCCATGGAAGTGCAGAGGCTTTTGCCGCACAAGGCAGAGGATCCTGCCAAAACCGCAACTTATGCCAGCGAGGCTGTCCGTTTGGGGGCTACTTCAGTTCCAACTCTTCCACCATTCCTTGGGCGCTGAAGACGGGCAACCTGACCATGCGACCGGATGCGGTGGTGCATTCTGTGATTTATGACGAAGCCAAAGGCAAAGCCACAGGCGTTCGCATCATCGACCGCTTGACCAAAGAAGTCGAAGAATTTTACGCGGACGTGCTCTTTATCAATGCAGCAGCACTCAATACGAACGCGATTTTGTTGAATTCCACCTCCACTCGCTTCCCGAATGGATTAGGGAACGACAGTGGAGTATTGGGCAAGTACGTAGCCTTCCACAATTACCGGGCTCGCGTGTCCGGGGAACACGAAGGTCATGCCGAGTACACCACCTCGGGAGGAAGACCTACCAGTGGGTATTTCCCACGCTTCCGAAATGTGTACAAACAAGAAACTGACTTCCTTCGGGGCTATGCGGCGGGCTTCTCTGCTGGCCGTGGCTCAGGACCAGATACGAGTGGCATTGGGATGGACTTGAAAAACAACCTGCTCAATCCAGCGAACTATGGACCTTGGCATGTGGGTTCCCACATGATGGGCGAGACCTTGCCGAAGGAAAGCAATTACGTAGCGCTAGATGGGAGTTTGAAAGACGAGTGGGGAATTCCCCAACTCAAGGTCAGCATGGACTACGACGACAATGACGAGAAGATGGTGAAAGACTATCTCGAGCAGATGACGGAGATGTTTACGAAGGCGGGCTTTACCAACATCCAAACTTCCGACAGCAAGCAGGCTCCAGGCTTGGATATCCACGAGATGGGCGGGGTACGTATGGGTAAGGATCCAAAAACCTCCATGTTGAATGCCAACCACCAGTTGCACGCCGTGCCGAATGTGTACGTGACCGACGGCTCATCGATGACCTCTACCTCTACCCAAAACCCTTCCTTGACCTACATGGCTTTTGCAGCCCGCGCTGCACACCATGCGGTGGCCGAGAGTAAGAAGAAATAATTCGGAGGAGTAGCAAACAAAAAACCCGAATCAGTACTGATTCGGGTTTTTTTGTGCGTATTATTTTTTTGGCGTTTAAAAAGGCAACTTCCCCAAATCCACATTTCCTCCGGAGAGAATGATCCCTACTTTTTTTCCAGCAAAGCGCTCCTTGTTTGCTAGTAAGGCTGCTAGCGGAACGGAGCAGGAGGGTTCGATGATGATTTTCATGCGCTCGTAAACCAGGCGCATCGCCTCGATGATTTGGGGATCAGTAGCGAGTAAAATATCACGCACATGGGCCTGAATCAAGGCAAAGTTGAGGGTTCCCAAGGAGGTAAGTAAGCCATCGGCGATGGTCATTGGGCCCGTTTGTGGGATGATGTAGCCGGCATGAAAGGAGCGGTAGGCATCGTCTGCCCCTGCGGGTTCTCCTGCGATGATCTCGATGTTGGGATTCAGGTAATGAGCTACCAGTGCTGTGCCTCCAAGCAGCCCCCCCCCGCCAACAGGCGCCATTAGGATATCCAAGTTGGGTTGGTCTTCTATAAACTCTAGCGCGCAAGTTGCCTGCCCTTCGATGACGTCTAGGTGATCGTAGGGAGGAATAAAAGCAGCTCCAGTACGGGCTACTACCGCCTCCAAACTGGTTTCACGGGCTTTGAGGTTGGGTTCGCATTCGATGATTTCTCCGCCATAGCCTTTGACCGCTTTCTTTTTGATTTCGGGTGCATTGGAGGGCATGACGATGTAGGAAGGAATTCCTGCTACCGTGGCTGCTCGAGCAAGTGCAGCGGCATGGTTGCCCGAACTGTGGGTTGCCACGCCTTTGGCCCGCTGTGTGTCAGTTAGTTTCATCACGGCATTGGCCGCGCCTCGAGCTTTGAAGGCCCCTACTTTTTGAAAATTTTCACACTTAAAGTAGATGCTGCATCCTGCGATCGCATCGATGGCTTCCGAGGTTAGGATAGGCGTGCGGTGGATAAACGGCTGGATGCGTGCATGTGCCGCAGAGATATCGGAGAGACTGGGGAAGATCATGGGGTAAATAAATTGTTGTACAAGGTACGAAGTACAAAGTACAAAGTAGGAATACGAGGTACGAGCTACGAAATACGGGGTGAAAACTAATGTCGAACACCGAATGCTGATTGAAGAATTTCGAAGTGGGACGACTAGTCTTTGGTCAGAAGCAGGCTTTTTTGCCCAGCAGCATTTAGTCTCGTTTCCCTGCCCGCCGCGGCGGGTATCTCGCCTCTTGCTTCTCGAAGCGTCTTGCTACTTGATACTAGCTACTTGATACTACTTCAGTCTAATCTCTTGCTTCTCGGTTCTTGGCTCTCCCCTCATTCTTTCCACCTATACGATTTCTCATCCACAGCCCGCATCGTGCAAAGCACCCCGTCGAGGTGATCGTACTCGTGTTGGATGAGTTCGGAGATCGCTCCATCTACCTTCCACACTTGCGGTTGCCAGTGCTCGTCTAGGTAGTGGAGGCTGAGAGACTGGTGGCGCTTGACCCGAACGAGTAGGTTGGGAAAGCTCATGCAGTCGTCCCACAACTCAAACTCCTCTTCGCTCAATCCTTTCAACTCTGGGTTGATCACCACATAGGGGCGGTCGAGCTGTAGGTAGAAAAGGCGCTTCATGATTCCTAGCTGAGGGGCAGCAATCCCTCTTCCAAAGCCATACACCCGCCGCACATCTTCCATGGCCTCGTGGAGCTGCTGTATCCAGCCAGGCACTTCTGCCAGTTCCTCCCGAAGTACAGGACTACACATTTCGTAGAGTCTAGGATCCCCTAATTTGAGGATGTCGTGGATGGTTTTCATGATTATTGAATGGAAATACCCGCCGCGGCGGGCAGGCGAAATAGGGTAGAAAAAGACTCCGCTACGCTTCGTGAAATAGATTGGAATACCCGCCACGGCCTACCTACCGTAGGCAGGCGTGCTCGGTTTATTTCTGGCGAATTTCCACTGTATTTTCTTTAAATGTAATAGGAATCGAAACAATTATTTCACCGAGCCTCAGGCTCGGTTTATTTCAACCCTATTTCCACTCTATTTCTATAGTATTTCAACACTCTTACTTCTGAGCCTACTTGGTACATTGTACTTCGCCTACTTACCGTAGGCAGTCTTCTCGAAATACACCGAAAGTACTCGGTCATTTACCATAAGATTTCAATTGTGTATCTCCTTAAAATTCAATTTATCTCCCTAGTCCCCGCGGTATTCATAAAAAATTAATATCGGCATCTTAAAGACGCCAAAATTATTTATAAATTTCACATGAATATAATTTTTTAGGGATTTGCGAATGCGTTACAAAGGGAATTTGAGTCAAATAAGAATAGTAGTATTTGCCGTATTAGTATTATTCTTTACCTATTCCGTGCAAGCACAAGAATCTGCTCATTCAGCTGGAGGCGATGTATCGTCCAGCATAGGCTCCGTGGCCTTTAGTATTGGTCAGGTAGTTTACAGTTCCTATAGCTTAGGTGTTGGTACTGAATCTCAGGGCGTACAACAACGCTATGACCTAGGCGCTGTCTCTAACCTTGAGGCCATTGTTGACGATCAAACGATTGAAGTTAGCTGGGAAAAGCCCATAGATAATGTACTAGAAATAGCGGGTTACAATCTAGAAATTTCTGAGGATTCGTTGAATTATGTTTTGGTTTCAA
>JBILBQ010000063.1:0-16323 GCA_044353615.1 Algoriphagus sp. | reverse complement strand
TGCTGGAGAGGTAATTGGAGAAGTTACTTCCGGTACTCAGTCTCCGAGTATGGGTCTTGGCATCGGGATGGGGTATGTCCAAACTGCCTACAGCAAGGTGGGAACTGAGATTTACATCCAGATCCGAAACAAAAACCTAAAGGCTCAAATAGAAAAATTCCCGTTGTATAAAGGTTAATGCGATCCATTGAAGTTTGCTTTAGTCCAGAGCTGATTCACTTATACGAGGTTACCGGTAAGTTGGTCGTGGTTGTGGATATTTTTCGAGCAACTTCCACCATGGTGGCCGCTTTGGCGCATGGGGTAACCGAGATTCTGCCTTTCGCAGATTTGGAAGCTTGCAGAGCGATGCAAAGTCAGGGTTACCTGATTGCTGCGGAGCGAGATGGCCTGACGGCTCCTGGTTTTGAACTGGGTAACTCGCCTGTGGCCTATACCGATGGCGCCTATGCAGGCCGGAAACTGGCGATGACAACCACCAATGGTACATTAGCCATTGAAAAATCCAAAGGTGCAGCAGAAATTTTAATTGGGGCATTTCCCAACCTTCAAGCCACAGTAACCTACATCCAATCGCGAGATTTGGATGTGTTGATTCACTGTGCGGGCTGGAAAGGAAGATTCAATCTGGAAGATTCGTTGTATGCAGGTGCCTTGGTGCAAGCACTTGGGGAAAGCCATGCTAATCGAGAAGATGGGTCAATTGCAATGGAATCCTTGTTTACTCAAGTCGGTGGGAACTTGGTAACTTACTTGTCGCAGGCGGCTCATGCGAAGCGCCTTCAAAATCATGGCATCGAGGGAGATATTGCCTTTTGTTTGAGTCTCAATCTTTACGATCAGGTGGTAGGAGTATCCAAGAACGGGGAATTACGAATAGTTTAAGTCAGTTTTTTTGTCTGTATTAGTTAATTTTGATTGATTTCAATCCGTATTACTTTTTTTAAGATGTCGGCATTATTCAAAAAACTCAATTTTAAAGACCACAATCAAATCCTTGTGGTTAACGCTCCACAATCCTTTGGAGAGGAGTTATCGGCAATGGAGGAATCAACCCAGGTTATTCAATCTATTGAAGAGGCAGGGGAGATTGAATTCACATTGGGCTTTGTGATAGACCAGGCAGCTATTGAGAATTTTATCCATTCGATTCAACCCAAATTAGCAGCTGATCCAATTGTTTGGATAGCCTACCCAAAAGCAAGCTCCAAGAAGTACACCTGTGCCTTTAATCGGGATACTGGTTTTGGAATTCTGGGTGAATATGGATTTGAAGGGGTTAGGCAGGTAGCAATTGATGAAGATTGGAGCGCATTAAGATTCAGGAGGGTCAATCACATCAAAAACATTACACGAAAAGAAAGCTTCGCACTTACCAAAGAAGCGAAGGAGCGGACGAGCCAAAAAGGGATTTGACCTAAATTTTGTTTCCTTATCACCAATTGAATTCTTGGCTATTTTTTTTCGCTAATTTTTTTTCAATCAGCAGTCAAATTTTTATAAATAACGAGGGTGAAATTTACCCTCGTATTCAAAACGAAGGTAAAAAATGATAAAATTTACTCTCGTTATGTTTTTCGAAGGTAAAAAAATGATAAATTTACCTTTGTTAAGTTTACGAGTGTAGTACTTACTCCTGTCATGAACCGATTAAACCGTTTGATTCCTTACAACGAGCTCCCTTCTCTTCCACCCAAGGTGGATTTGGAGACGAAAGCAATCTTGCTGAAGATCATCTCAGCCAGTAGGGCTTTGGCTAAATTGAACGGGGCCATTCGAAAGATGCCTAATCCAACTCTCTTCATTGACACGATTCATTTGCAGGAAGCCAAGGCGAGTTCGGCCATTGAAAATATCTTGACCACGCATGATGACCTATACCAAGCACTGATCTCGGACAGTACCTTCGAAAATCCAGAAGCCAAGGAGGTTCTTCGGTACAAGGAGGCCCTTTGGTTGGGATTGGAGCGGATGAAATCTAGGCCATTCTTGACGACCAACCTATGTATTGAATTGGTGCAGACGATCAAGGGAAATACCGCTGGGATTCGGAATGGAATGGGTACTACCTTGGCCAATCCATTGGGTGAAGTCATCTACACTCCTCCTAGTGGTGAGGAGGTGATTCGGGAGAAATTGGCCGCATGGGAGAGATTTGTTAACGAAGAGAGCAGTCTAGATCCATTAATCAAGATGGCCTTGATGCACTATCAGTTTGAAGCCATACATCCCTTTGCGGATGGGAACGGACGCACTGGGCGCATCCTGCTTTTCCTATTTCTAAAGCAGACTGGACTCTTGGAGTTGCCAGCGATCTACCTGAGTGAGTACATTATTCAGCACAAAAGCGATTATTACCGCCATCTCCGTGCCGTAACCGAAGGGGAGAATTGGGAGGGTTTTATTTTGTACATCCTAGAAATGGTGGAACGAACTGCAAATCACGGACTGAATCGGATCGATCAGGTGTTGAGCCTATTGGAAGAAACCACAGAAAGTATTCGAATGCGTTTGCCTAAGGTGTATTCCAAAGAGTTGGTAGAGCTGATTTTCCGTTTGCCGTACACCAAACGAAAATCATTGACTGATGTGGGTTTGGGTACTTCCAAAACGGTGGGAAATTACCTCATTGCCTTGGAGAAAGCTGGGTTTTTGACTGCAAAAAAAGTGGGGAAAGAGAAGTTGTACTTGAATACCGCTTTAATGCGTATTCTTGAAAATAACACGCTAGAGTAAAGACTTTTTCAATTTATGAGCGCCTATTCGCTTTGTTCCTGTTTGAAATAGGATTTGAAGTGACCATGCCTGAATTTGGTTGTCACTTATCTGTCAAGGATCAAGCTAAAATTAGAGTTGCAGTAGATCAACACCTTGCGTCAGGCAGGGATTGGCTTACTGCAACTTTTCGTTGTCACGGTGGCGAGTTAAATCTCGGCTATTTTTCTTCTCCAGATTCTTAACCAAAGCTTCTGTCAAATTCACGCCCGTTTGGTTGGCAAGGCAAATCAGCACCCAAAGTACATCGGCCATTTCGTCGTCGAGTGCGCGGCCTTTGTCCGACTCCTTGAAGGATTGCTCCCCGTAGGTTCGGGCCATGATTCGAGCCAATTCACCAACTTCCTCCGTCAATAAGGTCATGTTGGTGAGTTCATTGAAGTACCTCACGCCCACCGTTTTGATCCAGTTGTCTACTAATTTTTGTGCTTCATTGAGCGTCAAATCATTTTTTTCCATAAGTTCAATCCGCTTTTCATCTATAGAGCACCATAGCCTATGAATCCCAAACCAAATTCAATTCAAGAGTACTTTTCCTGGTTTACTCCAGAAATCCAAGCCAAGTTACAGCAAATGCGCGAAATCCTTCAACAGGCCTTGCCTGAAGCAGAGGAGGTCATCAGTTACCACATGCCAGCCTTCAAGACGACTGAAGTGCTGGTTTACTATGCAGCTGCCAAAAGTCATCTGGGTTTTTACCCGACTTCCTCAGGAGTGATCAATTTTAAGGAGGAGTTGGCTGGCTACGTAACTTCCAAGGGTGCTATTCAATTTCCATACAGGGAAGACTTGCCGGAGCAACTTATTGTTGCCATCGCGCAATTTCGTGCTCTCGAGGCCGTAGCAAGAGCTGCTGCAAAGAAGAAAAAGAAACTCAAGTAAGGATTTGCTTCAAGGCCACTAGAAACGCGTCTAATTCCTCTTGGGTATTGTAAACATGAGTGGATACCCGAATGGCATTCACGCCTCCTTCAGGTACCTGCCGAATGCGAAATCCAGCTTTAACCAAGGAATTTCCGCAGGCTTGGTAGCTTATATTTTTTGGACGAAAAGAGATCAGGGAGATCCGTGATTCCTTTTCCATAGGGGTGAGAACATCCAGTTTGGAGTTCATTTCAGAAAGCCCATCAACTAGGTATTGATTGAGGCTTTTGAGTCTGGCCTCGATGTTGGTTTTGCCGATTTTGTCGTGAAATTCCGCAGCGGCCACCATGCCTACAGCGAGGGACTTGCTCTGGGTACCGTAGTCAAAGCGTCGTGCAGAGGGTACATAGCCTGCTAGGGTAGGAGGGTTCACATTCATGTCCCATCCAGTATCCGAATGTCCTCCAATCATGAGTGGGCGCAGCTTTTCCAAGGATTCTTCCCGTACATACAGAAAAGCAGTTCCACTTGGCCCCAGCATCCATTTGTGGAAGCAGCCTGCATAGAAATCACATCCCAATGCATGGAGGTTGAGGTCAAAGGTGCCTGCACCATGCGCCCCATCGATGGCGGTAAGGATGCCTCTTGATTTTGCCAAGCTGCAAATCTCCTGAATAGGGAATACTAATCCTGTGGTGCAGGTCACATGAGGTAGCGCAATGACTTTGGTTCTCGAATTAATTAATTTTTGAACTTCAGTCAAATTTTCTTCCTGGGTTGCCTTGGGCTCCAGCGTTCGGATTACGATCCCGTCATACTTTGCTCTATTTAGCCAAGGAACAGCATTTCCAACATGCTCGTGCGTAGTGAGTATAACTTCATCTCCAGGCTGCAGCGGGATGCCCCAGGCAAGGATATTGATGCCTTCGGTGGTGTTGTGCGTAATGGATAACTCAGTGGGCTTAATTCCAAAGAATTGAGTCAGCTGAATTCGCTCTTGGTCTGAGTTGCCGTATTCTCCACTGGTATTGATGTCTCGATTACTCTTTTCTAGGGCATCGAGCACCGAAAAGGGTGCCGGACCAAAGGTTCCATTGTTAAGGTAGATGCGGTCAGTGGTAAGGGGGAATTGGCCTCTAATTGCCTTCCAATAAGCCTCATCCTGTACAGGGCCCGAGGGAAAAGGGATTCTATTCTCCTTAGGAAAGGAAAATCCAGCAAGTGTCGGTAGGCTCAATCCTAGCCCGAGGTGATGGAGGAAAGTTCTTCGGCTGCTCATCGATTAGTTCTAAAGTAGTAAACTAAAGATTATCATCCAGAATTGGAATCCGTTGATCAAGTTTTTAGTGGCCAAGGTGCTGGTTGAACTGTGCCTAGGTTTTTCGCTAGCTGAAGCTGGACTTTGCTTGCTTATTTTCCCAGCTTAAGGCAGTGATCGATGCAGTCAGGCACATCTTGGTCGTAGTGACTGACGTAGATCAGGGTCATCTGCGCATGAAGAAGAAGTACTTGGAGGGTTTCTCGAAAAAGATGGCGCTGCTGTTCGTCCATTCCCTGGGAGGCCTCATCCAGAATGAGGAGCTGTGGGTTTTTGATCAACGCCCTGGCGAGGAGGGCCCAGCGCTGCTCTGCAAGGGTTAACTCGTGAAAATACCGGTTGGCTAGGTGCTGTAGCTTAAAGAATTCCATCCAGGAACTGCAGTGACCTTCTTCTTGTGGATTTGCTTTTCTAAACCATCCCATGGTATCAGTCAACCCAGAGAGGATGACTTTTTGTAGGGTTTGGTTTCTGGGAAAGAAGCGCCCTAGTTCAGGGGCTACAAATCCAATGGGCCGCTTGAGTTCCCAGATGCTTTCGCCTGTCCCTCTTTGTTTCCCAAAAAGGGAGAAATTTTGAGAATAGGCTTGGGGGTTTTCTCCGATGAGCAAACTGATCAAGGTGGATTTTCCGCTTCCATTTTGACCCGAAAGCCTCCACCGTTCACCTGCTTCCACTTTCCAACTAAGGTTGTCTAGAATGAGTTTATCGCCATAGCGGATGCTCACTTGATCTAGGGATACAATGCTACCTTCTGGGCGTGGAATGGCAGGAAGGAGCTTTGGAAGTAGGGATAGGTCCCAGGGCAAGGTAAATTCATTTGCTTTGGGGAGAAGGTAGTCTTTTCGCTCCCAGGTACGAAGGCTCCCATTTTCTGCTAGTTGAGCCACCTGGGTGATTTGGGAAGGGATTTCCTGTGAATTGGTCGTGAGAAGAAGGTGCACCCCTTGGCGAATGCAGGCTTCCAAGAAATCGCCAAAGGCTTCCCTGCTTTCACGATCAAGTCCTGTGAGCGGCTGATCCATTAGGAAGATCTTCGGTTGTCGTAAGAGGCCCAAAGCAAGGGATAATCGACGCGTTTCTCCGTTAGAGAGGGCAAGAACGGATCGATGGAGCAGGTGTTCCAATCGAAGGAGAAGGACTACTTCATCAAAAGTCCAAGGTCCAGGAAGAGGGCTCGCATTTTTTTGTAGGTAGGCGGCCACCGTCAGCGTATCATCCACTTCTGCGCTATTGAAGCGCTGCTGGTAATAAAAATTTTGCAGCCCTGAGGTATTGCGTATCTGGTAGTCTTGCGAGATCAGGGCCATCAAATCACGGAATGCATGCACTTGCCCATCTTTATTTTTTTGTTGGGTATAGGCTTCAGCAAAAGGCCGTGCTATCGTCCCTTTTTGGAGCAGGGTTCTGCCAAGAAGCGTTTCTAGGAATCCTGTCAATGCCCTCCCCGAATCTCCAAATACCGCCCAATGTTCTCCTTCCTTCCAGGTAAATTCGAGGTTTCCAAAGAGCGGAGCTCCTCGAAAATGGACCTGCGCAGCTACAGCTTGAAGGAGGATGGAGTCGGACATGGATGGAAGCAACGCGAAGATTTAAGGGAATTGAATCCCTGATTTTGATCCAATTTAATTTTTAAAAACACTCAAAGTAATTCACGATTACAAATTGATTTTTAGTTAATTATTAATTTTCAATTCAAGTGAATCCGAACCTTGATCAATCAATAGGATAGGGAATAAACACAAAGCTGGTAAATGCCCCATCAATCACAAATAAGGAGCAAAACTCATCAGGATCTTTGTAGGCTTGGGTAAATTCTTCCAAGGCTTCTTCGGCTACTAGGCCGCGTTGCACAAACTCATCCACATAGGTGATGAAGTAGTTCCAGTCCAAGTCTTTTTCGGCCTTGCCGATAAAGATTTTGCCAATGGGCTGCATGTCCTTGCTGATGGGGAAAATAGGAAAGTCAGAAAACCCTTTGGATCGAATCTGGTAGGAGGCTTCCTTCAGTATATCGCAAACTTTGATAAAGTCGCTTGTGATGGTGCCTAGGTATTTGCCACTCAATTCGGGATCGTTGAAATCAGATATCATGGTTTTAAGGTTAATCGTACCACATTTTCCACATGGTAGGTTTGAGGAAACATGTCCACGGGCTGCACTAGTTCAACTTGATACCGCTCCCCCAATAGGGCAAGGTCTCTGGCCTGGGTGGCTGGGTTGCAGGAAACGTAGACAATCACTGGCGCAGCGATGCGCAGTAGCATTTCGATGACTTTTTCGTCCATTCCTGCCCGAGGCGGATCGGTGATGATCAAATCCGGTTTGGCATGGTTTGCCATAAATTCATCGTTCAGAATATCCTTCATGTCACCCGCATAGAAGAGGGTATTGTCAATCCCATTGAGTTGAGAATTCAGTTTGGCGTCTTCAATGGCTGCTGCGACATATTCCACACCAATGACCTGCTTGGCTTGCTTCGCCACAAAGTTGGCAATGGTACCCGTACCCGTGTACAAGTCATAGACCACTTCGTTCCCTTTCAATTGGGCTTGATCTCGTACGACTTTGTACAGTTCGTAGGCTTGTTCTGAATTGGTCTGGTAGAAGGATTTGGGTCCGATGCGAAACCGTAATCCTTCCATTTGTTCCTCGATGTAGGGGAGGCCTGAAAAAGTTACTAGATCCAAATCATGGAAGGTTTCATTTCCCTTGGTATTGATTACGTAGAGTAGGGAGGTAATTTCAGGGAAAGTGCCTTTCAAATAGGTCATTACCTTAGAAATTGACTCCGGGTCATTTTCTCCAAATTGGACGATCACCATCGTTTGGCCCGTACTTGTGGTACGAATAATGAGATTACGGAGAACTCCTACTTGATTGCGGATGGCATAGAAGGAGATTCCATTTGCGCGAGCAAAAGTTCGAAGCCCATTCCTTACGGCATTGGAAATACCCCCTTGCAAGTAGCAATGCTCGATGTCGATGATTTTATCAAACATCTTGGGGATATGAAAGCCCAGGGCATTGCGCTCAAACTCTTGGTCTGACTCGATTTCCTCGCGAGTGAGCCAGCGGGAGTTAGAAAAAGTAAAATCTAGTTTGTTGCGGTAGTATTGGGTATTCGCAGAGGCTAGGAGCGGAGCAACTTCCGGAATAGGTACTTTGGCGATCCGTTCAAACTGGTCCACCACTTGTTGCCGCTTGTACTGCTGCTGAAGTTCGTAGGTGATGTGTTGCCATTTGCAGCCCCCACAGGTGCCAAAATGAGCACAAAACGGCTCGATACGGTCTTCGGAGTACGCGTGAAACTTCACGACTTCCCCTTCCATAAAGGAACTCTTGCCTTTGGTAATTCGAACATCGACCACATCGCCGGGGGCAACTTGACTGACAAATACCACTTTGCCTTCGTGGTAACCCAAGCATTTGCCCTCTGTGGCGATTCGTTCGATTTTTAGGTCGGTAATGACCTTGTGTTTCATTTTTCTCGACATGGCCGTAAAATTAGAAAAAAAGGGGCAGGTTTGGGCCACCTCCTCTAATAGCCGAAGCCTAGAACCTAGAATTGGCTCACTTCCTCCAATCTTTCTGGCATTTTTCTATCTTTAGGACCAAATGTCGGGTATGAACTATACAAATAAAGTGGTCATCATTACGGGTGGTACCTCCGGAATAGGTGCCGCCTGTGCCTCCGTTTTTGGTGCAGCCGGAGCCAAATTGGTGATTACGGGAAGAAATGCGCAGAAACTAGCCGAAACAGCAGCAATGCTACGCGCCAAGCAACTGGAGGTGCTCCCCATTTTGGCAGATGCAGGTTCTGAAGCCGACAACCGCCGTATGGCAGAAGAAGCTCTAGCTCATTTTGGGCGAATTGATATTTTGATCAACAATGCAGGCATCTCCATGCGGGCACTTTTTCAGGATTTGGATCTGGAAGTTTTTCGAAAGGTCATGGACACCAATTTCTGGGGTACGGTCTATGCGACGAAGTATTGCCTACCCGCGATTTTAGCAGCAAAGGGTTCCATCATTGGGATTTCCTCCATCAATGGCTATCGTGGTACGCCAGCCCGAACGGCTTACACAGCAAGTAAGTATGCGATGAATGGATTTTTTGAGTCCTTACGAACTGAGGTTATGAAAAAGGGAATTCATGTATTGGTAGTTGCCCCTGGCTTTACGTCTTCCAATATCCGAAATACTGCCCTAACTGCCGATGGAAGTTCCCAAGGTGAATCTCCCCGCGACGAATCCAAGATGATGAGCTCCGAAGAAGTAGCTACCCATATCCTTCACGCTACTTCCAAAAGAAAGCGAGACTTGGTGTTGACGACTCAAGGGAAGCTCGCTGTATTTCTCAACAAATGGATACCAGGAATCCTCGACGGCATCGTTTACAAGCAGATGGCCAAGGAAAAAGACTCTCCTTTCAACTAATTCCAGTTAGCAGCTATCAATTGTAGCCTACTATCCGGTAGACGACCAAGCCAATCCATTCCTTCACCAACAGCTGCCAATTGGATATCGCACCTGGACCTGGATAAAGGATGGAGGGGAGGTCATATTTTATGTCATGGCTGTAGTAGTCCACTGGAGAGGGGATGGTTTTCAGTCCGACCTTGTCAAAGCATTTTTTGGATCTGGGCATGTGGAATGCAGAAGTGATCAGTACAAACTCTTGGTTGGTTGCTACTCCATTTTTCTCTAAAAACTCTTTGGTAAATAGTGCGTTTTCGCGTGTGTTCACACTTTTTTCTTCAATTAGAATGTCGGTTTCAGGCATACCCGTCATGATCAAAAATCGTTTGAGTAATTCTGCTTCGCTGCTGGTATTTGTTGGATTCAAGCCCTGACCTCCAGTAATGAGGATTTTCTTGATTTTGCCCATTCGGTAGAGTTGTAAGGCTTGCGTGATGCGGTCAGCACCCCTGCCAAAGAATGTCCTATCCGTTGCTGTTTTGTTCAGATTGGTTACCCCGGTCAGGACAATGCCAATTTCGCTAGTCGGAATTTCTTCAAAAGATTTGTAGGGAGGCTCCCAAGCGAGTAGGGCTAGGTTTGAAAGAAAGGGATTGGAGAAAAATACCAAGAGCAGGATCCCTGTCCACAAGATTTTCTTACCCCTAGATTTAGGAGTGAAAATAGCGGCAGTCAAAAGCAACAGCAGCACCATGGTGAGGGGCATCGCCAAAAAACTTAGGAATTGAGAGAAGTAGAAAAACATAGGAGCTGGGGTTGAAACCTAAAAACTGAAATCCATTGGCGAGTAGTTCTTTCTGACTCTTTCAGCTTCATTACCTGTCGCAAGATTTTTACCCATCAAATGTGCATATTTTTATTTTTTGTTCGTAAAAATTTGCTGTAGAAAGCTAATTTTGAATATGCCTTCAGACCAGCCCAACCTCATTCCTTTTTTAGAAAATTTAGCTACGCAGTTGGACGGTTCGCTCCACTGGGATTCACTTACTCAAACCTTGTATGCAACCGATGCATCCGTGTATCGGGAGGTTCCCTTGGCAGTAGCTTTTCCCAAGACGGAGAAGGATATTCAGAAATTGATTGCCTTTGCTACTGAGCATGGCACCTCTTTGATCCCACGAACTGCAGGAACATCACTAGCAGGTCAGTGTGTGGGCAATGGCATCGTAGTGGATGTCTCAACCCATTTCAACCAAATCCTTGAGTTGAATGCTGAAGAGCGTTGGGTGCGGGTACAACCAGGGGTGGTTCGAGATGAACTGAACCGATTTCTAAAGTCGCATGGCCTATTTTTCTCTCCCATTACTTCCACAGCCAATCGTGCGATGATCGGCGGGATGGTGGGTAACAATTCCTCAGGAACTACTTCTATCGTTTATGGCGTCACCCGTGACAAGGTGATCTCCTTGGATACCATCCTCAGCGATGGAAAAAAGGTGGTTTTTCAAGCCCTCTCACCTGAAGATTTTAAGCATAAGTGTGAACAAAAAGATTTGGAGGGTACGCTGTATCGCCAAGCATTTGAAGAGCTGAGCCTTCAAGAAGCTCGGGAAGAAATCCATGCTCAGTTTCCCAAAAAATCCATCCACCGTCGCAATACGGGCTATGCGGTAGACGAGCTTTTGAAAGCTTCCCAATTTGAGGGAACTGAGAATTTCAATTTTTGTAAGCTTTTAGCCGGTTCGGAAGGGACCTTGGCCGTTACCACCGAGATAAAAATTAGCCTTGATCCACTTCCAGATCCCATAGAGATTGTAGTGGCAGCACATTTTGAAAGTATCCACGAGAGCATGAAATCTGCGCAGGTGGCGATGAAGCACGAGGTAACTGCCGTAGAGTTGATGGATAAAATAATCCTAGACTGCACCAAGGAAAGCATTGAATACTCCAAAAATCGCTACTTCGTGGAGGGAGATCCCAAAGCGCTCCTCATGATTGAATTTAGAGGGAAGACCTTGGAAGAAGCCATGGCAAAAGGGGAAGCCTTGATAGCGGATTTGAAGGTTGCGGGCTATGGCTATGCCTATCCCATCATTGAACCCGAAAAAGTAGCTTCTGCTTGGGCACTTCGAGCAGCTGGACTAGGTTTGCTTGGAAATATCCCGGGAGATCCTAAGGCGGTGGCCTGCATCGAGGACACCGCTGTGGACATCACCGATTTGGCAGACTACATCGATGAGTTGGATGGGATATTGGCAGGGTTTAACCAAAACCCAGTTCACTACGCACATGCTGGGGCTGGAGAAATTCACATGCGCCCCATTCTGGACTTGAAAAAAGCCGAAGATGTGGAGGAGTTTTACCAGATTTCTCTGGCTTCCGCCAAACTAGTAAAGAAGTACCAGGGCTCGCTATCAGGTGAGCATGGGGATGGACGCGTACGAGCAGCCTTTATTCCGATGATGGTAGGGGATAAAAATTACCAGCTCTTCCGACGCATCAAGTACACCTGGGATCCCAAAAACATTTTCAATCCCGGCAAAATTGTGGATGCGGCTCCAATGAACCAGTTTCTTCGCTACGAGATCGGAATGCATACCCCAGATCCGGAGACGGTATTTGATTTTTCAGCGGCTGGAGGCATCCTGAGGCTAGCCGAGAAGTGCAACGGTTCGGGCGATTGCCGCAAGCTACCTGGATCAGGAGGCACCATGTGTCCTTCCTTTATGGCTACTCGCAACGAGCGGGATTCTGTTCGTGGCCGTGCCAATACGCTACGGGAGTTTCTGACACTTGACAAAAAAGAGAATGCCTTTGATCATCCTGAGATCAAGGAGGCGCTTGATCTGTGTTTGAGTTGCAAGGGATGTACTGCCGAGTGTCCATCTAATGTCGACATGTCCAGTATGAAGGCAGAATTCTTGTACCAATACCAAAAGACACATGGGATACCCCTTCGATCTAGGGCATTTGCGTACATCAATGACCTGAACCGTTTGGGATCATTGGTTCCAATGGTTTCAAACTTTTTCTTGAAAAATTCGCTTACTGCAGGACTTTTGAAATCATTTTTGGGCGTAGCTCCCAGCCGAAATTTACCTGAGATCAGTTCGATCAGCTTACGAGCTTGGTATAAAAATAGTTATGCTAAACTTCCGGCTCCAGCCAAGATGATCAAGACGGTGTATTTTTTTGTAGATGAGTTTACGAATTTCAACGATACCCAAATCGGGATCAAGGCCATCTCCTTGCTTAAAAAATTAGGCTATGAGGTCAAAGTAGTAGACCATGAGGAAAGTGGGCGCTCCGCACTCTCCAAAGGATTGCTTCTCAAAGCGAAGAAACATGCGGAAGCCAATGTGCGTATTTTTGAAAACTTAATAGATGGCAACACTCCACTGATAGGATTGGAGCCTTCAGCAATTTTAGGTTTCCGGGATGAATACCCCCGCATTGTCGGCCCTGAATGGGTGGAAGGAGCCAAAAAGCTCAAGTTTCACGCGCAGCTGATCGATGAATTTTTGGGCAAGGAAGTTGCTGCGGGCAATATCAAGCCGGAGGAATTCACCACACAAGCACAAAAAATCAAGTTGCATGGGCATTGCCACCAAAAGGCGCTTTCGGCACTTTCTTGGACACAAAAAATCCTCTCAATTCCGGGAAATTATGTCGTAGAAACCATCCCAAGCGGCTGCTGTGGGATGGCGGGTTCCTTTGGTTACGAGGCGGAGCATTTTGCAGTTTCCCAGCAAATTGGGGAGTTGGTCTTGTTTCCAGCCGTGCGCAAAGCTGAGGTAGATACCTTGATTGCAGCACCGGGAACTTCTTGTCGTCATCAGATTAGCGATGGGACCGGAAGGAAGGCCTTGCATCCGATTGAGATCTTGTGGAATGCCTTGAAGCACTAACAGCAGGAAAACACAATCATATTTCTTCTTTTTCTGAAGGCTGACAATTCTTGTCAAATTCAGATTCCTTGAAAGGGATTGCATCTCGAGTTGGCTATATTCGAGTTCAATTTTTTGTTATGACCAAACCCTTTCTACTCTACAGGTCCTCGGCAGGTTCGGGCAAGACCTATACGCTCACCTTGGAATACCTGAAGTTGGCATTGAAAAATCCCAAGTCAGGTTACCGGCAGATTTTGGCAGTGACCTTCACCAATAAGGCTACGCAAGAGATGAAGGAGCGAATTGTGGAGGTTTTGGAGCGCTTGAGTAGGGAGGTTAGACCCGGTGAATCTTTAGACGATGAGCTGATGGATCATCTAGACTTTGATGCAGAGCAGTTGATGCTTCGCGCTCGGGCCACCCTGCTGCATATCCTTCATGGCTATGGACATTTTGCAGTCAGCACCATTGATTCTTTCTTTCAAAAAGTCATCCGCTCCTTTGCTCGAGAGATGGACTTGCAGGCCAAGTTTGATGTGGAGATGGATACCGATGCGGTCTTAGACAAGTTGGTTGACCGAATTGTAGAAAAGGTGGCTGAGGATCCTGCTTTACGTAGTTGGTTGATAGACTATGCAGAGGAGCAGTTATTGGATGGAAAGTCCTGGGACATTCGCGTGGGAATTAAAGGCCTAGGTAAAGAGATTTTTCAAGAACGTTTTAAGGCCTTTCGTTCCATTTTCCAGGAGTCAGTAGGGCAGGTTGGTTTTTTACCTGCGCTCAAGGAACAAATTTCGGAGGTCCGGAAGTCTCTGGTTGTGGAGGGTAAAGGGCAGTGGAATCAGGCAGAGGATATTCGGGTACGATTTGGATTGGAATGGACCGATTTCAAAGGGGGCAGCAATAGCTTCGCTAAAAAATTTGGGGCGCTGGGCAATGCTAAATTTCCTTTTCCTGAGCATACGGTAACTATGCATCGGGATTTACCAGATGTATCCAATTGGTTTACCAAAAAATCCACTCAAGAGGCAGCCATCTGTAGCGCCCATGAGGCTGGTTTGGGTGAATTGCTGCAATCCTGGCCAGAAAAGGCCAAGGTTTGGAATACCTACACCTCCCTCCAGAAGAACATGAACGCCTTTGGGGTATTTCGAAATTTAATCGTGGAGTTGCGAGATCTCAAGGATGAAGAAGGGATTCTTTTGATCTCAGACGTGAATGATTTCCTAGCGGAGATCACTCGCCAAAATGAAGCCCCATTTTTGTATGAAAAAATTGGCAACCAGTACCAACACTTTTTGATCGATGAGTTTCAGGATACTTCTGAATTCCAATGGTCGAGTTTCAAGCCCTTGCTGGAAAATTCCCTTGCCTCTGGGCACACGAATCTTCTCGTTGGTGATGTGAAGCAGTCGATTTACCGCTGGCGTGGAGGTAAATTGGAGCTTTTGCTTTCTGAAGTTCAAGAGCAGATTCATCCGGACTTTGTGGAAGTCAAAAATCTCAGCGTCAACTTCCGCAGTTTGCCAGGTATCATCACCTTTAATAATTCTGTTTTCGAGCAATTGCCAAGATTGATGGAATTAGGAATGGAGCGCCACTATACCTTGGATCCTGAAAATAAGCTTTTTGCAGCCTTTGAGGGGTTAGCCCAGCAAGTGCCTGATTTCAAAAAAGAGGAGCCATTTAAAGGTAAAATTTACCTAGAATTTACGGAGAAGAGCAGTTCGGAAAAACCTGCTGAGGAGGAGAATGAAGACGAGGAGGGGGTAGAATTGGCCGAATTGGAAAGGCTGCCTGCCCTAGTGATGCAGCTGCAGGATCAAGGATATGCCCTGCGGGATATTGCATTTTTGGTTAGGACCAACGGGCAGGGTGCGGTCTTAGCAGATGCTTTTATGGAAGTGCAGCGTACACAAACGGCTACAGATTACCGTTTTGATGTGCTTTCGGAGGAATCCTTGTTTATCGACAAATCCATTGCAGTCAAGTGTGTGCTAGGATTTTTAACCTATTTGAGTGCGCCTTCTGACCGGGTTTCATTAAAAACCCTGTGGCAATACTATGCCTTGGTGCATGACATTCCCCTCAGCCATGAACTATTTTTTGTGAGAGGCCTTCCTGCGGAGCTGCAAGAAAAAGAAAGTGAATTGTTGCGGATGCAAGCAAGCTTCCAACAAATGCCATTAATTGAATTGGTGGAGCAGGGCCTTACTTTTTTAGGTCTCACTCAAAAGCAACAAGACCTAAGCTATGTGTCTGGATTCAAGGAGGCAGTCTTTGATTATGTAAAAAAGAACCGTGCGGATCTACTTGGCTTTTTGGATTGGTGGGAGTTGAACAAAAAGAAGCGGACGGTCAAAATTCCAGAGGATCACGATGCGATGCGTATTCTCACCATCCACAAAGCCAAAGGGCTTCAATTTAAAGTGGTGGTGATGCCCTTTATGGATTGGGGGATTGTATCCTCAGGTCTTCAAGCTCCGATCCTGTGGGCTCCATTTGAATCGGAAACCGGGTTGCAAACTGTGGTTCCACTCACGCACCAAAGCCTTTTGAAAAATAGCCATTTTGCTGGAGCCTATGATGAGGAGGTTCGCTTGTCCTATTTGGACTCACTCAACATGCTTTATGTAGCATTTACGAGAGCTGAGGAAGCCTTCTTCGGCTTCAGTACCTATTCGATTTCTAAAACCAAGAAAGAACCTTCGCCGACACGAACAGGAAACCTCTTGTACAGCCTTTTTTCCGGAGGATTTAAGTTTGGGGAGGAGGAGGGCTCTTCCTGGAATTCCGACACCAAGACCTTTGATTGGGGGCAATGGCCCATAGCAGGCAAAAAAGAGGAAGAAGCAATCAGGCAAGTTCCAGCGCTACGCTGGGATTGCATGGATTGGAAGTCCAAACTGCATACCAAGACCTATCCATGGGATTTTTCTTCGGAAGGGATTCGTGCGCGTGAGCAGCGAGACTTTGGAGTCATTATTCATGATATTTTGGCTGCATCGCATGGCTTGGAGGATGCACTACAGCTTTTGAAGGAATATACCTTTG
>JBILBQ010000062.1:0-16456 GCA_044353615.1 Algoriphagus sp. | reverse complement strand
ATGACCTATTTTGTATTTCGTCAATCTTTCTATTACTTTTGTACTGTATTCTAAAATTTCTAGAGGGGACAACAGTCCCCTCTTTCATTATCCTGCTGTATGAGTGACCTAAAGCATGTGATCCTAGACCTAGTACAAAAGCACCTTCCTGATGCAGAACATTTTATTGTGGAGGTGAAAATTGACCGGGTGGCTGACAAAACCAAAATCCTCATTTTGGTAGACGCCGATCAAGGGATGACTATCGCTGCCTGCGCATCATTGAGTAGGGCCTTGTCTGGGGAGCTCGAAACCAATGAACTTTTGGACGAAGCCTACACCTTAGAGGTGTCTTCACCTGGCTTGGATTATCCACTCACTGAAAAAAGACAGTACCAAAAAAATATTGGGAGGTCTCTAAAAGTCTATCTGCTTTCTGGAGAGGAAGTACTAGGCAAATTAAAGGAAGTTGAGGAGCAGGGGATTAAGTTGGTGGTGACCATAAAAGAAAAAGGAAAAAAAAGTGTTGAAGAGGAACAGAGTGTCTCCTTGAATGAAATAAAAAAATCTATCGTACAAGTATCTTTTAACTAATACCAATGGATGCAAAAATCTTAATTGAATCCTTCGCAGAGTTTGCGAGATCAAAAAATGTGGATCGTCCAACCATGATCCGTATACTGGAAGATGTATTTAGAGCGATGATTCGCAAGAAGTTTGAATCAGACGAGAATTTTGATGTGACCATCAATGCCGATAAAGGTGATTTGGAAATTTTCAGAATTCGAGAAATTGTAGATGACAACTCTGAAGACATCTGGGATTTTGATAAAATCAGCCTTTCCGATGCTCAAAAAATTGAGCCCGACTTTGAAGTAGGCGAAGAGGTATATGAGAAAATTGAGCTGGAAGAATTTGGAAGAAGAGCAGTTCAAATGGCTCGTCAAACCTTGATCCAGCGAATTAAGGACCTTGAAAAAGACATTCTATTTAGCAAATATGAGGAGCAAGTAGGAGAAATCATTTCAGCTGAAGTGTATCAGATTCTAGGTCGCGAAATTCTTTTGATTGACAGCGAAGGCAATGAGTTGATTCTTCCGAAGGGCGAACAAATTTCCAAAGATCGCTTCAGAAAAGGAGATTCTGTCAAATCAATTGTTCATCGTGTAGACATGATCAATGGAAATCCTAAAGTGATTTTGTCCCGTACTTCTCCTGTTTTCTTGGAAAGACTTTTTGAAAATGAAGTTCCGGAAGTGTATGACGGCTTGATCACCATTGTGAAGGTAGTACGTGAGCCAGGAGAGCGCGCCAAAGTAGCAGTAGAGTCTTACGATGATCGTATTGACCCAGTTGGTGCTTGCGTGGGCATGAAAGGATCTCGTATCCATGCAGTCGTACGTGAACTACAAAATGAAAATATCGACGTGATCAATTTCACGGAGAATTTGGACCTGTATGTTTCCCGTGCCTTGAGTCCGGCAAAAGTTTCTTCCCTTTCTATCAATAAGGAGTCCAAACGAATTTCTGTGTTTTTGAAGCCAGACCAGGTTTCTTTAGCGATTGGAAAAGGAGGATTTAACATCAAACTAGCTAGCCGATTGGTGGGCTATGAAATCGATGTGTTCCGTGAGTTGAACGATCATGAAGAAGAAGATGTGGACTTGAACGAGTTCTCAGATGAGATCGATCAGTGGATTATCGACGAACTCAAAAAGACTGGCCTTGACACTGCAAAGAGCGTGTTGGTGCTGAGTAAAGAAGATTTGATCCGCAGAACGGAATTGGAAGAAGTCACTATCGATGAAATTTTCCGAATACTTAGAACAGAATTTGACCAATAAGGGGCTTTAACCCCGAAGAATACCCTAATTTTACTTAAGATTTCGAAAGAGGTTTTTGCTTATGTCAGAAGAAAAAATGATGCGATTAGGCCAAATAGCCAGAAAGCTCAACGTGGGTACGGCAACCATCGTTGAGTCAATGGCCAAAAAGGGCTATGAGGTGGAGAACAATCCCAATTCCAAGATCACGTTGGACCAAGTGTCTATGTTGGAAAAGGAATTTAAGTCCTCTGCCCTTGAAAAGGAAGAGGCTTCCCACTTATCTATTGGGAAGCGTCATGAGCCTATAGCATCGGAGCAGGATCTGCCGAAGCAGGAAAAAGCCGTAGAGCCAACCCCTGCGCCCGCACCCGTTCAAGAGCCGCAAGTTACTCCTGCGCCTGTAGCGAAAGCTCCAGAGCCAGTAATAGAAAAAATAGCTTCTGAGGCACCAAAATTAGAAGGAATTCGAGTTTTGGGGAAAGTAGATCTTTCCAAAAAGCCAGCGCCAACCCCGCCAGTACCGCAGCCGAAACCAGCTCCGGCGCCAAAGCAGGAAGAGAAAAAGCCTGAGCCAGTTGCTCAAGTTGCTCCAAAAGCCCCGGAAGCTCCCGCTCCTCCAACAACACCATCCCCCGCTCCTGCCCCAAAAGTAGTTGAAGCGCCAACCCCAACTCCAGCACCAGAGGTGGTTCCGGAAGAACTTATCTCTGCCAAAGCGGACTCACTAAAAGGGCTTACCGTACTCGGTAAAATTGAACTTCCTGTCGATAGAACAAAGAAAAAAGGAGGTCCTGTAGCTTCTTCCGATGAGAGAGGAAAAGATAAAAAGCGACCTAGAAAGCGCATTGATAGTAAGCCAGGCGCCCCAACCCCAGCAGGTCAAGCTCCAGGTGCCCAAAGTCGTCCGCAAGACCAACGAGGAGGAAGACCAGGTCAGCCCCCTCGACCAGGACAGCCATCTCGGCCAGGTCAACCTCGTCCAGCTGGTGGTAGTCCACAGCAGCGAATCCAAAAGGCGGAGCCAACTCCTAAGGAAATTCAAGACCAAATCAAGCAAACCCTTGCTAGACTTCAAGGCAATAAGCCGGGTGGAAAAACCAAATCTAGACGGGACAAGCGTGCCGAACGCGATCGTGATGTAGAAACTGATGGAGATGAGGTAAAAATCTTAAAAGTAACCGAATTCATTTCTGCCAATGACTTGGCAGCACTTTTGGATGTGTCGGTCAACCAAATTATTTCCGCCTGCTTGTCACTAGGAATGTTTGTGTCTATCAACCAACGCCTCGACGCTGAAGCAATCACAATCATTGCCGACGAATTTGGCTTCGATGTGGAATTTACTAAATCCATCGAAGATGAGATGGAAGAAGAGGTTGCGGATACCGATGAGGAACTTCTAGAAAGAGCGCCGATTGTCACCATCATGGGACACGTCGATCATGGTAAAACGTCCTTGCTTGATTTTATTCGTATGTCAAAAGTAACTGCCGCGGAAGCTGGTGGAATTACTCAACACATTGGTGCATACGATGTACGAACCAAGACAGGCAATAAAATTGCCTTCCTTGATACCCCGGGTCACGAGGCCTTTACCGCAATGAGAGCCCGCGGTGCTAAAATTACTGACGTTGCAATCATCGTGATTGCTGCAGACGATAGCATCATGCCTCAAACCAAAGAAGCAATCAACCATGCGCAAGTAGCTGGCGTGCCGATGATCTTTGCCATTAATAAAGTGGATAAACCCAATGCTCGCCCTGAGAAAATTAAGGAAGAGCTGGCCAACATGAACTTGCTGGTAGAAGATTGGGGAGGAAAATACCAGTCTCAAGAGATTTCAGCTAAGACAGGACAGGGAATAGATGAACTTTTAGAAAAAGTGCTTCTTGAATCAGAAATCTTGGAATTGAAAGCCAATCCAGACAAAAATGCAGTGGGAACTGTAATTGAAGCTTCCTTGGATAAAGGTAGGGGTTATGTTTCTACGGTCATGGTACAGGCAGGCACCTTGAGAATAGGAGATGTCTTGCTTGCAGGTCAACACTATGGTCGAGTAAAAGCCATGTTTGATCACAAAGGAAACAAGCTGAAAGAAGCGGGTCCATCTACTCCTGTGCAAATGTTGGGATTGAGTGGTGCTCCACAAGCAGGAGATACCATCAAAGTATACGATACCGAACGAGAGGCCAGAGAGATTGCCAATTCAAGAGAGCAAATTCAGCGCGAACAAAGTTTACGTACCAAGAAGCACATCACCTTGGACGAAATCGGTCGTCGACTGGCTATCGGAAGTTTCAAAGAACTCAACATCATCATCAAAGGTGACGTGGACGGTTCGGTTGAAGCACTTTCGGATTCCTTGCTCAAGCTATCTAAGGATGAGGTAAAAGTGAGCATCATCCACAAAGGGGTGGGCCAGATTTCTGAATCGGATGTATTGCTTGCCTCCGCTTCGGATGCAATCATTATCGGATTCCAGGTTCGCCCATCTTCCAATGCGAAAAAGCTTGCGGAACAAGAGGAAATCGAGATTCGCCACTATTCCATCATTTACGATGCGATCAATCAAATCAAAGATGCGATCGAAGGGATGCTGGAGCCAGAATACGAAGAAATCATCACGGGTAATATCACCGTTCGTGAAGTGTTCAAAATCACGAAGGTGGGTACAGTTGCAGGTTCGTATGTGACGGATGGCTTTATCACCAGAAAAAATAAAATCCGGATCATCCGTGCTGGTATTGTAATCCATGAAGGTGAGATAGACCAGTTGAAGCGCTTCAAGGATGATGTTTCAGAGGTTAAAGCGGGTTACGAGTGTGGTATTTCTATCAAGAACTACAACAATATCGAAATCGACGATACCATTGAAGGATACGAGATGAAAGAAATCAAGCGTAAGAAATAAGTTTTTAAACATCAAATTTAAAGGAATGGCGAAGGCTATTCCTTTTTTTATTCCATGGTAGCAGCCATTTGTATTATCTGCCTAGCGGCATCCATTCTTTCCATCTTCTTATTACTTCTGGGCCTTTTTCGCCCGGTGTGGGTGTTGTGGTTTTTGGATAGGAGTAACCGGCTAAAAGTGATTCAATTTTACGGCACCTCTACTTTCTTATTTGCAGTGCTTTATTTTTTTTTGAAAATGCTCGGTTGAGCAGGAAAAAAAAGCGGACTCAACCGGTAGAAACTTAAAAAAAGACGTCTAAAGGTTGTTTTTTCGATATTTTGATTGAAATTGGTATTTCATAAGTTAGATCAAGTTGAAAAACGCAGTAGCCATAGCTCTTCTTTTTTGCTTTGCCACATTTCATTTTGGCTACTATGCTTTCTATTTCTCTGTGAATAGTTCAATTGAAGCGGGCTGGGAGGATAAAATTTATGGAGTTCAAGACCAGGATTTAGAAGAGGCGATACTTTCCATACCCATTCGTGCTCCTTACCTAGCCAATCAAGAAGATTTCCAAGCTACCAATACCCGTTTTGAAAAGGATGGCAAGTACTTCCGTGCGATCAAGCAGCGTTTTCAGAACGATACACTCCAAGTTGTCTATGTGGAAGATATGGAAAGGGGTAAATTGGATAGCACTGTCAAAAAATGGATTTCTTCATTGAATGAGGAAGAGCTTCCCCAAGACCATTCCAGTAAGACTTTTGTTAAACTTTTTGCCAAAGACTATTTGCCGTCTTTGCTTGTAGCGATTCCTGCACCAATTGGTTTCCGATTGGAATCAATGGAGGAAACTGTAATCACCTTGACCTATAAGAATCCTTCCTTCTCGATTGACGCTCCCCCTCCCCAACTAGGTTAATTTTTTTGTTGACTTGATTAAATCCATTGGATTAATCTGGTTCAGCCTGTTTTTCAATCCACCGTTCTAGAATTGTGCTTGCTGTGCATTCCGAAATATGGTGTGTTTGTTTTTCTACATTTTACTACACTACCTATGAAAGTCAATCAACTATTCCTTGGCTTGCTTGTTGCAAGCTTGGGATTTGTAAGACTATCCATAGCTCAAACTCCTTTAGATGGGCTGATGATGCCAAAAGGGGAGATTTGCCTAGCGATAGTTTATGAAAATACAACCTGGGACCGCTATTGGGAGGGGTCTACCATTCGAGTCAATCAAAATATCGGCACGTTCACCAAGCACATGGGCATGCCCATGATTGTTGGGGGAATTACCGACAAGATTAATGTAATCCTGAGCCTTCCCTATGTCAAAACAGATGCTTCTGCGGGGCAACTTACTGGAGTGCAAGGAATTCAAGATTTAGGGCTTTCGGTGAAGGCCTTGCTTCTTGAAAAATCCATAGGCAAAGGCAAGTTGACTGGATTTTCCAACCTGAGTTACAGTACGCCAGCTTCCAATTATTTATCGGATTACATGCCCTTTAGCCTGGGTTTCGGAGCCAATGAATTGGGCCTCAGAGCCATAGGAAAATACGAATTGGATAAAGGGCCTTACTTCAGGGCTTCCTACTCCTACTTGCACAGGGGAGTTACCGAGGCGGAACGGGAGTTTTATTATTCGGGTGAGGATGCTTTTTATACGTCTAAAATGGATGTGCCAAATGCCTTTCTTGGACAAGTAACCATTGGATCCTGGATGTTCAATCATAAACTGCGCGTTGAAGCAAGTTTGACAACTATTCGGTCAACATCTGGAGATGATATCCGAACGTATTGCATGCCATTACCTACCAATAAAGTTGATTTTGACCGGGTGGAGGGATTTGCACAATACTATTTTAAAACCAATGGGGGCTTTGGGCTCATTGCTTCTTACCAGAAGGCAATTTCTGGAAGAAATATGGGCCAATTTTCCGGCTATGGCCTAGGAATCACCTATCAATTCAAAGCCTTTTAAATTCTGACAAGATGAAAAAATATAGCTATTCAATCCTACTATTCGTAATCTTCGCCTTTTTGGGAAGTTCTTGTGTGGAAGACTTGCCCACCAAATACGAATTTACCGGGTATCAATTTTCGAATTTAGATGCCAATGCAGGGCAATGGAAATTAGTTTTGCATACTTCGAATGAACAAATTCCCCTTTCCACTCCAGCTGCATCCGGCTCTCCGGAATTGCTCAAGGAATTGGCAGATGCCAAAGAAATGCAGAGTAAGGCAACTTCAGCACAGCGCGAGGCGGTAGCCTATTGGACCAACAATCCTTTGGTAAGGTGGAATGAAATTGCTTTAGAGCTGGCCACCAAATACAATTTGATCCCAGCTCCCAATCCGGACGGAAGCTATCCAGTACCGGATCCTGCCAACCCTTCCAACTACCCCAAGTTTCCCTATTCGCATCCCCCTTATACCAGCAGGATGCTTGCCCACTTGAGCGTGGCACAATACGACGGCTTGATTATGGCCTGGCATTACAAGTACAAGTTTAAGCGGCAGGCCCCTTACCAACTGGATCCTCAGATCAAATCTGCCTATCAGACTAATGGGCTATTTTCCTATCCTTCCGATGGTGCAGTGATTGCTACAGCTTCTCGGGATGTGCTAACGGCGATGTTTCCTTTGGAGAAAGAATTCTTGGCTCAGAAAGCCCAGGAGCACCTGGAATCACTTGTTGTAGCAGGCATTAACGTCAGCAGCGATGTCGAAGCAGGGAAATTAATTGGAGTCGCAGTGGCCAAAACAGCCTTGACTCGAGCATCCACAGATGGGATGAAAAATGCGCAAACGACTCGAGCTAAATCAGATTCCATTAAGAATGCTGCCAAAGAACGGTTTGGATGGGTTTGGGAAAATCAAGAGACTCCCCAGCGTATGGTTGGCTTAGTTCCTCTTTTTGGTAAGGTTCGACTTTGGAATGTTCCCAATGTGGAGGCGGTTCGTCCCGGCCCACCTCCAGCGCCTGGTTCTCCCGCATTTGAGGAGTCGGCCAAGGAATTGAAGCAGTATGCTGCGAACCTCACCACCAACCAGCGCAGGATAGCCAACTTCTGGAACGATGGGTTAAATACCTACACCCCTCCAGGGCATTGGAATCGATTTGCCAAAGAGGAGGTCGTGGCCAAGAAGTTGAGTCCAGTTCGTACGGCTCGGGTATTTGCGTACCTCAACATGGCCATTGCCGATGCAGGGATTGCCTGCTGGGATGCAAAATACTACTACCATTATCCACGGCCTATTCAAACCATCCCTGGATTTAAGACCATTTTAGGGACGCCAAATTTTCCAGCCTACACTTCAGGACATGCGGCGTTTTCGGGTGCTGCTGCTGAAGTAATGGCCCACTTTTTTCCAGCCAATGCAAGTCAATTTCGAACTTGGGCTGAGGAGGCCTCCATGTCGCGCATTTATGGGGGTATCCATTACTCCTTTGATGCTACCGCTGGCTTGACACAAGGAAGGCAAGCGGCAGCTTATTCCATTGCTAGGGCGAAGCTAGATGGGGTAGATTAAATCCGTTGCCAGCTAAGGGGTCAAGATGTCTTTTCAGATGTCTTGACCTCTTTTTTTAGACTTTTGACGGCCAGTAGGATTAGAGCAATAGCCAGTACAAATAATAGACTAGCAATGGCCGCCAAAACATAGCCTCCCTCCTCGAAATTTTTAAAGGCGAAAAGACCTAGAGAGGCTAAGGTGACCGTAAACATGAAGAACATAGGAATAGTCACGAAGGTGGCAGAGATGTTATTCTTGATTAGCCAGACCCCGATGGTCAGTAGGGCGAGTGCAGCCAAGAGCTGATTGGCAGATCCGAAAATGGGCCAAAGCGTTGAAAATTCGCCTGATCCAAGCAAAAGGATGGATAGAATGACAACGATAGTGGTTGACACGTATCTGTTTGTTGCCAACAACTTAGCGGCTGGTTGGGGCATGTCTTCAAAATATTCCTGCAAGGTAAAGCGAGCCAATCGGGTACAGGTATCCAAGGTGGTCAAGGCAAATGCCGAAACCGTCAAGGCCACAAATCCTACTGCAAAAGTTTCAGATAAGCCCAAACTAGCAATCATCCCTCCTAGGCCAGTTGAAAAAAGTGCCACAGGCCCTTCAATACTTAGGCGCTCGGTATATTCTTGTTTGGTCAGAATCACCACAGCTCCAACTGCAATGATGGCTAGAAATGATTCGATCAGCATCCCGCCAAATCCGACAAGCTTGGCATCACTTTCTTTGTCCAATTGCTTGGAGGTAGTACCCGAAGCTACCAAGGAATGAAATCCGGATATGGCTCCGCAGGCAATCGTGACAAATAATACTGGAAACACATAACCTAAACTTTCACTAGATAGCTGCACTTCTGTACTCATCTCTAAGGTGGGATCTGCCACAAAAACGCCAACTACAGCAGCAATCATCAAGCCATAAAGTAAGTAGCTATTCAGGTAATCTCTAGGTTGAAGCAATAGCGATACGGGAGTAACCGAAGCAATAAAGGCATATACCAAAAGGCCTCCAACCCAAATGGGGTAGGTTAAGGCCAAAGGAATCTGCGTGCCGAGGTAAACAAAGTAATACATCAGCACCACCCCAACGATGGTGATGCTCACAAATGCCACATTTTTATTTCCAACCCATTTGTTGGCATAGCCAAAAGCAATGGCCAAGAAAATAAAGAGGATGGATGCGGAGCCTACCCCAGGATTGGCTACAAAGGTTTTGGCGATGATGTCTGAAAAGACTCCGATGACTAGGATGAGTGTGGAAAAACTAAAGAGAACGAATAGCTGCTTCCCTCTTACCCCGATTTGATTTCGAATAATCACACCAATGGACTTGCCATCTGTTCGTAACGAGGCAGCCATGCTTCCCAAATCATGGACTGCGCCAAAGAAAATCCCTCCGACCAAAATCCAAATCACTGCGGGGATCCATCCAAAAGTCACTGCAATGATGGGGCCTACGATGGGGCCTGCACCAGCAATAGAGGCAAAATGATGTCCTAAAACTACGATTGGCTTGCTTGGCTCGTAATCTATGCCGTCCCGATGGGTATGCGAAGGTGCCTTTCTGGCATCGCTAAGCCCAAATTTGCTGTACACATATTTTCCATAAAACCGGTAGGCAAGAAAAAGGATAATCGCTGAAATCAGGAGGAGTAGGGATAAACTCATGGGTATTTGTGGGTTCGTAGGGAATAAAAGGGGGTTAACCGTGTTCAAAGTACTAAAAAATAATCCCCATAAAAAGAGAATTTCGTCCAATGGTTCATTCGCTTCAAAGGAGGGTGGCCAAGAAAATTTTAATTACGAGAGTTTCAAACTAAATTTGTCACCTTTGAGGTGTTAGAACAATCAAAATAGTTGTATGGCTTGGTTTAAGAGAACTGACAAAGGTATTAAGACTTCCACCGCGGAAAAAAAAGACACCCCAGATGGGTTGTGGTTTAAGACCCCAAGCGGGACAATCGTACATACCCGTGAACTGAAAAGTAATGCCTACGTATCCCCAAATGATGATTTTCATGTAAAAATTGGTTCCAAAGAATACTTTGAGATCCTTTTTGATCAAAATACTTTTACCGAATTAGATGAAGGAATGAAGTCGGGGGATCCTCTAAATTTTGTGGACACCAAATCCTATTCATCCAGAATTGATGCGACGATCAGTAAAACTGAATTGAACGATGCCGTAAGAGCAGCCTACGGAAAGATAAATGGTGTGGACCTCGTCATTGCTTGCATGGATTTCAATTTTATTGGAGGCTCTATGGGTTCGGTAGTGGGAGAAAAAATTGCTAGAGCGATCGACCATTCCTTGAAGCACAAGATTCCCTTCCTAATGATTTCCAAATCTGGGGGAGCGCGCATGATGGAAGCAGGATTTTCGTTGATGCAGATGGCAAAGACCTCTGCCAAACTTGCCCTACTCGATAAAGCAGGCATTCCCTACATCTCCCTACTTACTGATCCTACTACAGGTGGCGTCACTGCGTCTTATGCCATGTTGGGCGATTTCAACATTGCTGAACCAGGTGCTTTGATTGGTTTTGCTGGTCCACGGGTGATTCGGGAGACTATTGGTAAGGATTTACCCAAGGGATTTCAGAGTTCTGAATTTGTATTGGAACACGGTTTTCTTGATTTCATTGTCGATAGACGACTATTGAAATTAAAGCTGAGCACTCTGCTCAACCTATTGAAGAATTAATCGGTTAGCATACCAAAAAAGAAGTCAGAAATTGCTTCCAAATTTGCCTTTATTTTTGGCGTGCATTCCTGATTAATAAATATATTTGTGCTCCCAAAAACGGGGTTTTCCTACGAAAAATAAAAAATAAGATTTCATGGGTTCTGTAATTATTACTTCCATTGTAGCGTTTACGGCGATCATTCTGCTACTGGTATTTATCCTCCTTTTTGCTCAGTCTAAGCTGGTGAATTCTGGAGATGTTAAGATTATCATCAACGGGGACGAAAGCAATCCAATTGTTGCTTCTGCAGGGTCAAGTTTGCTATCCACTTTAGGTAATCAAAAAATCTTTCTTCCTTCTGCCTGTGGCGGAGGGGGTACTTGCGCGATGTGCAAGTGTATTGTAGATGATGGTGGTGGAGATGTATTGCCTACTGAAGTAGGTCACCTGAGCCGTGCAGAGCAGCAAGGTCATGTTCGTTTGGCTTGCCAAGTGAAGGTAAAGCAGGACATGAAAATCCGCGTTCCTGAAGAGATCTTCGGTATCAAAAAGTGGGAATGTGAAGTAATTTCTAATTACAACGTATCTACGTTCATTAAAGAATTTAAAGTAAAACTTCCTGAAGGTGAAATTCTTCACTTTGAGGCAGGAGGATACATCCAGATTGATGTGCCTGCGATCAAGGTCAACTTCAAGGACATGGACATCACTCCGCATCCGGAATTGGGCCACCCTGCCGATGTGTACAAGAGCGATTGGGATAAGTTTGGTCTGTGGAGCTTGGTCATGAAAAACGACGAGCCGCTATTCCGTGCCTATTCCATGGCCAACCACCCTGCAGAAGGAAACATCGTGATGTTGACCATTCGTATTGCAACTCCACCATGGGATCGTGCCAACAACCGTTGGATGGATGTCAACCCTGGGGTTTGTTCTTCTTACGTGTTTGGTTGCAAGCCTGGGGACAAAGTGATGATCTCCGGACCTTATGGAGAATTCCACATCAATCCTACTCAGAGAGAAATGATCTACATCGGTGGTGGTGCAGGAATGGCTCCATTGAGAGCACAAATCTTCCACCTATTCCACACTGAAAAAACTTCACGTAAGGTTTCCTACTGGTATGGTGGACGTTCCAAAAAAGAATTGTTCTATGTACCTCACTTCAGAGAAATCGAAAAGGAATTTCCGAATTTCAATTTCCACATTGGATTATCTGAACCACTTCCAGAAGACAATTGGAAAATTAAAACGTCCCTAGAAGATCGTGAGGCAGATGGATACGTTGGGTTTATTCACCAAGTATTGTTTGATAATTACCTCAAGAATCATTCAGATCCAGATGAGGTGGAATACTACCTTTGCGGTCCTCCATTGATGAACGCCGCGGTACTTAAGTTGCTTGATGACTTGGGGATTCCAAAAGAAAATATTCGATTTGACGATTTTGGTGGTTAAGTCGAGATAAAAAATCCTGCAACTGCAGGATTTTTTTTTAGGTATCATTTTTGATTAGTTTTAAAAACCTAAAGACTTTCCATGAACATTTCTTCTTTTTTTGAGCCTGTAGAATCTGCTGTTGTAGAAAAAGGCTACCTCGAGAATTCCATTTTTAATCAGTTATCTATTCACCACCATGGCTTCCCTGAGCTCACAGGCATTCAAATTGCGCTAGTGGGCTTGAAAGAAAGTAGAGGAGCAAAGCGTTCCGAAAGCATTGCTCGAGCAAGCTCTGAAATCCGAGAGAAGCTGTACCAGCTAAAGAAGGGCGCAGTACCTTATAAAATCGCAGATTTAGGAGATCTTATCTCTGGGGAAAGCCTAAATGATACCTACCAGAATATCCGGCAGGTAGGTGATTACCTGATGCGGCAGCAGATTTTGCCTGTCTTTTTTGGGGGCACACACGACCTCGATTATGGGCAATATCTGGCCTATCAAAAAATGAAAAAGTTGGTCACTCTACTCACTGTGGATGCCAAAATTGACATGGAAGAGGCTGGGCCAGAGAGTGATCGTCATACGCAAGAGATTGTCCTCCATCAACCTAATTTCTTATTTTCTTCCACCCACTTGGCATACCAGAGCTTTTTGGTGGACCCTACCTTGGTTGCTGCTTTGGAGAAACTCTATTTTGAACACGTGCGGCTAGGGCAGCTTCGGGATAATTTCAAAGAAATCGAGCCCTTGATCCGAGATGCAGATTTGATGAGTTTTGATTTGTGCGCCATTCAATCTTCGGTAGCACCAGGTGCGGTAGATGGGCAGCCTTTTGGACTATCTGGCGAGGAGGCAAGTCAGATTTGCTGGTTTGCCGGTTCAAACGAAAAATTGAGCTCTTTTGGAATCTATGGCTACGATCCCTACTACGACGATACGCACAACAAGACCGCTCAGGTAGCGGCTGTCATGATCTGGTACTTCATCGAAGGATTTTACAGTAGAAAAGATACGCTTTCCTTCAAAAGCGCTGCCTACATGAAATACACTGTATCGATGGATTCCAAGCCCAATACCTTGGTTTTCTACAAAAGTAAACGCAGCGGAAAGTGGTGGATGGAGATCCCCTACAATGATGCCAGCCGATTTGAGCGAGTGAGCATCGTTCCTTGTAGCTATTCGGATTACCAACAGGCGCAGCAGGGAGAGATTCCTGAGCGTTGGATTACTGCACAAATCAAGCTCTATTGATGAATCGCTATAGCCGGCAGCAATTAGCGCTGCGGAATGGTCAAGATAAACCAGAAATATGGGTGGCCTTTAAAGGAGTCATTTACGATGTCACCCAATCCAAATTGTGGAAAAATGGGAAACATTACGAGCATTGGGCTGGGCAAGATTTGACAGAAGAACTCGGGGAAGCTCCCCATACTGAAAAAGTATTTGAAAAATTTGAGGCCATAGGCCAGCTACATCCAGATGATTTTAATAGCAGATAGCGGTTCAAGTAAAACCGATTGGCGGGTAATCCACAAAGACGGCCAGATCAGCCAATTTCGAGGGATTGGATTTAATCCCTATTACCTGAGCGTCGCTGAGATGACGGAGCAGTTGAAACAGGATTTTTTGTTGAACCTCTCCGAAGAGATTGAAGAGATCTATTACTATGGAGCGGGATGTGCAGCTCCTGAGAAGAAAGTGGAAGTTGAGCAGGCTTTACGCTCCATTTTTTCGAAAGCAAAAATCCAGATAGACCACGATCTCTTGGCTGCTGCCAAGGCCACCTGTGGGCATCATCCAGGGATTGCTTGTATTTTGGGGACAGGCTCCAACAGCTGTGATTACGATGGGAAAAACATCATTGCTTCCCGACCAGCTGCTGGCTATATCCTCGGTGATGAAGGAGGTGGAAGTGATGTGGGAAGGAAATTTCTTCAAGATTTCATCCATGAAGAGATGCCTGCGGCTATTCGTCAGGAGGCAATCAATCGCTTCCAGCTCTCCCAATATGGGATTCAGGAACAAGTATACCGAAAGCCTTTTCCCAATCGGTACATGGCAAGTTTTTGCCGTTTCATTACCGAACACAAATCAAATCCGTATTGCTACGGCCTGTTTTACGATGCATTTCAAAATTTCTTTACCAAGCATGTTTGCAAATACCCGGATTTTCAATCTAAGCCAGTTCACTTTGTAGGATCCATTGCATTTTACAATGCGGACATCCTACGGAAGGCCGCCACAGATCGGGGCATGCAGGTAGGGTTGATTTTGGAAAGCCCAATTGCAGGACTTACACTATATCACCAGGAAATGCGATGAAAAAAATTACCGAAAGCAGTTCTAGCTACGAGAATTTGGAGCAAATGAGTGCTCAAGAATTGGTGGAAAAGATCAATGCGGAAGACCACAAAGTAGCGTCAGCTGTCAAAGAAAAATTGAACCAAATCGCCGCCTTAGTGGATGAAATTGTGCCTCGAATGCGTGAAGGAGGTCGGCTAATTTATATAGGAGCAGGTACCAGTGGGCGATTAGGGATCTTGGATGCCTCCGAATGCCCTCCGACGTATGGTGTCCCTCACGATTGGGTGATTGGGCTGATCGCAGGAGGTGATGCGGCTATTCGGAAGGCCGTAGAACATGCCGAAGACGATGTCGAACAGGCATGGAAAGATATTCAAGCCTTTGGCTTTTCAGCCAAGGATACGATCATTGGCATTGCTGCTTCGGGAAGTACCCCCTATGTGCTGGGAGGCGTAAAGAAAGCAAGGGAAATGGGCTTGCTTACGGCAGGGATTACATGCAACCCAGATTCGCTACTTGGCCAGGCGGTGGATCATCCCATTGAGGTGGTGGTCGGTCCTGAATTTGTGACTGGAAGTACACGTATGAAATCAGGGACTGCTCAAAAACTGGTGCTGAACATGATCTCTACAGCGGTGATGATTAAATTGGGACGCGTCAAGGGGAATAAGATGGTGGATATGCAATTGTCCAATGAAAAGTTGGTTGACCGCGGTACCAAAATGATTATGGAAGCCACGGATGTATCCTATGATCAGGCAAAGGAGCTTCTCCTTACGCAGGGTTCTGTACGAAATGCCACAGAATATTATTATAAAAACGAAGCCAAAGGGTAAGGAATATTTTGAAAAGTAGGTCAGTATTGATTCCTTTCCATGTATCTTTGTGCCCACTTTAAACCTTTGGTATTCAGAAGGTAAATACATTTACAAAACTACAGCAGTGATGCTGCAACAGCATGAAAAAAAACAATCCTAGAAAATCATCTTTTGGTGAGGGAAAGAAGGGATCAGAGACTTCTAATGGGGGTCGATCCAACAGGGGAGCATCTTCCTCAAGACAGGAAGGTACAGGAAGAGGAAAAGGGAAGTCTTTTGGGGACGACAAAAAGTCCTACGACAAAAAAGGAAAAGAGGGAGCCCCCTCTTCGAATTCTTCCAAAGGTAGATTTTTTAAAGGCCAACCAGAGGAGCGGAGTGAGCGTCCTTCCTTACCTAGAGGAGGAGAAGAAAACCGCGAAAAAAGAGGTTTTGGTAGCAAGTTTGCCGGTAAAGAATCAGGTGGTCCTAAGAATTGGGAAAGCAAAGAGTCTTCTTCTTTTTCCAAGAAGCCGTTTGGTGATAAGCCATCTCGATTCAAAAAGGAGGGCGGGTCAGAAAAAAAGTTTGACGCTACATCAAGAGATAAAAAGCCGTATGGAGAGCGTAGCAGCTCTGGGGATAAAAAGCCCTATGCAGAACGAGGCAGACCTGGCGATAAAAAATCGTATTCAGAACGCAGTAACTCCAACGATAAAAAATCCTATTCAGAACGTAGCAGATCTGGGGATAAAAAAGAAGTTTTCTCAAAGAGTTCTGAGTATGGGAAGGAAAAGGGATTCAAGAAAGATTTTTCTTCAGAAAAATCCAGTTTAGCACCCGGAGAGAAGCGAGTTTACAAAGGAAGAGGAAAAGATCAGCAGCCGGTTTATGCCGTAGAAGCGAAGACTTTTGGCTCGGAGTCTAGCGGTGAAAAGCGTGGGTTTGGCAAAAACAGAAGCAAGTTTGTGGAGCTGAATGCTGACCGTCCAGACTATAATTTTGATGC
>JBILBQ010000142.1:0-5051 GCA_044353615.1 Algoriphagus sp. | reverse complement strand
GCATAGCGCAAAGCCACATCGCTCAACCGCACCCCATAGCTATTGCATAGGTTCAACAGAATCGGCTGCATTGCTTTGACCTCGGGATGGGAGCGGTGCCATGGGGGCAAAGTTCCATCTGAAAGTATGCGCTGCAATAACGGTGCAGCATTCATCAATCCAAAACCCATTTCTCTTGAAAGGGGTACTAGTTCATCGTTTATTTCGTCTTCGAGCAGGTTGTAGTGTGCCCAAGAAAGAACGGTATCGGGATTCGTTTCTTTGGCAATTTGCGCTAAGTAGCGGACAGGTAAACCAGTAATTCCCCAAAATCTAACCTTGCCAGATGCTACCAACTCCAGCATGGCAGGAACTGCTTCTTCGAGGATGATTTGTTTGTCTACAAACTCAATATCGTGCAATTGGAAAAGATCGAGGTAATCCGTTTTTAATCGACCTAGGGATTCGTCAATGCTTTGGATAATCCTATTTCTAGAAAAATCAAAATGCTGCAAATCGTAGCGACCACACTTGCTTGCGAGAATGATATCTTTCCGTGATCCTTCCAGTGCTTTCCCAAGCCGAGTTTCGGCCAATGTCAACCCATAGAACGGGGCCACATCAAAAAAATTAACTCCATGATCTAAGGCATAGTGAACAGCAGAAATCCCTTCCTTTTCATCTACTGGATCAAAAACATTCCCTAGCGGAGAAGCTCCAAATCCCAGGATAGAAACCTCTAAACCCGTTTTTCCTAAGGTGCGGTAGTGCATCGATTTTGGTTAGTTTAATTAGTTGCAGTTCTTAGCTATACAAAATAGTAGATTATTCCTTGGCAATGAAATCATCTTTTATGAAGCCTCCGATTGCTGTTTAAGAATCCCTTTTTAAGCTATCTGTTTTTCTAAACCTGTATCCCTGCATTGTAGCCAAGGGCCAAAAAGTAGGAGTAAAGATTTGGAGAGCTCTGGTTATGGAACGTGGTCAATTCCTTGTAGTCGATTATCCGCTATAATCCCGGTTTATTCCTATTCCATGTTAAAATTGCAGATCATCAGATTTAAAAATTCAATTCTTCCCCGTAGATTACCTACTTGAATCTTAGCCACATGAAAAAAATAACCCATCCCGCCTTACTCCTTGCCTTTGGGGCAACGGTAAGCATGGCCGCCTGGATGCCTAAGACAACGGAATTTCTTTTCCCCAACCTAGGCGCCGAGACCATCCAATCGGATAGCACCAAAAAAGACTCGATCAAGAGTTATCCCAAATTCAAGGACCTTCCCCTCAAGCCAGAGCGTGAGGTAAGTTTCACCACTGCCGAAGGCACCTGGATGAGTTTGGATATCAGCCCAGATGGAAAAACCATCGCCTTTGATCTGATGGGTGATATTTACACCCTCCCAATCGAAGGGGGCAAAGCCACTCCTTTTACCTCAGGGATGGCCTACGAAACCCATCCTCGTTATTCTCCGGATGGCAACAAACTGCTATTTACTTCCGACCGTGCTGGAAATGACAACCTTTGGTACATCGACCTAGTCAAAAAAGACACGGTGCAGGTAACCAAGGACAAAAACGGGGATGTTCCAGGTGCACACTGGACTCCAGACGGCGATTATATCGTAGTCTCCAAAGGCAGAAGAGTACCCAAATTGTGGATGTACCACGTCGATGGAGGCGGAGGCATACAGCTCAACGATGCCCCAGCTACCATGAAGACCATCGATCCTTTTGTAAGCCCAGATGGCAAAAAGGTGTACTTCTCTTGGAGAACAGGTTCGTGGAATTACAATGCCTCACTTCCTCAGTACCAGGTCGGCTACTACGATTTTGACAAAGGAAAAATCACCAGCATCACCTCCCGCTACGGCTCCGCCTTTACCCCTACCTTGAGTAAGGATGGCAACTGGATGGTCTATGGTACCCGATACCAAGACAAAACGGGCCTCGTCATCCGCAACCTGAAGACTGGCGATGAAAAATGGCTAGCCTACCCTGTGCAGCGCGACGAACAAGAGTCCATCGCTCCTCAAGGTGTACTCCCTGCGATGGCATTTACCCCAGACAGCAAGTTTGTAGTGGCTTCCTATGGAGGCAAAATCTGGAAGATGCCTGTAGATGGCACTGCCGCTACAGAGATCCCTTTCCAGGCAGACGTCAATGTAGCCATGGGCCCTCGCTTGTACTTCAACTACGCGATCAAAGACAGCACGCACAAGCTAGCCAACCAGATTCGTGATGCCGTGCCTTCTCCAGATGGGAAGAAATTGGCCTTTACCGTGCTCAACAGATTGTATGTAATGGACTACCCAAATGGGTCGCCAAAAAGAGTCACCAAAAATGAGTTTACTGAAGCCATGCCTACCTGGAATCCAGAGGGCACCCAATTGGCTTTTGTAACCTGGGAAGAAAAAAATGGAGGCAGCCTCTACAAAGCTACGCTCGGAGATAAGGGTGTGGTAAGCAAGGTTTCTAACGAATATGCCTACTATTCCGGTCCTGTATGGGGCCCAAAAAATAGAATTCTTGTATTCAAGGGCCCAAAAAGAGCCTTGATTGAAGCAGAAGGTCCTTTTGTGGATGGAGCAGAAGGGGAGCTCGTGTGGATCCCAGCAAGCGGTGGTACTTTCCGTAAAATTATGGATGCCGGCAACTACGGCAATGCGCACTTTACCCAGGATACAAGCAGAATCTTTCTCAACGGAGGAGGAGGAGCTCTTCTAAGCGTGAAGTGGGATGGAACGGATGAGAAAATACTCGCTCGAATCACCGGCATCACTCCTTTTGGCTCGGCTGCCGATCCAGAACATGCAGGACACGAGCATGGCTCCGATGTGCGCTACGTGATGGGCAAGGCATTTTCGAATGCAGATGCAGTCAACTACTGCATGCTCCCTGAAGGATCCAATTCCCGTGAACCCAACATGATGCCGGCCAGCGCAAGCACCATTTACATGGCTCCTGTAGGTAACCAGGCTTTGGCACAAATCAACAACAACGTCTATGTGGTTACTATCCCAACAGCGGGCAAAGTACCTACCATCAATGTATCCGAGCCAAGCGCTAGTAGCTTCCCATCCCGTCAGCTGACCGAGATAGGTGGAGAATGGCCGTACTGGGAAGCAAATGGCAAGAAAGTACACTGGTCTCTAGGAAATGGACACTGGGTATATGATTTGTCTAGAGCTGATTTTATTGAAGACTCCGTCAAAGCCGCCAAAAAAGAAAAAGTTCGCTTTGACGCAGACAGCGTAAGCACCTTAAAAGCCCAAGGCGAAGGAGCAGTTAAACTTGCAGACTCTTTGGCAAAAGCAGATAAGAAACGAATAGAGGCGCTTTTCAAAGCCGACAAGGAGAAATCCAAGGCAGACAGCCTCCACAAGGCTGACCTCAAAAAGAAAGAAACCTACAGCCCAATGGAGCATCAGGTGAAGGTATTCTTTGCCAAGGACATGCCAAAAGGAAGCATTCTACTCAAAAATGCGCGCATCCTCACCATGAAAGGCGACGAGGTCATCGAGCAAGGAGATATTTTGATTGAAAACAACCGCATCAAGGCCGTCGGCAAAACCGGCACCCTGGATGGGACAGGAGCGCAAGTAATCGATGCCACGGGCAAGACCATTACCCCTGGATTTATCGATACCCACGCGCACATGTGGCCGACTTGGGGATTGCATAAAAACTCCGTGTGGATCTATGCCGCCAACCTGGCCTATGGCGTGACCACCACGAGAGATCCTCAGACTGCCACTACCGACGTACTTACTTATGGCGACATGGTGGAAGCTGGGGTAGTTCCTGGTCCAAGAGTGTATTCCACAGGCCCAGGAGTGGGGTATTGGATGTACAACTTGAAGTCTTTGGAGCAAACGAAATCTGTCCTCAAGCAGTACAGCAAATACTACAATACCCAGTACATCAAAATGTACTTGGTAGGAAACAGACAGCACCGACAGTGGGTGATCATGGCGGCTAAGGAGCAGCAGTTGATGCCAACTACCGAGGGAGGCTTGGACTACAAGCTCAACATGACCCAGCTGTTTGACGGCTATCCAGGTCACGAGCACTCCATCCCAGTATTTCCGTTGTACAGCGACGTGACGCAAACCATCGCAAAGAGCAAGATGGCCTACACGCCTACCTTGCTGGTATCCTACGGTGGCCCATGGGCAGAAAACTACTACTACACCACCGAAAGTCCACTTCATGACGTGAAGCTCAACCGATTTACGCCATACAACGAGCTGAATGAGAAAGCACGAAGAAGAGTAGGCGGACTAGGCGGATGGTTTGCACCAGAAGATCATGTCTTCCAAAAGCATGCACAAGGAGTCAATTCCATCATCAAGCAAGGCGGACTAGCTGGGGTTGGTTCCCACGGTCAGCTGCAAGGGTTGGGCTACCACTGGGAGCTTTGGTCCATTGCAAGCGGAGACATGCGTGCCTTGGATGCCCTCAAAGTAGCTACCATCTTGGGCGCTGAATCCCTTGGTTTGGATAAGGAACTGGGAAGTATTGAAGTTGGCAAATTGGCTGATTTGGTCATCCTTGATAAAAATCCATTGGATAATATCCGAAACACGAACAGCATCACCCACGTGGTGAAGGATGGTCGTGTATACGACGGCAACACTTTGGATGAGTTGCTGCCTACGCCACGGAAACTAGATCCAAGTCAATGGACCAAGGAGGTTCCTAAGGTGACTACTTCAGTAAAGGAGTAGCAGGAAGTTTTTGTCAACTGTTGATAGACCACGGTTGAAAGTCAATTTTATAAAAGTCTAAAAAAAGCCAATCAGCAATGCTAATTGGCTTTTTTTAGGAGTTGAGGTACCAGATGGTCGCATTCAATACGGTGGCAAAGCTCACCCAAATGAGGTAGGGGATCATCAAGACGGCTGCCCAGGTATTGATTTTGCGGAAGAATAGAATGCAAGCAAGAATCGACGCCCACATCGGGACAATCACCAACATCCCTAGCATCGGATTTTGAGCTCCAAAAAATGCAGGTGACCAGAGAAAGTTGAGAAACAGTTGAAGAAAGTACAGGATCAATACCTGCTTTT
>JBILBQ010000141.1:0-5067 GCA_044353615.1 Algoriphagus sp. | reverse complement strand
GATTCGCCTCAACTTCATTTGCACGCACAATAGCCGTAGGAGTCAATTTTCTCAGATTTGGGCCCAAACAGCTGCTGCCTACTACGGGTTTGAAGCATTTTGCTACTCGGGTGGGGTAGAAGTGACCGACTTTAATCCTCGAGCTGTTGCGGCCATTCAACGCGACGGGTTCAAGGTAGTGCAGAAAGAAGGGGAGAACCCAATTTACTTTGTGCTTTTTAGTGATGATTCAGAGCCTATGGTGACATTTTCAAAGGTATACGACGACGCGATTAATGCATCTAAAGACTTTGCCGCGGTGATGACTTGCGATCACGCAGACGAAAACTGTCCTTTTATCCCGGGCGCTGAGAAAAGATTTCCCCTCCGCTACGAGGATCCCAAGGCCTTTGACGATAGTCCCCTAGAGGAAAAAATGTATAGCGAACGCTCTCGTCAAATTGCAGCAGAATTATTTTATCTATTTGAAAAAGTAGCCAAGCCTTCCGCTCTAGGCATTTCATTTTGAAATTAGGAAGCAAATTTTATTCTTTGGATAAATTAAACGCACCATGAAAATTAATACTATGCTTCGAATTGCCATTTTCTCGCTTGTGCTAGGAGCTGGCCTATCTCTTTCCACTACTGTTCAGGCACAAGAAACAGCCACCACCAATGTGGATGAAATGCCTTCTCCTCCAGGAGGAATGGAAGGGTTTACGCAATACATGATTAAAAACTTGACCTACCCAACTGCAGCTAGAGAGGCAGGTACTCAGGGCATGGTAGTGCTCACCTTTGTAGTAACTGCCGAGGGTAAGGTAGAAGCAGTCGAAGTGATCCGAGGTATAGGAAAGGGCTGTGATGAGGAGGCGGTTCGCGTGATTACGCAGTCTGGTACCTGGACTCCAGCTAAAAAGGAAGGTAAAGCAGTAGCTACCCGAATGAATCTTCCGGTGAACTTCAAATTATAAAATACCCCTAACAGTAAAAAAGCCTCAATATCAATGATTTTGAGGCTTTTTTAATTTCTAGCAGGCCTACTTAATCCATGGCATTGCCATGAAATAGCGCATTAAAGAAGAGCTTGTTGGTTCCATACCAAGCGCCTCTAAAGTTAGGGCTATCAATGAAATGCACCACGCGGCCTTGGCCAGAAGGCGAAATTACCACACTGGCACTTTGCTTGAGACTTTCTAGGTTGGCCTTGGAAATATACCCTCCTAGGTGTGGATTGGCAGTGTATCGGATAGGAGTAAGGTATTTGTCCGCAGACGGCTTGATGAATAGATCTGTGTTGCGGTATACCGGCAAGGTCTTGCGCGTATAGCCATAAGCAATTGGATGCGTCAGATCGAGCTCGGCTAGGTAAATACTTCCGCCCACTTCTTTGGCACCCTCGGTATCGTTGCGCGTAGCAAAGGGAAGACTTGCAGGCTCTTTTTCTTCAGATGCATTCACGGCTTCTTCCTTCGTGATTCCCTTTTGGTTCAGCCAAAGTGATGCATTCTTCATGGAAATGATTGTTCCGCCGCGGCTTACCCAATCCTTGATGTGGTTCACCTGACCTTCAGAAATGGAGCCATAACTGCCAGAAGGAAGGATAAGGGTGTTGTAGCCATGCAGGTTAAGTCTGCCAAACTGTTCCACATTCACTTTTGTAATCGGCATACCGATTTGATGATCCAGTAGATTCCATATTTCTCCAGCCTCAGAAGCATTGATTCCAGTGCCTACCAAAAGGACTACCTTCGGATGCTGTACGGCAGAGACGCTGTTTGACCCAAGGTCAATTCCACTGAGATTCAAGCCAGTTTGTACGGAATAGACTTTCTGGCTATTCTTTTGTGCCAAGGTTTTGAGTTTCTCCATCACTTCGGATTTGGGAAGGGATTGGAAGCCCATGGGAATCATCAAGGTTCCCCTTCCAAAATCTACCTTGCCATCCTGAGTTAATGAGGAAAAGTTCTGGTGAAGCGCTTCTACATGCACGCCTGCTTTCTGTAGTTCGAAAAGCAACTTCGGAGCATAATAGTCTCGCCAATCAATCAAATAAGCGTAGGCATCTCCCTGCGGGAAAGCAAAAGTAGGTCGAGTAACTTCTTTTAATTCTGATCCAGCTTTTGCCGTAGGCGAAGAAGCGAAAGGCATGCCGTAAGCCGCAGCCATAGTCCAAGCGGAAGCATCGTAAAACACGGAATCCGCAAAGGTGGTCACGTATTCAAACATGGTTCGCACCATTCGGTACTGAGGCTGCTTGGTAGGGACTACCCAAGAACTCCCTTTTTTGAAGGTTTGTCCCGCCGCCGAAAGATCTGCTGTATTTTCATACACCTTGATTTTGTGATCTAGCAGGAACTGTAGAAAAAGTCGGTTTCTGCTTGGATCGGTTTCATCTCCAAACACGTAGTTTTTTCTAAGATCCTTGCTTCCTTCAGCAACTGCTCCCTCAAAAAACTCGCGGAGGTACCGGTGCATGTATTCGCGATTTGCTAATGCAGCATCCATGGTAGCCAGTGAGTTGACTACGTGGTTGCGGATGGTAAAGGCAAAGGTAAGGTCGCCACGTTGGCTGCTTTGGATATGTCCTCTGGAGCTAGCTGTTTCAAATACCAAACCCAACCCGCCGTGCATGTCTGGGTAGGAGGAGCCATAGCCTGGATAGCTATTATCAAAGACTTCCTTGCTCCAATACAGGCTACCAATTTTGTCCATGTATTTGGCGAAGTAGGCTGCAAACTTAGGATTGATGTCGTCGTAATTTTTGCGAGGTACGACTGGGTTTTCCGAGCCATACGGCTTGGTAGGCTCGAAGAAATAGGTGCTATTGGGCCCCATTTCGTGAAAATCAGTGGTCACATTGGGATACCACTGGTGGTACCAAGCTATTTTTGCCTTTGACTCAGGATGTGCTAGCGGTAGCCAGTCGCGGTTTAGATCAAACCAGTAGTGGTTGGTTCTTCCTCCAGGCCAGGTCTCGTTGTGTTCCCGATCCAGGGGATCTGCTACAGCTGGGAATCCTTTGTTGGAATTGGCCCACAAGCTGTGGCGATCTCTTCCGTCTGGATTTAGGGTAGGGTCAATGTGTACTACTGAATTTTCTCTTAGGTTTTTAGCCAAGTCAGATTGGGAGGCAAGTAACCAGTAGGCAGTCAGCATCGCTGCTTCTGCTGAGGAAGGCTCGTTACCATGGACTCCGTAGCCTTGGTGGATGATGGAAGGCATGTTGGCCACATCTGGCAAAGGCTGACTTGGATCTGCAAGTTGCATCTGCTTTTGGCGAATCTGTTCCAAATTGCCCATGTGCTTCGCCGAGGTAATGGTCAAGATGATCTTTGGGCGATGCTCGTGGGTATATCCTATGGTTTGGAGCTTTGCAAGGTCACTGAGCTGATCTAATCGCTCAAAGTACTTGACAATCAAATCGTAGCGAGTATGCCAATCTCCAATTGTATAACCTAAAAATTGCGAAGGAGAGGGGATACTGGGATCAAATTTCTCATCTGGGAAGAAGTAGTCCTCCTGGGCAATGGCCTGCATGCTGAGCAAAAGACCCAATACGAGTCCGAAGATCAATTTTTTCATAGGATAGCTTTATTTTAGGAAAAGTAGAAAAGGAATGGGGGATTTCCATCAAAAATCCATTAGCGGTATTCCAAATCTCCAAAATATTGCTGTATTTTAAGGAATTAGTTCGCAATTCAAACCCAACTTACCCTATGAAACAAAGAAATTTATTCGTTGCAGTCCTCTTGGCTAGCCTAGGAACAGCGTCAATTGCTTTTGCACAGCAGAATCCTACTCCGCCACCCATGCCTCCTCAAGCAACGGAGTTTTACACTCCCGTACCTCCGAAGGTGACTCCTGGAGCGATGAACCATCAGGCGCCGTCTGATGCAATTGTCCTGTTTGATGGAAGCAGCCTGTCTGGTTTCGTTTCTGCCAAGGATGGATCAAGTCCAGCCGCCTGGAAGATTGAGAATGGAGAGCTGGTGGTTCAAAAGGGAATGGGAGACATTCAATCCAAACTTGCTTTTGGAGATGCTCAATACCATGTAGAATGGTCTGCACCTACCGAAATCGTTGGGGAAGGTCAGGGTAGAGGTAATTCAGGTTTCTTTTTGATGGGGGTATATGAAGTCCAAGTTTTGGATAGCTACGTAAGTAAAACCTACACCAATGGGCAAGCAGGAAGTATTTACAAGCAATTTCCTCCCTTGGTAAATCCGTTGAGAGGACCAGGCGAATGGAATTATTATGACATTATTTTCAAGGCGCCTCGTTTTGATAAAAATGGAATACTTACTTCACCTGCTACCGTAACGGTGTTGATAAATGGAGTCTTGGTTCAAAACAACGTGATCCTCAAAGGTCCAACCGAATACATTGGAATCCCTAATTACAAAGCGCATGCAGAGGCACTACCTATCAAACTTCAGGATCACGGCAACCCCGTTCGCTTCCGAAATATTTGGGTAAGACCGCTTTAATCTTTTGTCCACAGTTGACGGTTAACGGTCGACTGTCGTCCGTGGACTGTTGACTATTCACCATCAAACACTAAACCCCATGACTTCAAGAAGAAAATTTCTACAAAATACCATGCTCCTCGGAGCGGGCCTATCGATGCCCTCTATAATGACTGCTGCTGACTTTGGTACCTTTACCCGCAGCATAGGACCCAATGACCAAATCAACTACGGCCTAATCGGCTGTAAGGGGATGGGCTGGTCCAACATGAGTGCACACCTAAAAATGCCACAGGTAAACTGTGTGGCACTTTGCGATGTAGATCAAAGCGTACTAGACCAGCGCACCGAAGATGTATTTAAACTTCGTGGAAAGCGACCTACCCAATACAAGGACTACCGCAAGATGCTGGAGAACAAGGACATTGATGTGGTAATCATCGGTACTCCAGACCACTGGCATTGCCTCAACATGGTGGATGCCGTTTCAGCTGGCAAGCACGTGTATGTTGAAAAGCCTATCGCCAACACCATCGAGGAATGCCAAATCATGGTTAAAGCACAGGAGCGCTACGGAAAGATTGTTCAGGTAGGACAGTGGCAGCGCTCTGGTTCCCAA
>JBILBQ010000061.1:0-16519 GCA_044353615.1 Algoriphagus sp. | reverse complement strand
CCCAAAGCAAGTTCGGGAGAAAATAGCCTAGCTCAAATTTCAGATGCGAAGGTGCTGCAGTTTGCAATCCCTGGAAAGGAGCTCTATGAAAATTACTGCGCCAACTGTCACCAAAAAGATGGAAGTGGGCTCGGCAAATTAATCCCTCCATTACGGGATGCAGACTACTTCAAAGCAGACATCCACCGAACTGTGTGGATCATGAAGCATGGAAAAGCCGGTGAAATTTTAGTCAATGGACAGGTTTACAACCAAGCCATGCCTGCCAATCCAAATCTCAGCCCACTGGAACTGGCACAGATCGCCACCTACTTGTACAACAGTTGGGGCATGAACGAAGGAGTCATCGATGCACCTCGAGTAGAAAAGTACCTGAGAAACCCTCCCTCAGAAAATTAATCCTTCAACTGGGCACCTGCTTGCTCCAAGGCAGCTTTGATGTCCGAATTGACTTGATTGACTTTCACCAGTTGCTCATCTAGGTAGGTTTTGATTTCCTCTGGAGTTTTTCCTTCCTCCTCTAGCGAATACTGACGCATCCAAACAAACATTCCCTCATGAGCCTGATTGAGCTGTGCAGCAAGCGTTCGCATGCTTTCAATTTCGGTAGTAGCCGTGCTATCTTGAGCAAAAAGGCTATCTGCCTGCGCCAAGGCTTTCTTTTCCAAAGACATGAGCTGCCCTATTTTAGGCATCACCTCGTCATGGACCCCTATAATTTGTGCACGCATCTCCTTGTTTGCCTCAATCAATGGATTGGCACAAGACAGCACTAAAAAAGCTAGAAAAAGGATCAAGGAAGCAGAAAATAGTTTCATGGGAGTAAAGGATTGGTTAACTAATTTTAAATTTAAAAAAGAAACTGGGCACTTCAGCAAAGCCAATGTGAATTTAAGTCCCTAATTTTGATTACTGACTAGAACGCTATGAAACCATTTTGCTTTGCCGACGGGAAAATCATCCCTACCCAAGATGCTCGCCTCCATCCTGCCGACCTGGCAGTCATCCGAGGCTATGGTATTTTTGATTTTTTCCGCACCCAAGAATACAAGCCTGTATTTCTGGAGGATTACCTAGATCGCTTTATCGGCTCTGCAGCAAAAACCTTTTTGCCGCTCGCTTATTCTCGGGAGGAACTTCGTGCCATCATTTCGGAGTTGATCCAAAAAAATGATCTGGGGCAAGGGGGTATTCGAATGGTGTTGACCGGTGGCATTTCTGAAAACCACTTCTCTCCTGCAACAGGTAAACTTTTTATGTTTGGAGAAGAATTGAGTTTCCCTTCTGAAGAAAAATACCAGAATGGAGTCAAGCTGCTTAGCGTAGAATATGTTCGGGCCATTGCCGACATCAAGACCACCAACTACACGCTGCCCGTTTGGCATAGCATGCAGTGGAATGCTCAAGGAGCAGAAGATGTAATCTACCACTGGGACGGACTGGTAAGTGAAAGTTCGAGGAGCAATTTTTACATTGTTAAGGATGGGATCATCTCCACCCCAGATCGCCATATCCTCATGGGCATCACCCGAAAGCATTTGCTAGCTATTGCTGGGAATGTGCAGGTACGCCCTATTTCATTGGACGAAGTTTGGGAAGCTGATGAAGCCTTTATCTCTGCCACCACAAAGATTTTGTTGCCAGTCACGCAGATCGACGATCGGAAAATAGGATCTGGAAAAGTGGGGAAAGTGAGCCTGGATTTACTAACAAAATTCCGCGAACGCGAAAAAGCTTATCTGCAGGGGAATAAATAAAACAGATTCAGCGAGCTTCTAAAGCGCTTAATTCTCTACCAGCTTTCCTTCCTTGAGGATATACATCAGCTTTTCTGGGTCGGCGGTATTTAGGGTAAGCTTGCCCCGCACCTTCACCCGCTTGGAGGTGTATTTGATGGGGGAAGAAAGCATCACTTCCATGACGGTTTCTGGTCCACCCGAACCACAAAAAAAGCATTCTGCTAGAGGCAAGCTTGACAAGATGATATGGGTCGGTTTGAACATGCCTTCAAAAGGGATGATGTAGCCATCCGCCTCCACCACTTTTCCTTCCAACTTTTTGATGTTCTCAGAGAATACCGGAACATACAACTCTCCAAAATTATCTTTACTGATTTTGTAGGTCACCTCAGACAAACTTTTCCAAACGCCTTGGGCCTGGGAATTCTGGGAAAAAGTGGCTAGAGCCAAAAATAAACCGATCAGGAACGCTCCTTTTTTCATCTTACTTTAAATTTTATGCTAATTACGTTTTTGTAAGCTGCTTTGCAATACTGGTTTGGTAGGCTGACCAAGCAGGAATCAGAGAGGCTACGATTCCAACTGCCAAGGCATAGCCGAAAATCAATCCCTCTTCAGGTAAGGATACCCAGGGATCCACCAAAGAAACTACCTCTTGTGTGGTGAGGGCAACCACCAGCGCCAAAAAGCCATGACCAAACCCAATGCCTAGAAGGGCGCCTAGGGTGGTGAGGGAAATGCCTTCCAAAAACACCAAACCTACCAATTGTCCACGAGAAGCACCCAAGGCACGCAATATCGCCAGGTCGTATTTTCGTTCCTTCAGGGAGTTGTAGAGCGCAATAAATATGCTCAAGCCCGCAATGACCACTAAGGCAATGGCCAAGCCCTGCAATAGACTGATGCCAACTCCGAGCAGTTCAAACAAGCGAGACATTTCAAATGCAGGTGAGGCTGCCTGCATCGAGGTGCCCGAATTGATCATGCGTGGCAGCTGAATGGCAGCCATGGGATTGCGGTAGCGAACCAGCAGGGTGGTCACTTCTCGATCCTGATCCGTGATCGGAAAGCCGCGAGCGGCAACTGCTTGCAGATGCGGATCCATCCCCAATTCTGGAGCTTCCTCCACAGCAAGGCTAGCTTCCTCGCCATCTTCAGACGAAATGGGTTCGGCCTCGCCTTCTCCATCATGGGTATACCAAACCGATTCAATACTAGTAAGCACAAGACGATCGACCACCTTTCCGCTGGGCGCCAAAATACCCGTTACGGTAAACGCATGTTGATCGTGGTCATGGCTACCCAAACTGATTCCATGGCTTCCACTGAAGCTGTCTCCAAGTTTTAATCCAAGGATCTTGGCACTTTCTGCGCCTAGAGTCACTTCAAAAGGCTTCTCCCAAGCTTTGCCTGCTGCAAATTTGACCGCATACAAATCCAAATAATCGTGATTGGTACCCAATATTCGAAGGCCTTGGACATTATCCCCCATGGCAAGCGGGATTACTTTTTTGACCAAGCGGCTTCGCGAGATGCGTTGCGCCTCCTCCATCTTGATATTTCCTGTGGGAAAATCAATGTGGTACACAGAGGAAAGTATTAACTGGAGCGGACTGCCTTTGGCACCTACCACCAGATCGATCCCAGCAGCATCACGGGTCATTTTTTGCTCAAACTGATATTGCACCAGGAGTAACACCGTGATGATCGCCAAACCGAAAGCCAACAAAATGGCATTCAGGCCGGTTGAAAGTGGCCTAAAGCTGAGGTATTTCCAACTGAGGGTAAGGAGATTCATGCGCTTTTCAGTTCAAGTACCTGTGAAACTTCAGATTTAACACGCTGGTCATGCGTGACAATCACAAGGGCAGCCCCAATTTTGGCAGCTTGTGTTTTTAAAAGTGTGATCACACGCTGTGCATGCTCGTCATCCAAACTGGAAGTAGGCTCATCGGCAAGTATCAATTTAGGAGTATTGACCAAGGCACGAGCGATGGATACTCGCTGCGCTTCTCCCTCACTCAAAGTGCCAATGGCTGCAGCAGCTTTGCTTGCAATGCCCAAGTCTTGAAGTAGAGACAGAGGCGAAGGCCCTTTTTTCTTGCTTAAAAACTGCGCCAGCTCCAAATTCTGTTTTACGGTAAGTGCGGCAATCAAATGCGGTTTTTGAAATACAATTCCAATGTTTTGCCCACGAAACAAGTCTAATCGATGGCCTTGAAGGGAGGAAAGAACTACCCCGTCAAGGAGCACCTGCCCCTGATTGGGGGTTAGAAGACCTGCAAGTAGATTCAAAAAAGTAGTTTTCCCTGAACCTGATTTCCCCAATAGTAATAAGGCTTCTCCCCCAGCTAGCGAGAAATCCGGGAAGGAAATGGGCGATTGTCCGGGGTGGGCAAAGCCGAGTGAAGTGGTTTTTAGCAGCATGAATCTAGTCTTGGCGGCAATTAAACTGAAGTAATCTCACTCCCAACTACCAATTCAAAGTTAATTTTTTAGAACCAAAAAATCACATCTCAATTTGATCGAGAGGAGAATTTTCCATTCTTGGTTCAATTTAGCGCTACGGAACGAATAAGAGAAGGCTCACCTTTTCGAGAAATGATAAGGGGAAAACCAAGCTTTACTTGCCATTAGCAAATTACCTGTAGAATGTTGCTTTTTTCTTTTGAAGGGGGGGTGCTTTCTTCTATTTTTGTGCGAAACAATAATCAGCGCATCATGAGTGTACTCGTCAATAAAAATTCTAAAGTAATCGTTCAAGGCTTCACAGGAACTGAAGGCTCTTTTCATGCCCAGCAAATGATTGAGTACGGCACCCAGGTTGTTGGGGGCGTCACTCCAGGCAAAGGCGGAACGCTGCATTTGGAAAGACCTGTGTTTAATTCGGTAGAAGATGCCGTACAAAAGACTGGTGCAGATACTTCTATCATTTTCGTTCCTCCTGCTTTTGCAGCGGATGCGATCATGGAAGCTGCTGATGCTGGCATCAAAGTAATCATTGCCATCACCGAAGGAATTCCTGTGGCTGACATGATGCGTGCCAAGCCTTACATCAAAGAAAGAGGTTGCGTGCTGATCGGCCCCAACTGCCCAGGTGTAATCACTCCTGGAGAAGCGAAGGTGGGTATCATGCCAGGCTTTGTATTCAAGACAGGTAGAATTGGCATCGTTTCTAAATCTGGAACATTGACTTACGAAGCTGCAGATCAAGTAGCTAAGGCTGGTCTTGGAGTTTCTACCGCCATCGGCATTGGAGGAGATCCAATCATTGGAACCTCTACCAAGCAGGCAGTTGAGCTATTGATGAACGATCCTGAAACCGATGCCATCATCATGATTGGCGAGATCGGAGGAAATTACGAAGCAGAAGCCGCACGTTGGATCCGAGAAACAGGCAATAAGAAGCCGGTTGTAGGATTTATCGCTGGTCAAACAGCCCCTCCAGGCCGAAGAATGGGTCATGCGGGTGCCATCATCGGAGGTGCCGACGATACTGCAGCAGCAAAAATGAGAATCATGCGTGAAAACGGAATCTTGGTTGCTGAATCTCCTGCGGAAATCGGTGCTACCATGGCCAAAGCGCTTGGCGTCACTGCTTAATTGAGATACTATCGGGCCCAAAGCCCTTCAATGCCTCAGGGATTTCCTTGAGGCATTTTTTTATCCCCCTCAAAAAGAAGCATTTTTTAATATTTTAAATTTTTTGTTTACAAGTAAAACTTCTTTAATTTTTTTATTAAAGTAATCGATTTTATTCCTAAACTTTTTTAGATTTGAATAACCCATTCGCTGTTCTCCTTTCCCAAGGGAGACCACCTTTATGGGGCCTTCTCGTTTTGTATTTCAACAGCCATTCCCATGCACGCAAACCCTCAGTTTTCCGAAGTTGAAAAGGCATTCCTAGTAGAGTCTGGAGTCACCAAAATGACTACCAAGCTCCCCTATCTTTTGGTAGACAACTTCCCCAAGCTCGGCCTCCTCACTGCCTGCCGCTTTCTGGAATGGGTGGCTGCAAATCCCGAGGGAGTGGTCAGCCTACCCACCGGCAAGACCCCAGAATATTTTATCAAGTGGACCCAATACCTACTTGAAAATTGGGATAGCAAAAAAGGCAAGGAGGTTCGGGAAAAATACGGGTTGGGCAACACCTCCAAACCTAGCCTCAGCGAACTCACCTTTGTACAAATCGATGAATTTTACCCCATCTCCTCTAAGCAGCACAATAGCTTTTACGACTACGTCAACAAGTTTTACCTCAGCGGATTTGGGCTCTCCAAAGAAAAGGCCATCCTGATCAATTCAGATGAGATCCGCCTCGCTGAAGGCAAGCACTTTAGCAAGATTTTTCCCGACTTAAAGGTAGACCTAAGCCTACGCTTTCGAGACCCCATCAATGAACTTGAGCAACTGCAGCAAACCTCCATCTACCTGATCGACCAATGGTGCGGAGACTACGAGCAACGCATCCGCGCAAAGGGAGGCATTGGCTTTTTCCTAGGCGGCATAGGGCCCGATGGACACATCGCCTTCAATACCCGAGGATCACATCCCTACTCCGTTACCCGACTCACCGAAACCAACTTTGAAACCCAAGCGGTAGCGGCAGGGGACCTAGGCGGCATCGAAATATCGGCCAATCGACTTGTGATCACCATCGGACTAGATACCATAGCCTACAACCCAAATGCAGTGGGAATTGTCATCGCTGCCGGAGAAGCCAAGGCCGGCATTGTCCGAGACTCCTTGGAGTCAGGACCCAACACCCAGTTTCCGGCTACCATCCTCCAAAAACTAACTCAAGGAAGATTTTACCTCACCCGAGGAGCTGCGGTCAAACTCACGGACTCCGTCGATGCCTATTATTCAACTGGCACCTGGACTTTTGAAAAAACGGAGCGCGCCGTAATTGAACTCTGTAAGAAAAAAAATACCTACGGACACCGACTCAAGCTGGAAGATTTGAAAGCAGATCCCTACTGCAACCAAATTCCAAACCTCTCCGAAGACACCGTAAACCAGGTGATCCAGAGCATCTCTGCCAAAATATCCAAAGGGCTAGAACAAGAGAAAAATGAGGTCCTACTGCATACTGGACCACACCACGACGACATTTCCCTAGGGATCCTACCCCACATCACCAACCAGCTGCATGATCCTAGCAACGAGGCTCACTTTTCGGTGCTTACCTCGGGATTCACAGCCGTGACAAACAAGTTTGTGATTGACACCCTGCTCCATACTAAAAAATTATTAGAAGATGGGAAGATCCAAATGACCAATTACGAGGACTTCTTTGACGTGGGCTATCGCCTCAAAACAGACAAGGATGTCTACCACTTCCTCACCAATGTAGCCTCCGAAAATGGGGCTGCACGCTCGAGGGGACTTTGCCACCGGGTAGTCAGAGCGCTATGCATCGTCTGGGAGATCAAGGACAAAGAGCAACTGCGAGAAACCATCAATGAGGTAATCCAAATCCTGAAGAAATCCTACGACGGTGAAAAAAATCCTCCCAAAATTCAGAAGCTCAAAGGAATGATCCGAGAGTTTGAGGAGGAGTTGGTTTGGGCCCACTTTGGAGTTCAAGTCAAAAATGTCCACCACCTGCGCCTTGGTTTCTATACCGGTGATATTTTCACGGAGCAGCCCGACAAAACCCGCGATGTGGATCCGATCGTGGAACTCTTCCGCAAAGTAAAACCGACCAAATTGAGCCTCACACTAGATCCCGAAGGATCTGGACCTGATACGCACTACAAGGTGCTGCAAGCCACTGCCGCTGCAGTCAAAAAATGGTCGGAAGAAACAGACACGAGCAAGCTGCGCATCATCGGTTACCGCAATGTTTGGTTTAAATTTGAACCCCATGAAGCCAATGTCATCGTGCCGGTATCCCTGGGAGACATGGCCGTGATGGAAGACTCCTTTGCCAACTGCTACCTCAGCCAGGTCAAGGCTTCCTTTCCAAGCTATGCACACAACGGCAAGTTTAGTACCGTCGCCAAGCGCACCTGGGTAGGGCAGCTCAACGACATTCAACTCTTGCTCGGCAAAAATTACTTCTACCAGCACGAGCATGCCAAGGTCAGGGCGAGCCACGGGCTGATTTTCTTCCGAGACATGAATGTGGAGGAGTTTTTGGCCACGGCACGTGAACTGGAGAAATCCATCGAAGGCTTGTTGTAACCCCCATTCCTCTCATTCCTATTTTTATTCCTGATTTTCGAATCTTATGCTAGAAAATAGGGAATTATCACCCCCATCAACCTCTTTTTCGAATGGAACACGTAATTCTAGGCATCGACATTGGCGGCACCAGCATCAAAGCTGGCGTCCTGGTATCGGGTCGTCTCCAAGATATCCGAAGCATTCCCACTCCTGCCTTAGAAAGTCAAGAGGTGATTTTGGAAAACATCGCTACATTTATTGAAACGTACCTCCCCCACGCTTTTGAAGGGATTGGAATTGGCATACCCGGGCTCGTAGATCCTCAAGAAGGCGTAGTCTTGGGCCTGGCCAATATCCCATCCTTCCAACATGTGGAGCTGCGGAAATTTCTTTTAGTCCGTTTTGGGAAACCCGTTTTTATCAACAACGATGCAAATTGCTTTGCGCTAGGCGTGCATCAATTTGGAGTAGGAAAAGGATTCCAGCACCTCGTAGGCATTACCCTTGGCACTGGTGTAGGTGGTGGAATAGTGATCCATGGAAAGCTGTACTCGGGCCTCAATTCCGCCGCAGGAGAATGGTGCGGGGCTTCCTACTTGGACTTAACCTTTGAGGATTACTGCAGTGGCAAATTCTTCAACCGCGTGTACCAAAGTAAACCCAAGGCCCTAGCCAAGCTGGCATTGGAAGGAGATCCCATTGCCCTGAAGGCATTTGATGAGTTTGGAACCCACGTCGGGGAGTTACTGAAAGTCATTCTTTATTCCTTGGCTCCCGAGGCCATCATTTTAGGTGGATCCATCCGCAAGACCTTCCCTTTGTTTGAAAAATCCATGCGCGCAACGTTGCAAACTTTTGCCTACCCTAGCGTCTTGCAAAAACTACAAGTGTTGGTTTCTGACCTAGATGAAACAGCCATTCATGGAGCAGTAGCCTTGGTGGATTTGAAAGCAGTGCCAGCAGCTTCGGCACATTGAGAAAAAATTCTTCACAGAACAAAAAATAAGGCTCAAACTAAAAAGGTTCCAGTGAATCAAAATCACTGGAACCTTTTTTTATTCAATGAATCAAGCCCCTCTACCAGATGCCTGCAAGGGAATGCTTGTCAGGTCTTGAATTTGGATGGGTTTTCCCTGTTCGATGGAATTTCTTGCCGCAATCCCAATCAAACAAGACATGGCCCCATCCCGACTACCGGCTGATTGCCTCCAAGGATCCGCTTGGTTGGGATCCAGAAAAATCTTATTCTTCAATCGGGTATCTCCTCCCCCATGCCCTCCTGCTCCATGTGGGATTGGGATGATTGTTCGTTCCCCAAAATTCTTCACCAACACCAGCTCGTCTTCCTTTTTCTCTTCCCAAGGCTGACTTTCCTTGATCCAAGCCTCGAGTCTGCCCTCGGTTCCATTGAAGGCAATTCTGTAGCCTTCGTAGGGAGAGTAGGTGGTCAGGGAATAGCTCACTTGAACCTTGTTTTTGTAGCGGATTTGTACGGCCATCTTGTCGTAGCTGTCGATTTCTTCACGGAAAACACATCCATCCCGATGATAGCCATCGTATTTTTCATTCTCCACATACAGTTGGTGGAGGTACTTGTTTTTGGTGATGTCCCAGTAAAAATCACAGGAAGATGCATGGGGACATCCTCTACAGGTTTTGGAACGGAAGGGCCCATTTTTCCCATAAAATTCAAGCGATCCATAGGCAAAAACCTCCTCCGGATCTGAGTTTAGCCACCAGTTGAGCAGATCAAAATGATGTGAAGCTTTATGCACCAGCAAGCTGCCACTGTGCGCCTGAATCCCATGCCAACGGCGGAAGTAATCTGCGCCATGCGAGGTATCCAGGTACCAATGAAAGTCGACCGAGGTAACCTTCCCAATAGCTTCTTCCTGTAAGAGTTCGTAGAGCTTCTGCCGATGCGGGGAATAGCGGTAATTAAAAGTCACGAGCACCTGCTTACCCGATACCTTTTCCGCATCCAAAATAGCCTGCACCTTCACCTCATCTGTGGTCATCGGCTTTTCGGTGATCACATGCATTCCCGCTTTCAATCCCTTGATTATAAATTCATGGTGGGTGCTATCCATCGTCGTTACAATCAGCACATCTGGAGCAGCTTCGCGGAGCATCTGATCAAAATCTAGGAACAGGGGACAAGTCACTTGCAGGTATTCCTTCCCGAGGCGCATGCGTCCTTCGTTTTTATCCGATAAGCCAACAAACTCCACGCGGTCACTGTAGGCCTGCACCACATCTCTTCCCCACATGCTGAGGCCTCGCACACCAGTTCCCACAAGCGCAATTTTCATTTTACGGTCTATGCCAGGAAATAAGTTCAGCGCTTGGGCAAAAGGATGAATCAAAAAAGAACCTGCTAATGCAGTTCCTGAGCCTTTGATAAAGTTTCTTCTTGAGGAATTGGATGGGTTATTCATGGGTCAATGAGTCTTGGAATTCAAGTTAAAGAAAAGTAGGCTCACGTACCTAAAAAAATGTACTGGAATTTTGACCGAAAGACCCTTAAATAAACAACGATTCATCCCACAATTCTCTTATTTTTAACCTGTAATCAAGCAAATGGAAAAAACCTTATCACTTCGAGGACTTTTTAGAATCAGCAGACCAATCAATCTGCTGTTGATTGCCTTTGCACAGGGGATGACGGCACATTTCTTGATTAAAACGAATGACCAAGGTCTTTCTGTGCTGCTGGATTACCGACTATACCTGCTGCTGATGGCCACGGTGCTGGTAACCGCCGCAGGCTACATGATCAACGACTATTACGATGTGAAAATCGACTACATCAACCGCCCCAATACCGTAGTGGTTGGAAAAGGCATCAAGCGAAGAGTCATTTTAGTTCTCCACAGTCTGTTTAACTTCATTGCGATAGGCTTGGGATGGGCAGTAGCTCCTCGCATCGCTGCCGTTATTTTTTTTGCCGGGGTATTGCTTTGGTGGTATTGCAATCGGCTCAAGCGTAAACCTTTTATCGGAAATGTTGCCGTTGCTTTTTTAACAGGGCTTTCCATTTACTTGGTGGGGTACTACTATCAGAAAAACGAATTGTTCGTATTTACCTATGCGCTATTTGCATTTTTCTTAAACCTCATCCGAGAGCTCCTCAAAGACCTGGAAGATCGGCATGGCGATCAGCTGCATGGCTCCAAAACCCTACCCATTGTGCTTGGCTTTCTCAAAACCAAACAGGTGATTTACTCCATTGCCATCACCTTTGTAGGCGCAATACTTACAGTCTCCTTCCAATTGAATCATGCACACCTGTATTATTATTTCGGAGGTTTGGGTTTCGTTTTCTGCTGGTTTATTTGGGGTATCTACCGCGCAGATCGAAGGGAACAGTTTACGCAACTGAGTGCCTTTGCCAAAGCCATCATGCTGGTAGGAACATTGAGTATGGCCTTTTTATAAAAAATTTGTCGATCCCTGATTAGTGTTGACCGGTTTTTTACTAGAATTTCATTGTTGAATATATTCAAAACTGGCCTGCTTTGGATACTATAATTTGACCATTCAATCAAAGAAAGTTTGAAGTTTAGATTTTCTAACTAGTTTAAATTGGTTAATTTTCTGAACTATTTTGAGTAAAAGAAAACGAATTGGTCATGAAAAAGATGAATAAATCCGGTTTACTTCCCTTCACAATCCTCTTGATTTTGGTTGTAATGGGTATTCCTGTATGGAATTATTTTTTGGGTGATGGGAGCTTACCCTCAGTGAATTACCTGTTTTTTTCTTTTATCCTTTTCGGAGTCATTCTCCTACTTCTAATTTTTAATTTGGATAAGGTCCTTAGGTTTTCAAACTCTTTATCGAAAGAAGATAATCCCCCTGCAGCTATAATAGAAATGGAGAAGGAAGAAATTGTGCCTACCCCTGCGGCGGAAATTGAAGTAGAGGAGGAAATTATGACTACCACTGTAGCCGAAATTGAAGTGGAGGAGGAAATTGTGCCTACTGTACTAGCTAAAAATAAGGAGGAAGAAATTGTGCCAACGCCTATAGCAGAAGAAAAGCCGAAGGTGGATGTAAAAAACACTCCCATTGAAAAACCAACTCCTACTGGAAATCCAAAACCCTATAGTCCTCATTATGGAAGTAAGAGAAGTGGGGTTTGGATAAACGAGAAATAGACTGACTTCGCGAATTAAATTAGGAAGGTGGTCTGCATTAAAAACACCTAAAGTACTAGGCGAATTTCTCCCAAATAATCTATAATTAACTCAATAGCACCCGTGTAGCATAACGTAAGATCTGCTCTCGGGTCATTTTTTTTTAAAGGCGAGATGTAGAATCAGCTCCAATTCTTCAAGCCAATTTTGCTGTAAGAAGTAATGATTAGAAAACAAAAAACCCTAACTTCTTAGAAGCTAGGGCTAGTGACCTCGTCAAGATTCAACTATTTTTTACATATACTTGATAATCAATATATTAAAACATATTTTTTTGATTTTTTGCACCTAAAAAGTGAATTTTTGGAACAAATAAAGTTCCATTTTTTTTCGTTTTCTCTCACTACCAATACTTATATCAAAGAGAATCCGATTCTTTTCAAGAAATGAAAAATCCTTCATTCGTTATAGTGAGAACTATTGTAAGGTAGGAATCGGAAAGTTTTTAGAAGTAGAATCGAATGGAGAGAATTAGTATCACTCCATATTACCTATCTATTATCCAAATCAGGGATAAACGAAAAGAATGGAAATGGAAAAGATTGGAATAATGATTAGAAAATGGGATTATACTGATAAGGGAATACCCATAAATCCAACAAAGAAAAACCTTAAAAGACAAGTTCTAACCCTTCACCAAAAATTGAAAAAAGGGGATAAGATTTGGATGGAGTATTCGATTGAAAAAGATAGGAATGGTGGAGGGAACCACATCCACTTCATCCTTCACTACATAGATAAAAAGAACCTATACCAACACTTATCCCGATTCATTGGAAACGGTGAGTGGAAGAAAAGAGAAGTTGGAATGAATGTTTTTGATGAATGTAACGGGAGGTTTGGACTCATCCATACAGAACCCATCGAAGATGAATGGAAATACAGAGGTTACATCAACAAAAGTGAATTATCTACTACCCTAGTTTGATAAGGGAAACAAATTCTAACCCAATACCCATCTAATCAATTATACCTCCACAATGAAGAAAGGAATCCGAAAATGGTAACCATCAAACCAGAAGAAAAAGATGAGTTCATCCAGTACTTCTTACAGACCGTAGAACTCACTAAAAAGATTTTTCCACACATCTCACACCTCAGAGATAGTGGAGATAAGGAAGAGTACTCAAAACGATTCAGAGAACTCTTAAAAATTGAACGAGAAAAACTAAACCAAAACGAAAAATGAAAGAACGATTGACAAAACAAGATTTGATGAAGATGTATAATGTGGATAGGAGTACAATAGAATCGTGGAATGAGAACTTGGGGTTACCCCTGATTAAAATTAGTACTCACTCGAAGTACATCCGTAGGGAGGATTTGTTGAAATGGGAAGACTCCCTGATTGGAAGTAGATGAAAGTTATGATTCTTGATTCTAACCAATCTTACTTGACTTTTGACGATTACAACTTTCACAAAGGAGTTGAATGTTTCTGTATGTATTCGAACCACCTTTCGAAAAAGGAATAATATGATCGAATTCAAGTTTTTGATTTGAACCACAAGATATACATCTACCATTATCTCGATTCCAAACCTTATCCATAACCTGTTGTGAAATTCGTCTGGTACTTTCAGATGAATTAGTTTCTTCAACAAATAATGGTTCGTAGTTTGAATTAGTAAAGAATGTAATTCCTCTTATTATTGGTGTTCCATTTCGAAGAGAACCAAAATCCCAAATCAAATGATTTTTAAGATAAACACCCAACGGTGAATTTCCTTCCTTCATTGTTGAATTTACTAAACTAGTGTAAGGGATAAGTAAATCTAGAAATGAAACTTCTTCATCATCTTTATTTTTTAAAACTAAATCCAATCCCAAATTTTTTATCTTTTTACAATCTAAACACCTAATTTGAGTTATTTGAGAATTTACTTCCCATAATTGAAAATGTATTGAATTACATTTTTTACAAGGAGGATGGTTTTGACCTATTTGTTCGAGAATTTTCGAAATGTTACTTTGAATTTGAAGAGTTTCGGAATTATTTTCTATCCAACTATCCCTTCTTTCCTTTTCTTCCCTTTCCTTGGGAATTCCAACAAAAAGATAATACAAAAGAAAAATTACTCCTGTACCAGTAATTCCTAATAACGATTCAAGTAAAGGGTCCATTTAAGTGAAGAATAATTATCTCAATCCAGAACCAATTTATGTACTATTATGATTGAACCCAAGACTATCCGAAAAGAAGATTTGATTAAATGTTGGTACTCACTTATTAGGAATAATTGTGTAATACAAAGGGTATCAAAATATAAATTCTATGAACGGATGATAGAGTTTCCAAATCCATAGGAGAGAATGAATATGGTAAAACTCAGAAAATAGATTCTTCATTCACCCTCAAAAAAGATTTTTTTACTTTAACAACCGTAGTTGGAGAAACCTCTAACCTACCACATATATCCCTCACGGATTTACCTTTTTCCAATAGAGATTGGATTTGTTTCACCTTCGGTTTTTGAAGGAAGGATTGAATGTTCTCATTACTCCCAGTTCTCCTTCCCAATTTACCCCCATTGATTACATACATCTTTCTCCCCATCTCGGTTCGTTCCTTGATTTGTTCTCTCTCCAATTCGTAAAGAGAACTCATCACCGAGGTAATCAAATTCCAAATGGGGTTCTTTTTTCCATCAAAGTGGGATTGAAGGTTACCCATACCTCTCACTACCACATTCACTCCCTTTTCTTCCAACCATTGGAGAGTTGTGAGAACATCAACAGTATTTCTTCCAAGACGGGAGAGTTCCTCAACCACAATGGTTTCCACCTCTCCACTCTCAATCAATTGGACCAACACCTTTCCTTTCTCTCTTTCTTTGAAAGGAACTTTACCACTCACTCCTTTATCAAAGAGGGTCAAATCATATCCCTCCTTATCCATCTTATACCGTTCCCCCGTCTGATTGAGGGTGGAGGTTCGGTTATACTTGATTTTCATTCCCATAGTGTTCTTATTTAACTTTCAGATTAAAAATACAACAATTATGGGATATAAACTACTGATAAACAGGATTTTAGTGTTACATTTTATATTTTCAATAAAAATGGAATTGGATAGGTGTCAATAAGGGACAAAATGTATGTTACTCGAATTTCATAGTTACATTATTATAAAAAATAGGAAATAAAGAATCTTGTTAAACAACAAAATTAAAAAACAATGAAAATGTCTAAAATCAAAAAATTATCAATGTTTTTCATTATAACTTCAGTGTTTCTCATTTGGAGTACCAAAGAATCTTACTCTCAAGATTCAAAGGATAATCAAAATAAAAGGTTTAATTATCTGGGAATTCAACTTGGAGGATTCGAAGATTGGTATTCAAGTAGTTACATAGGTGTAGGTTATAGAACAAAACTAATTAAGAACCTAGGTATTGAGTTCAATGTTGGGAATTACTTTTCTGATAGTGAATTAATTGAATTAAAAAATCAATCCTCTGTTCCCGATAATTTCAAATTTCAAGGATTTACCCCTTATGACGGTAGTTTTTTGAGTGGTTTTGGATACGGTTACAATATCAATTATTTGATATCAGGTCCAAATTACGGTATCATACCAAAGTTTGGATGGAATGTTCTTAATGTTTCATATCTAAATTTCACAAGAAAAGGTAATGGTTTACTTGAAGGTGAAATTGATACGGAAAGAAAAACCTTACCTTCTGTTGGTGTTGATTTTTATTATAAAAAATTTGTCATCGGATCAACATATACGATATTTCCTAAAACCTCATCAGTTTTTGGATTAATTGAAAATGAAAGACTTTATTCCATAAACTTTAATCTGGGATTCGTTATAAATAACAAAATTAAAGAATAAATCTTTTTTTTACATTAACAAAACACTCGTTTTGAAATATTCCCAAACCATGAAAATAGAAAAATTCTTATTTTTCTCAATCCTCTTATTGTTTTTAGATTCATGTGGGATGGAAGAAATACCTACCTACAAAATAGAATTGACAGTCTTACCGAGTGAAGGGGGGAAATTAAACATATCCCCTTCTTTACCCATGTATCCTGAAGGGAGTACAGTTACCATAACCCCTGAAACTAATGAACATTGGGTATTCAAACAATGGGAGGGTGATGGAAGTGGGAGTTCAACACCACTTCAACTAATAATGGATTCCAATAAATCAGTAGTTGGAGTATTTGTTAAAAGAGATTATCCCTTAAAAATTACCATTGAAGGAGAAGGAACTGTAGAAGAAAAGATAATTACTAACCCTGGAGGAAGAGAATACCCTCATGGTACTACGGTAGAACTAACTCCAAAACCAAAAGAGGGATGGGTATTTGAAAGTTGGGGTGGTGATTTAACTGGTACTGAAACTCCCAAAACTATAAAAGTTGATAAGGAAAAGAATGTAACTGTTAAGTTTAAAA
>JBILBQ010000007.1:0-52355 GCA_044353615.1 Algoriphagus sp. | reverse complement strand
GCCACCAAACGGAAGGAGGTCAGGATCATTTTTCCGTATTCCGAACCCAGCTCCATCCCAAAAGCCATTCCTGGATTGGTGGTGTAGTGTAGCTTAAACCAGTCTCCAAAAACTTGGATTTGCCCAGGGCTTCCAAAGTCCATCTGAAAGTGAACCCACATTTTGGTAGCTTGATCTAAAGCGATTACCAAGAATGCAATACCGAAATACTTGAGATAATTGTTCATACCCTTCAGATTATGCCTTAGTTAGGCGTACAGCCAGTTCAAAATCATCCATCTCCAAAACTGTCGCCTCTCCTTCTAGTGTGCCCACAGAAAGGGAGATCGCCTGGGTTTCTTCTTGAATGTAAGATCCAAATAAAGCAATAGCCGCGTTCACTTCCGAATTGGAATCTGCTACAAGTAGCTTAATTTTATCCTGCACCTCAAGACCAAGGTCCTTACGGAGGTTTTGGATGCGGTTGACGATATCTCTAGCGATTCCTTCTTGCTTCAACTCTTCTGTAAGCGTTACATCCAGCGCTACCGTCACGCCTTGGTCCGAAGCTACGGACCAGCCTGGGATATCCTGGGAGCTGATCAATACTTCTTCCAGAAGCAGGTCGATTTCTTCACCTTCTACAGAAAGTATAAAATGCCCCTCAGTTTCGATTTGCCCAATTTCTGTTGGCCCCCAATTTTGGAGGGCAGCTACGACGAAGCGCATTTTTGGACCCAATTTCTTACCCAAGAGGGGCAAGTTTGGTTTGATTTGCTTCACCAAGATCCCGGAGGCATCATCCAGGTATTCGATGGCTTTGATGTTGACTTCCGTCTGGATCAACTCGGCCACATGGGCGACCTGGGACTTGAATTTTTCGGAAAGTACAGGAACGAGGATACGCTGCAAAGGCTGACGCACCTTGATTTTTTCCTTTTTGCGCAGGGAGTGTACCAGCGAAGAGATGGTTTGTGCCAGGTCCATGCTTGTCTCCAAATCCGGATTGATCAACGAAAGATTAGCAGTATTCCAATCGGTCAAATGCACGGATTCCTTGGCGGTTTCACCTGCTTCGGTCAAGTTTTTGTACAACCAGTCTGCATAGAATGGAGCGAAGGAGGACATCAATTGACTGAGTGTATAGAGGCACTCGTACAAGGTCTCGTAAGCTGCCTGCTTGTCTGCCTGCATGTCTCCTCTCCAGAATCGCTTCCGAGCAAGTCGCACATACCAGTTGGAAAGTTGGTCTACGGTGAAGTTCTGGATGGCACGCGTTGCCTTGGTGGCATCGTAGCCATCCATGGCTCCTTCTACTTCCAGAATTAAGGACTGCAACTTGGATAGGATCCATTGATCCAGTTCTGAGCGCTCCTGTACGGGGATGGCTTTTTCTTTGCGGTACACAAACGCATCAAGGTTGGCATATAAAGCAAAGAAATTGTAGGTATTCTGAAGTGTGCCAAAGAAGCGGCGCTGCACCTCAGTGACTCCATCGACGTTGAATTTTAGGTTGTCCCAAGGGTTGGCATTGCTCAGCAGGTACCAACGCAAGGCATCGGGACCGTATTCCTTGAGGGTTTTGAAGGGGTCGACGGCATTGCCCAAACGCTTGGACATTTTGTTCCCATTTTTGTCAAGGACCAATCCATTAGCAATCACATTTTTGAAGGCAACGCTATCGAATAGCATCACGGACAAGGCGTGGAGGGTAAAAAACCAACCGCGAGTTTGGTCCACTCCTTCGGCAATGTAATCTGCAGGGAAGTTGGCCGCAAAGATGTCTTGGTTTTCAAAAGGGTAATGCCACTGGGCATAAGGCATCGCACCGGAGTCAAACCACACGTCAATCAAGTCGGCCTCGCGGAACATTTTTTCTCCCTTTGGCGAAATTAAGATGACCTCGTCTACATAAGGACGGTGCAAGTCCAGTTCCTTGCCTGCATAGGGTGAGACAGTCATGAAGCCTGCGGCAACTGATTTTTCGATCTCTGCTTCTAGCTCTGCGATGGAGCCGATGCACTTCTCTTCCGTGCCGTCGCTTGTTCTCCAGATGGGAAGGGGCGTGCCCCAAAAGCGAGAGCGGCTGAGGTTCCAGTCCACCAAGTTTTCGAGCCAGTTGCCAAACCTTCCCGTTCCAGTTGCCTCGGGTTTCCATTGGATGGTTTTGTTGAGTGCCACCATGCGGTCCTTGTAGGCTGTGGTTTTGATAAACCAGCTTTCTAGCGGATAGTACAAGATAGGCTTGTCTGTTCTCCAGCAATGCGGGTAGCTGTGCTCGTATTTTTCGACCTTGAAGGCCTTGTTTTCATTTTTGAGGAGGATGGATAGGATCACATCCGTGTTTTTGTAATCCGCCGCCGACTCGTCGTCTTGCGTGTAGTTTTTGACGTAGAAATCGTTTGGCCCAAAGGTCTTGTGCGCGCTGATTCCATGTTCCTGCATCTTGGCGACGAGGTATTCCCCTACAATGGGAAGGAATTTTCCTTGACGATCGACCACGGGTACCTCATTGCCTAGCTCATCTTGCACGAAGATGCCGGGCACATTTTGTTGTACTAGGGTTCGAAAGTCATCCGCACCAAAGGCCTTGGCCAAGTGCACGATGCCCGTACCGTCTTCGGTGGTGACATAGTCTCCGGCTACGACGGTGAAGGCTGGGTGTGGGAGGGACAAGCCTGGGATAGGGAGCAGCTGCTCGTATTCCCATCCGATCATGGTTTTTCCTTTAAACTCTTCCAGCACCTGGTAAGGAATCAGTTTATCACCGGGAATGTAGGCTTCGAGCGAGAGTTCGGCTGCTTTAGGGGAAAAGTAAGCGGCTAGGCGTGCTTTGGCCAAAATCACATCCACAGGAAGGTGGGTGTAGGGATTGAAGCTGCGTACCTTGATGTAGTCCAACTTCTCTCCGATTGCTAGGGCTGAGTTGGAAGGCAAGGTCCAGGGTGTGGTCGTCCAAGCGAGGATGTAGGTATTGGGCTGGTTTTTTAGTTTAAACTGACCCGTGATGGAAGTGTCTTTTACCTCTCGGTAGCAGCCCGGCTGGTTGAGTTCGTGGGAACTGAGTCCAGTGCCTGCTGCCGGTGAGAAGGGCTGTATGGTGTAGCCTTTGTACAAGAGGTCCTTGTCGTAAAGCTGCTTGAGCAGGTACCACAGCGACTCGATGTAGTTGGAGTCAAAGGTGATGTAGGGGTCTTCGAGGTCCACCCAGTAGCCGATTTTTTCGGTGAGTTCGTCCCATTCGTCCTTGAAGCGCATCACTGTCTCGCGGCACTTTTTATTGTATTCGGCTACGGAGATGGTCTTGCCAATGTCTTCTTTGGTGATGCCCAGTTCCTTTTCCACTTGCAGTTCCACGGGAAGGCCGTGTGTATCCCAACCTCCTTTTCGTTTTACTTGGAAACCGCGTAGGGTCTTGTATCTACAGAAGATGTCTTTCAGGGTGCGGGCCATCACGTGGTGGATGCCAGGCGTACCATTGGCAGAAGGAGGTCCTTCAAAAAAAGTAAAGGTCTTGGCTCCCTCTCGGTTGGAGATGGATTTTTCGAAAATCTGGTTTTCTTTCCAATACTGAAGGACCGATTCCCCGATGTGTGGGTAGTCTACCTGTTTAAATTCCTGGTACGTTTTCACTGCGTCTATTCTGGTGAACTTGAAGAAAAGAATGCTATGAGCTGATTTCTACCCACACTTGTTGGGTCAAGCATAGCCCTGTAGGCGATGCATCCTGCTCAAAACAAGGGACAAAGATAGAAGAAATGGCCGTTCTCGGAAAGAAAATGAAAGGAGGATTCAAGTGGGAAAGTCTTGTTGAGATTCGGCGCATTTTGAAGCTCAGGAGCCTTCAAGTTAGATTTTGATGGTGGCGGTGCGTGAGATGAAATTTTATTCTTTCAGTTCATTGCAAATGTGGCCCAATTGGCCTCATTTTTGAGTTGGTGTCGGAAGGAAAAAAATTCGTGTTCTGAACCTCATTTTTCAACCCAAAAAAACCACTGCGATGACCGAACAACAACTACTTGCCTTGGAAGAAGCCATTACGGCATTGAAAGCCAAACTTACAGGAGACATGTTTGCCGACATGGACACCCGTGACGAAATCCACAACCTTGAAATGCAGCTTAAAGGAGTAAAGCCACTTGACTCTCATTTTGATTGCGTTGGCTGCGGTAGCTAAGTAGCATTCCTAGCGTGTATCAGTATTTTATTACCTACAAACCCTTCGGGATGCTCACTCAGTTTAGCGGAGAAGAGTTTACCTTGGCTTCTCTGGGCGATTTTCCGAAGGAAGTATATCCGGTAGGTCGACTAGATAAGGATAGCGAGGGATTGCTACTCCTCACAGACGATAAAGGACTGAATCACCAACTGCTGAACCCTAGATTTGGCCACCAGCGTACCTACTACGTGCAGGTGGAGGGAATTCCTACTCCCGAAGCCTTGGCCCAACTTCAAGCAGGAGTGACCATCCAAGTAGATGGAAAGCCCTATCGCGCCAAGCCTGCGGTAGCCAAGTTACTGGATCCGGCGCCGACACTTCCTGAACGAAATCCCCCCATTCGCTACCGTGCTTCTATCCCAGACTGCTGGTTGGCGCTTACCTTGATTGAAGGCAAAAATCGTCAAGTGCGAAAGATGACCGCTGCGGTAGGCTTTCCTACCCTTAGGCTTGTTCGCTTTTCCATGGAAAAAATCACCCTAGACGGGATGGAGGCCGGTGAAGTTCGGGAGCTCAGCCAAGAGCTGGTGTACCGCTCCTTGGGCTTGACGGGATTTGCACAACCTAGGCCCGGCACAAAGAAATACAAGTAGCTCTTAAAAATTCCTAAAAATCTAGTAGGCGCTCGGGATTGCGCTCGGGAAACAGTAAGATTGGGTATTGGAACAATTTCTCCTAATTTAGTCCCTCCAAAACAAGAAGTATACTTAAAGACGAGTCTCATGCATCAGGAAAAAATTGCTGAAGTAATTCAGGAAGTAAAAAAAGTAGTGGTAGGCCAGGACAAGATGGTCAATCGCTTGTTGATCGGCTTGTTTACCAATGGGCACATCCTATTGGAAGGTGTACCGGGACTTGCCAAGACTTTGACTGTGAATACGCTTGCGAAGGTGTTGCACTTGGATTTTAAACGCATTCAGTTTACCCCCGATTTGTTGCCTTCGGATCTTATAGGTACGATGATCTACAACCAGCAGACCTCCAACTTTGAGGTGAAGAAAGGGCCTATTTTTTCGAATGTGATCTTGGCGGATGAGGTCAACCGCTCTCCGGCCAAGGTGCAATCTGCACTTTTGGAGGCGATGCAGGAAAAGCAGGTTACGATTGGCGAGACGACCTATACCTTGGATCGACCTTTCTTGGTTTTGGCTACGCAAAACCCCGTGGACCAAGAAGGAACGTATCCACTTCCTGAAGCGCAGGTGGACCGTTTTATGATGAAGGTGCACATTGACTATCCGAGCAAATCGGATGAAATGGAAGTGATGCGCCGAATGTCCAACATGCAGTATTCCGCCGAAGTAAAGCCCATCCTTTCCAAAGAAGACATTTTTGCGATTCGTGATCAGATCAATGCCGTAAAGATGGCAGAGCCTTTGGAGCATTACATCGTCGAATTGGTTTTTGCTACCCGCTTTCCAAAAGACTATGGACTGAAAGACGAAGCCAAATATATTCTCTTTGGAGTTTCTCCTCGAGCTAGTATCAATTTGAACTTGGCCGCGAAGGCGGTTGCCTTTATGGATGGTCGAGATTACGTGTTGCCTGAGGACATCAAAGAAATTGCCGAGGATGTGCTGAATCACCGAATTTTGCTCAATTACGAAGCTGAGGCGGATCGCATTAGCACACGAGACTTGGTAAAAACTTTACTCGAAAAAGTGCCCATTAATAAGTCCGTAACATTGAAGTAACATCAAAACCCGATTTAAAAGGCTTTTCGATAGAAAAGCCTTTTTTTATATTTTGTTCGTTAAATACAGGTTAAATGAGCTCCTATTTTTTAAAAAAAGGATAATTCTATTTTTTCTTTTGGGCAATAATTAGGGTTCACCTTTGTATTGTAATCAACTCGCAAAACTTTAATTACAAACAACAAATGAAAAATTTTTCGTACATCCTCACTTTATTAACTGCCTTTACACTGGTGTTCTCCAGCTGTACAGAAGAGGAGCCGGACAATGGCGTGACCATTTCTGGTATTCCTGCAACTGCAAAAATTGATGCAGGTGGAAAGCTAGGTCCGGTAACCGGTTCTGCTGAAGGCCTTGACGGTCTTGTATCACTTTCAATCACTAAAGATGGCGCTCCGCTATCTACTTTGCCATTGACTGGTACAACCGCAACTTTTCCTTTCGAGTACACAGCAATTGCTGCTGATGCTGGAAAGAACTTAGTTTTTGAATTTACAGTAACTGATGCTGACGGTGACGTAGCAAAAGCTACACACGTATTGTCTGTAGGTGCTGAGCCAACTACCATCCGTGTAACTGGAAACATCACTGCCAATACTACTTGGGTAACTGGAAAAACTTACATCCTAGGAGCTAGAATTTTCGTAGTTTCTCCAGCTAAATTGACTATTCAAAAAGGAGTTATAATTAAAGGTGAAGCTGGTACTGGTGCTAACGCTACTGCATTGGTTGTTGCTAGAGGTGCACAAATCGACGCACAGGGTACTGCTACTGAGCCAATCATTTTCACATCTGTAGCAGACGAAATCGCTCCAGGTCAGATTGATTCACCAAACATGGATCCTACGGTAGAAGGTCTTTGGGGAGGTTTGATTGTTCTTGGAAGAGCAAAGTGTTCTTTTGCAGGTGACGTAACTGAACTAGCAATTGAAGGTATTCCAGCTACCGATACAAACGGACTTTATGGTGGAACTAACGATGCTGACAATTCTGGTATCATCAAATTCATCTCTATCCGTCATGGTGGTTCTTTGATCGGAGCAAGTAACGAGATCAACGGCTTGACCCTTGGTGGTGTAGGTTCTGGTACAGTAATCGAGAACGTAGAAGTAGTAGCTAACCAAGACGATGGAATCGAATGGTTTGGTGGAACAGTATCTGTAAAGAACGCATTGATCTGGAACTCTGGTGATGATGCAGTTGATACTGACCAGTCTTGGGCAGGTACTCTAGATAACTTTATTATCATCTCTGGTATCAACACTGACCACGCACTTGAAATCGACGGTCCAGAAGGCGCATACAATGCAGCTCATACTGTAAAGAATGGTTCTATCAAAGGTCACCCAGCTACTGAGATGGGAGATTTCAGATCTAAGGCAAGAGGAACTTTCGAAAATCTGTACTTCTTCAACTTCCCTGCTCCTGCTGACACCTATAACGGTGTAGCCAACGCAGGTAGAGGTGACTTCGGTCTTGATACAGCTACACTACCTAACTTCACTGGAACAACTGGTCCTCTTGTTTTCAAAAAATTGGAAGCAACGCTTAAGACAGGTGTAACCTTGACAACTGCTTTCCGCAATGGAACAGACGTTTACGCTGCTGAAGTAGCTTTGAAAGCAAACACTGTTGGTGCAACTAAAGCAGCTTTTGTAGGCTGGACTTGGGCTGACAAAAAAGGTCAACTAGCTGACTTCAAATAATTAACATTTCTTTAAAGGGAAGGAGGGTCTTGCAAGGATCCCTCCTTTCCTTTTTATTCGTTTAACCTGAATTTTATTACCCGCTGTATGAACAAGAAATCTCAGAATTTGCCTACCAAACCCTTGGCAATTCTATTCCTTACCATTGCATTTCAATTGATTACTAGCTTTGTTTTTGCCCAAAATGGCACCATCCGTGGCGCCATTTTTGATGAATCTACCGGTGAGCCGCTTTATGGAGTTTCGGTGTTGGTGAAAGAAACATCTACGGGTGCAGTAACTGACTTTGATGGAAAATTTGAAATTCAGGTAGCCCCTGGATCCTACACCCTTCAGATTTCCTATATCTCTTTTTCTACGGTCAATTTGACCGAGGTAATCGTAGAAGCTGGAAAAGTAAACGTGCTTTCCGATGTGCTCATGAAGACCGAAGAGTCTGAATTGGAAACGGTAACCGTCTCTGCTGCAGCCATCCGTACCACGGAATCGGCCTTGATGTCTGTGAAGCGGAATGCCCCCAATTTGTTGGACGGAATCTCTGCAAGTACCTTCCGACAAATCGGTGATGGCGATGCTGCATCAGCCGTTAAGCGCGTAACGGGTGTCTCTATCGAAGGTGGTAAATATGTTTACGTACGTGGTCTAGGAGATCGCTACACCAAAACTGTTTTGAACGGAGTGGATATTCCTGGATTGGATCCAGATCGAAATACCATTCAAATGGATATTTTTCCAACCAATGTGATTGACAATATTGTTGTATCCAAATCTTTTACGGCTGAGTTACCTGCAGATTTCACAGGTGGAGTCGTAGACATTGAAACTAAAGATTTTCCGGAGGAGAAAACCTTCCGATTAAGTTTATCGGGAGGAGTAAATCCTTCCATGCATTTCAACAAGAATTACCTGACCTATCAAGGTGGAAAAACCGACTGGTTGGGATATGACGACGGTACCCGCGCCAGTCCAACTGCTGGAAGAACAGACGTTCCTCAATTTGGGGACGTGATTGGTAACCCAAATGGGGCTAAAGGCCAGGAATTTCAATCGCTCTTGAGAGGGTTTAATAAGACTTTGGGTGCCACCAAGCAGACATCGTTCATGGATTATGGATTGAGTCTTTCTTTTGGAAATCAAATCGCAAGACCTAAGGTTACCTGGGGATACAATGCAGCACTGACCTACAAAAACGATACGGAGTTTTACCAGGATGCCCAGTTCAACTTGTATGCAAAACCTATCGATGCCAACAAAAATGAGTTGGAAGCACTTCAGGTTCAGACTGGAGACTATGGCGTAAACAGCGTCTTACTTGGAGGATTAGCTGGTATTGCCATGAAAACAAAAAGCTCCAAATTCAAGCTCAACTTTATTCATCTACAAAATGGAGAGTCTAAATCCGGTATTTTCGACTACGAAAACTCCAACCTGGGAGCTAACTACGAGGCCAAGCAGTACAACTTAGAATACAGCCAGCGTGCCCTAACAAGTGTCCTATTTTCTGGAAATCACTTTATTAAAGGAAATGCTTGGGAAATCAACTGGAAGTTGGCACCTACGCGTTCTTCCATCGAAGATCCAGACATCCGCTTTACCCGATTTAGACTTCCAAACAATACCATCTCTCCAGAAGTAGGCTTGCCTGCTCGTATTTGGAGAGATTTGCAAGAAAACAACTTGGTCGGCAAGTTGGACCTTACTAAAAATATGAGCCTTTGGAACCAAGATGCCAAGTTTAAATTCGGTGGTTCTTACACATTCAAGGAGCGTGATTTTGAAATCCAATCTTTTCAATTCGCTACTGGAACGACTTCTCTAGACGGAAATCCCAACAATGTCCTACAGGAAAGCAACCTGTTTTCGGCTACGAATAGAAATGGGGTTCGTTTCAACCCAGATTTTATTCCAAACAACCCGAACAGTTTCCAATCCTCCCTAACAAACATGGGTGGTTATGCTAGTGTGGAAGCCAATCCTTTGCCAAAGGTGAAAGCAATTATGGGGTTACGAGTAGAAAAGTATACTCAGTTTTATACAGGTACTAACCAGAATTCAACCATCATTTTCAACGAGGAGAAAGTACTGGATGACCTCGACTTCTTCCCGACGCTCAACTTGGTGTTGATTGTTAAAGAATCACAAAACCTTCGTTTTTCTGTAGCGAGAACAATCGCAAGACCTTCCTTTAAGGAACTTTCTTTCGCTGAAATCATCGATCCAATCTCTGGACGAACCTTTGTAGGGGGTCTTTTTAAAGAAACCACCAATGCAGGTACTGAAGTTCTTTGGGATGGTAACTTGGTCTCAACTAACATCAACAATTTTGATGTGCGTTGGGAGATGTTCCAACCTAAAGGAGAAATGTGGTCTTTGGGAGCATTTTACAAGACCTTTGAAAACCCAATCGAAATTGTACAGTTCCTTTCTGACGCTGGTGCCTTCCAGCCAAGAAACGTAGGAAATGGTACCGTTTTGGGTGTTGAATTGGAATTCAGAAAGTCGCTGAAATTTATCAGCCCTAGCCTTGAAAAATTCCAGTGGAATACCAACGTGACGCTTACTGAATCTCAAATCACCATGTCGGCAACAGAACAACGCTCTAGAAAGCTTACCGCTCGTGAAGGTGAAAAAATTGGTACTACTAGAGACATGTCTGGTCAAGCTCCCTACATTATCAACACCGGTATTGCCTACTCTGACTTCAATACAGGTTGGGAAGCAGGTGTTTATTACAATGTACAGGGCCCAACGCTTAACTTTGTAGGTTTTGGTAACCGTACCGATACTTATGCAGTTCCGTTCAATTCCTTGAACTTGAATATCAACAAAACATTTGGTGCAGATGAGCGCATTCGTGCAAGCTTTGGTGTTCAAAATCTACTTAACGACAAGCGTGAATTTATCTTCAGTTCTTATGGAGCACAAGATCAGTTCTTTACACAGCTTGCTCCAGGTGTTCGAGCTAACTTTAGCTTAGGATTCTCCTTCTAATTCATCGAATTCGTATTCAAATCAAGCTATCCTCCGGGGTGGCTTTTTTTATGCCAAGACATTGGGGTGATTATCCTTCCAACAAAATCGATTACTTTGTGTGCTATGAAAAAATACTGCTTCCTACTCCTACTTACGATTTGTACTTCCACCTTTTCTTTTGCCCAAGTGAAGGCTCCTTCCCAACAGTTTTGGGACTTGCTCGCAACCCATTGTGGAAAAGCTTATGAGGGCAAGTTGGTATCTCCTGAATCTGATCCACGCTTTGCTGGCAAATTGGTGATGCATGTGAGAAGTTGTGAGGAAGGGCGGCTGCGTATTCCTTTTTTTGTAGGGGCTGATCTTTCCCGTACTTGGGTACTGACGATGGATGAGCAGCAGTTGATTCAGTTGAAGCACGACCACCGGCATGCTGACGGTTCGGAGGATGCAGTAACCCAATACGGTGGAAAAGCGACTAATACAGGCTCGTCTAGCACGCAGTTTTTTCCAGCAGATTCCTTTACCGCGGCAATGCTTCCTGCAGCTGTAGGTAATGTATGGTTTATTACCGTTGACGAAACCTCCTTTACCTATAATTTGAGGAGACTTGGGTCTGCTACGCTGTTCTCAGTACGATTTGATCTGACCAAACCCATCGATACTCCTCCTGCTCCCTGGGGCTGGGTAGATTAATTCTATTCTCACCAAGCCTGCCTACCTTAGCCAGGACGCAAAGGATTTAATCTCGTTGCTCCTTTGGGAAAAAAAGAAGTTGGCGAGCAAAGACTCTAAGGGTTTATCTAATTTCTTTGCGCCTGTCCGCCGCGGCGGACAGGTCTTTCCTTCTTGGCGAGAAAAAAAAAGTTAGCGCGCAAAGACGCCAAGACGCAAAGGGTTTTTCTTTGCACTCCAAAAAATAAATTAACGAAAAGCCTGCCTACTTCAGGTAGGTCGCTAAAGTCCTCTCCAATTTCTTTGCGTCTCTGCGCCTTTGCGCGACAAACAAAAAAAAATTGGTGTAAGGCCTGCCTCAGGTAGGCTTACCTACCGGAGGCAGGCAGGATGCAAAGGGTTTAATCTCTTTGCTCCTCTGGGAAAAAAAAGAAGTTAGCGCGCAAAGACGCAAAGCCGCCTAGGGTTTTTTCTTTGCGGCTTAGCATCTTCGCGCGCCAAAAAAAATAAATTTATTCCTAGCCTGTCGACTGCAGGCAGATCGCTAAGGGCTTATCTAATTTCTTTGCGTCTTTCCTGCTTTGCGAGAATAAAAAAGAATGTACTCTCGCAAAGACGCCAAGCCGCAAAGAGTTTTTTCTTTGCGCCTCTGCGTCTTTGCGCGCTAAATAAACAAAGGTTCCAAGCTTGCCTACTTTAGGTTGGTCTCTAAAGTCCTCTCCAATTTCTTTGCGTCTCTGCGCCTTTGCGAGCGGTTACTTTTTTTAACGGTAATGTTAAAGGAGTATATCCACAATGCGCTCGGCGGTCTTGCCGTCCCAGAGAGGGATACCCTGGTACTGCTTCCATTCACCGCGTAAAATTTTATCCAGGTAAGGCTTCAGATTTTTCGGATCGGTGCCGACCAGTTCGTTGGTTCCCAAATGGATCGTCTCCGCGCGTTCAGTGCTATCTCGTAGCGTCAGGCAAGGTACATTCATCACAGATGCTTCTTCCGTCACCCCACCCGAGTCGGTGATGATCCCCTTGGCGTGCTGTACCAGATGGTTAAACTCCAAGTAGCCCAAGGGACCGATCAAGTGGAGGTTAGGAGCAGCAATTCCTAGCCTCTCGAGGTTTTTGGCAGTCCGAGGGTGAACAGGGAAGACGATCGGCAATCCTGCAGTCCCTTCTAGAATAGCTTCCATCAACTCCCGCAAGGAGTCTTCTTGGTCGACATTCGCAGGGCGGTGGAGCGTCATCACAAAGTATTCGCCTGCTTGCAGCTGATCGAAAGGCTTTCCTTCTGGCTTTTTGAAATGTGGCATCTGTGCCAGGAGTGTATCGATCATGGTGTTGCCAACGAAGTGAATCTTCTCCTCCGGTACCCCTGCGCTGCGCAAGTTGGTATTTGCAATCTCGGAGGTAGTAAAAAAGTGATCCGTGATCGAGTCGGTCACCATGCGGTTGATTTCTTCGGGCATGCTTAGGTCACCCGACCGGATACCCGCCTCTACGTGAGCCACGTCTATTTGTAATTTCTTGGCAGAAATGGAGCAGGCCAAGGTACTGGTGACATCACCAACTACAAGGACGAGATCTGGACGATGTGCCATCAATTCCTGCTCGAAAGCCACCAGTATCGCTGCAGTTTGCTCCGCTTGAGTTCCTCCACCCCCACCCAAGTTGGCATGAGGAGCTGGGATATGGAGTTGCTCAAAAAAATCACCCGACATGTTTTTATCGTAATGCTGCCCGGTATGCACTAGCCTAAAATCTACGGCTACCCCATCCCTTTGCTTTTTTTGAATCGCATGAACCAGAGGAGCGATTTTCATAAAGTTGGGCCGGGCACCGGCTACAATTGTAAAAAGAGGCATAGCAAAATCGAATGAACAAGTAAAAGTAAGGGATTATCCCCTAATTTTTGATTCGAAAAGTGGGAGGGACAATTTCAAGGAAAAAGTCCCTTTTATTTTTCCAGTTAGGTCAAAATCAACTGTTTTTCACAGGACGAGAGAAGACAATGTCTTCCTTAAATTGGAAGAAGTGCCTTGTTTTTTGTTTCTTTGTTAAATACTATTTTTAATCCCCCCTTTTTCCATGGGAAAGTTGCTGCTTTGTCTACGCCTTTTTGCTTTTTTTCTGCTTTTGGGAACGGTTTCCTGTGTGGAATCTGTTGAAAACCAAGTTCAAGTCTATAACAATAATTTCTCAAAGCTGGACCTCGCAAACTTTGAAAATGGGCGTCTATTTATCTGGAGAAACGATACCATTGCAGGTTGGTATAACAATGAAGAAGTAGCCGTCACACTTTACGACTTGCCTGCGCACAACTATTTAAAGTTATCTGCGGAAATCTTAATTCACGACAGTTGGGATGGCAACTGGAATGATGGCATTTCTGGACCGGATTACTGGTTTATGGGTATAGATAGCGTGGATGTCGTTCGCACCACCTTTTCAAATAGCCCTTGCGAATCTCTTTATTGCTTGTACCAGTCTTTTCCGAATGAATTTTTTAGACAAAATTACCCGAGGGCTGGAGCGATTGAAACGAACATGCCAGGCTTGTGCCTCTTTGCGCAATCAGCAAATTACACGTCTCGCTACCGCGTAGAAAAGTTGATTGAGCATACGAAGACGGATTCGATACGTTTTTACATGCGTGATGAATTGAAGCAAACCAACAGTGTGTGGCCGCTTTGTGATGAGTCTTGGTCGATTGCAAAAATTTCTATTTTAGCCATCCAAACCAATTCCAAATGAAAACACGAATACTAGTAGCGGCGATTGGATTGTTTGGGATGCTTGCATTCAGTCAGGGGCTTAGGGCTCAAAGCATTGCCGTTGGCGCCCCTTCTTTGGAGGATTACCTTCGGAGGCTTCAACTGACTGGGAAGGTTGATTCAGCTTCCTCTTTTATGATTCGGCCCTTGATTCCTACGGCTGCATTTGGCTTGGCACATGGCTTTGACTTCGATGGAGACTTGGTGGATTTGGACTCCTCTTATTACCACCAGCGAATTGGAAAGCGAGGCAAATTTTTATTCCTTCCCGCCCTGTATAAAAGCCAATACACCTCCAACTATCCCTTTGCGACCAATGATGGCGCCATGATTCCCAATCGGGGGCTGCAGCAGGTATTTAGCATGGGGGCGTTTGTGGAATGGTGGAAATTCAGCTTGCAGTTGCAGCCTGAACTGATTATGGCCCAAAACAAAGAGTTTATTGGGTTTCCCATTGAGCAGCAATCTACGATCCTTTTCTATTACGAATACCTGAATCGAATTGACTTACCTGAGCGCTTTGGGGAGAGTTCCTACCAAAAATTGGTGCCAGGACAATCTAGCTTCAGGCTGAATTTGGATGCCGTATCCTTGGGGATATCTACCGAGAACCTTTGGTGGGGACCGGGTAGACGAAATTCCTTATTGATGGGGAATTCTGCCCCTGGGTTTTTACACTACACCATGAATACCCGTCGACCGATTAAGTCAGCTATTGGTTCATTTGAAGGGCAAATCATGACTGGAAGGCTGGAAGCATCTAATTTCCCTCCCCCACATGTGGATTACAGATTTCAACAAATAGATGTCAATTATCCGAAAAAAGAAGATGGAGCAAGGCAGCTTTCAGGGGTGATATTCACTTACCAACCCAAGTGGGTGCCAGGCTTATTTTTTGGTTATGGCTCCACCAACAATGTGTATCGCTCCGAAGTATCCGATTTGGAGGATGTGCTGCCCGTATTTAATGGGCGGAAGAAAAACCAACAGGTGCTAGATACCATCCAATCCAAGCGACAGCAGTTTAGCGCAGGCTTTTTCCGATGGATGGATCCCAATGGCCGGTTTGAGTTTTATGGAGAATTCGGGACTCGTGACAACGACCGCCCTTTTATTGATTTTATTACTACCCCCGAGTCAGGAAGAGCTTTTACCTTTGGGTTTTCTCACTTGATGGACCTGAAGAAAGAGAATCGCTTTTTGGAGCTTAGCTCTGAGATGACTTTTTCTGGACAGACCATTCGAGAGGATATCCGACAACTCAAGACTTGGTATATCCATGACCATGTGCGTCACGGGTACACCCACCGAGGGCAGATGCTTGGTCTGGGAAATGGGCCTGCTAGCAACCAGATTTTTGCAGGCATAGCCTGGATTGAGGGGATGAAAAAAATAGGCATTGAGCTGGAGCGGATCGAGTACAACAATGACTTTTATTATTACCGCTACGAGGAGGTGAAGGATTTCCGTAACAAATACGTGGACCTGGTATTTTCCTTGGCCCCAGAATGGAAATTCGGCAACCTGCTCCTTTCTGGCAAATTTCAATATGTCAATACACTCAATTACAAGTGGTACTTGGAAAACAAACCTGAAAAATGGTTTGTGCCTGGCTATGACCGCACTAATTTTGTCGGGCAACTCTCAGTTACCTACCTGTTCCGCTAATTCTTTATTTTCTACGCTATGATTGCTTCTAATGATAAGGTCGTCGCTGTTTCCTATACCTTGACGGTTGATGATGGGGAAACAGGCATGCGCTGGTACGAGACCGTGACTGCGCAAGACCCATTTTATTTTCTATTTGGACACCACAACCTGCTTCCTGCATTAGAGCAGGCCTTGGAAGGCAAATCTGTAGGGGATTCTTTTTCGGTATTTATTGACTTTGAAAATGGGTATGGGGATTACGACGATGCCAAGCGAGTGATTATCCCCAAGGCCAATTTCAAAGAAGAAGGCAAAAAAAATAGAGAGCTACTACGCGTAGGAAATGTAATCCCGATGCAGGACGATAAGGGGAACCAAATGAGAGGAGAAGTACTCAAGGTGGATTACATGGGTGTGCACTTGGATTTCAACTCCCCACTTGCAGGTTTGGATCTGCAGTTTGAAGGCAAAATCGAAATTATCCGTGATGCGTTACCCGTAGAATTGGAGCATGGCCATGCACATGGGCCGGAAGGACACCACCACCATCACTAAGCTTCTCCAATTCAATCTATTTTCGGATGTCAACACCATAGCTATGGTAGGCTAGGTCAATGCTTAGCGCTTTTAGACCCTCGATGCGCTCCGAAGGATAACGATTGTAAGCCTTGGAAAGCAAGTCAATAGCCTGCTTGTAGTTCTGCTTGTTGAAGTGGACAATCGCCTCGTTGTAATGTTGCAAACCAGCCAACTCGCTAAGGTTGACTTTTCGGAAAATGGTATTGTCTTCAGTAGTCACTTTTGTACCGGCCAAACCTTCACTGATATTTCGTGCTACAGGTGCACCCTCGTTGAGGTATGCAGCCAGGTAATCGCTTACTGCAGAAGGAGCGGTGATCATGCCGCCTACTGGAAGTGTGCTTTCAAGAATGATGGTTTTGCCAGTGAGGTATACTTGAATGAAAACATGGTAATCCGTCTCCACCACATCAAAGGAATATCCGTAACGGTCCAATAGCAACCCAAGTGCAGCGGAACCGCTTACACAGTCGTAGGATCCTTTGTCCAGCATGTTGCTGAAGGTGGAGTGCTGATGGTAATTTTTTAAGAGGCGCTGGTGTGTTTTTTGGAAAATAACACGAAGAAGCGCTAGAGAATCCATTTTTTTGACAGCTTTTTCATCCAGTTCCAGCTGTAACGCCTCCCAGTTTGCTACTGGAGCAATTACGTCGGATTCATCCAAAAATAGAGAATAGGAGGCCTTTTCTGATTCGTAAAAGTTAGAATCAGCCGCGTTAACCGCGTTTTCTTGGCAAATGCCAAGGGTAGCAATTCCTACAAAGAAGAGCAAGAAAGGGAGTATTTTTTTCATAGTCCATCAAGCTAATGTTAACTGAATAGACGAAAGTTAACAATTTGGTAACATTGAACAAATAAAAGACCAAAAAATTAACATTGGGGTAATGGGTCACGGCCAACAGTCCACGGTCCACCGCTCACCGAATTGGACCTCAAACCTTTTTTTCTCGGGTTAGTGGTGAAAAAGCGTATAATCAGAAAATTTAAAAACCTTACTCGTGGTGGTAGGGTTCGTTGCGCAAAATGGTCATGGCGCGGTAGAGTTGTTCGACCACAAAAGGGCGAATCATTTGGTGGGAGAAAGTCATTTTGGAAAGCGAGATCTTTCCATTTGCTCTGGCGTACACTGCCTCTGAGAAGCCATAAGGGCCTCCGATCACGAAGACCAGTTGCTTGAGACCGCTGTTCATTTTCTTCTGCAAGTAATCCGAAAACTCTAGCGAAGAGTAGGTTTTTCCTCGTTCATCGAGGAGGATAAGTTCGTCGGAGGAACTTAGCTTTTTGAGAATCAACTCCCCTTCCTTTTCTTTTTGGAGGGCTTCCGAGAGGGACTTACTCTGCTTCAGGTCTGGAATTACCTCCATTTCAAAGCGAATGTAATGGCCGAGTCGACTGCTGTAATCCTCGATCAGGTCTTGAATTGCTTTGTTGTCTGTTTTACCTAGCGCCAGAAGTTTGATTTGCATAGCATGGATCGTTGCATGTGAGCGGTTAAAAAATGGTGGAAAAAAAAACTGGCTCATTCGGGCCAGCTTTCGATTAGTTGATGAGTTCCTTTCGCTTGAGGATCGCCTCTAGGAATTTCTTATCGTTGTCGGAGTTAAAGATTTTGTATGGAAGATGAATAAACTGTGCCTTGGAGAGGTAGAGGATATACGCGTCTTTGGACACCTCCACACGCTTGATCATGTTCCACTGTACTGGCATGCCTTCCTTGGCATTTACCTTCATTAGGATTTGGCGGCTGTCTATTTCATAGGCCATCTTTTGAAAGATGGGTTTGTTTTGCTCCATTTGGGTAACTCCTGTAAACTGTATTGCCCAAAATAAGACATACAATCCATACGCGAGAAGTGCACCAAAAATCCACCACAGGGAAGCAATCCAGAAATAGCCACAGCAAATAGCCAAGGCAATCAAAATAACCCACCACTGTTCTTTGAGGATGGATACTAATCCCATTTTGATATAGGTTGTGGTGGGAAGTTGGTATTTTTTGGTTTTGATAATCATGGCATCGAATGTTTCTCGAGCAAATATCCACCTATCCCGTTGATTAAGCAAATACATCCCGATCAAACTCGATTCTTCCCTTATAGGACCCTTGATTTTTTTAGACAATCCTGTATCTTTTCAAAAAAAATAGCATGAGCCCTACCCTAATTGATCTTCTTCTTTGCGGACTAGCCTACATCGTGATCAGTTATTTCTTAGGGATATGGACCAAGTATCGTCCTGGACAATCCTGGAATTCAGATGATTCAGCCGGTGGGAAATTTGAGCAGCAGCCACCAGTACTTGATTTGCCTCCTGGGATCAGTTGGCCTGAAGAAGAACCTGTAGAATCAGAGTTGCTTCAATGACATTTTTCGCAAATCCCTTGCACGAGTAAGTTCATCTCTTTTTTTTCAAAGCCCTTAGGAAGAGGGATGGCAGGCAAGGAGATATCTTCCAGGCAAATGGTTTCTTCACACTTTTCGCATTTGAAGTGCACATGCTCGTGATTATGCGTATGGGCCTCCTCTCCGTGTGTACAAAAGGCGTACTTCGTAGCGCCACTATCGTCAAGGACCTTGTGTATCAGGTCTTTCTCCAAAAAAGTTTTAAGTGTGCGGTAAATGGTAACTCGGTCAAATTCTTTGTTTAACGTATCCTCCAAATCCGAATGAGATAGGGCAATGCTTTTGTCCAAAAACTCACGGATGATGGCCAGGCGGCAGTCGGTGATCCGTAACTGGTGTGCCTGTAAAATAGATTGAGGAGAAGACATATACGGAATAGCTGAATTCAAAGTAACAAAAAAATGAGATGGGGTAAAAAAAGGGGGTCAAATTTTGACCCCCTTTTGTTTTATTCTCCTGAAGATTCCTTCAGAACTTTGTTGATTCGCTCTGCAGCATCTTCCAAGTGAAGCTTGCTCATGCGATCGGATGTTCTTCCGATAGCGGATTTGATTTGGCTTTGAAGCGTTTTCAATTCCCCTCTAGCCATTGGACGAATGTCAGATTGAGCAGCATTGATTTGCGCACCAGCAAAAGCTCTAAATTGAGCAGGCAGGGCAGCAACGCTTCCAGTCAATAGCAATTCCAATCGCTCGATGTGCGCGCGTTGCAAAGCTCTGCGGTGCACGTCGATGGATTTGCCAGCGCCAAGCTCAGTCCAAATTCCTTTTCTCAAGTCATCGAACAATTCAGTCATTTTGTAGGCCTGTGTGCCGTTCAATGCTTCGTTTTCGATCATTCTGCCCAGTCTTCCCCACTCCAAGATTCCGTTGAGGGTACTAACTTGGATGCCACGAATGCGCTCAAGCGCACCGAAGTCTTCCGTTCTGGCGATGATGGCTTCGTCCATCAACCAGCTTGGAGTGGTGAATAGCTGCTGGTTAACAAAAGCAACTGCCGCCTTCTGCATTTCTTTGGTTTGGTGTGTGTACACCGCTTCTCCTTGACCTGCTGACTTGTAGACTTCCATCACACCACCTACGTGATTGCGAACGTGGCCCATGTAACGGTTAAACTGACCGATTACCTGACCATACATTTCTTCAAGGTCTTCGTAGTTTTTGTAAGGCTTTTCTTTCTCAGCCGTCCACTCCATCAAGTTGGGAAGGATACGCTTCAAGTTCTTGATTCCATACTCGGAAGCAGTGACGGAGTTGTCTCCCAAATCTTCAGACTGCGTAGTTGGATCGTAGTTATTGCCTTGACGACCGTAACGGTACACGGGATCACCCTTCTTGTCTAGAATCCACTGGTTCAAAGTAGGAAGTTCAGCCTCTGGGCTCTTGGCATCAAGAATCGGTCTGTAACCCCACATGATGGCATACTTATCGTAAGGTCCTACATCAGGCATCAAGCTTACACCCTTGTCTTCAGGCTGTGCGACATAGTTGAATCGCGCGTAATCCATGATGGAAGGAGCAGTACCAAATTCCTTTGTGAAGGCGGCATCTCTTAACTTTTCAACTGGGTAAGCCACAGAAGAAGCAAAGTTGTGCGGTAAGCCAAGCGTGTGTCCTACCTCGTGAGCAGATACAAATCGGATCAATCGACCCATCACCTCGTCGTCAAATTTGACGGAACGCGCATCAGGGTTGATCGCAGCAGTTTGGATGAAGAACCAGTTTCTCAAGAGGTTCATCACGTTGTGGTACCATCCGATATCGGATTCCAAGATTTCTCCCGAACGCGGATCCGATACGTGTGGTCCATATGCGTTCTGAATGTCAGAAGCAAAGTAGCGGATCACAGAATAGCGGGCATCCTCAGGGCTCCAGGTAGGATCTTCTGCTGGGGTTGGAGCTTCCTTGGCAATAATCGCATTTTTGAAACCTGCAGCTTCAAAACCTTTCTGCCAATCTTCTACGCCTTGCTTCAAGTAAGGAACCCATTTGGTAGGGGTAGCTGGATCGATGTAGTACACGATAGGCTTGACAGGCTCTACCAATTCACCACGGGCAAACTTCTCTCTGTCTTCTGGCTTCACTTCCAATCTCCAACGATCGAGGTATCTTCTAGAAGTAGCGCGCTGCTCGTCGGCACCGTAGTCAACATAAGAACGGGCAAACCAGCCTACACGCTGATCAGCAAGTCGCTGCTGCATCGGCACCTTTGGAAGGAGGACCATGGAGGTGTTCATCTCCAAGGTGATCAGTCCTGTTACACTGTTTGAAGGGGGCTCAGCTGCTGCATAGGTAAGCACATAGCGCGCCTCAATGTTGATTGGGTAGCTATTGATGTGCTGGATGTAAGAGCGCTCGTTGTCTAGACGAGTTACCCGATACTGAGTTCTTCGATTTCGCTCCATGCCCAAGGCTTGGTTGTCCTTCGTAAAGAGGTCTGTGGCATCAATCACGATTCCTGTGGAATCTGTTTTTCTTGATTTGATGGGAAACTTCTGAAGGATAGGCTCTAGGTTAGAGGCCTGAACTGCCTTTGCAATCGGTAAGGAATCGGCTGCATAGTTGTTGAGGGAAACGACCTTTAATAAGATGTCGTCCTGGTTTTTTTCCCAGCGCACCATCATGTTGGTGGTGTTTTCTCCACCATAGCCTAAACCGTCTGCAGTTTTTGCAATTCGAACTACCATGAGCATGTCTCTACCGAGAAGGGAGTCTGCTATTTCGTAGAAGTATTTGTCTTCTACTTGGTGCACTTTAAATAGTCCAACCTTGGTTTTTGCCTTGGCTGTGATGACTTCTTTGTAGGGTTTGGGTCCATTGGCAGGAGCACCTGGAGCACCAGGTCTTGCTGGTGCGGGAGCAGCAGGAGCGGGAGTAGCTGCATCTTTTTTCTTTTTTTTCTGTGCAAAGGAATCCTCTGCCTGAAGCATAGCGCCCATAAGGCCTAGCACAAAGGCGGTTCTCCTAAGCAACTTGGGGAAGGGTGTATTCATAGCGTGATTATAATTTTTCGAAAATATACTAACTTCAAAGGATGATCTTCCTCCTGTTAAATAACTAATTTTTTTACAGGCGGTTGTATGCTAAAATCAAAGGCCTTGGAAATGCGTAAACATGAGGTGCTCATCGTTGGTGGAGGGCTTGCAGGCTTAGTTTCTGCCTTGCTTCTAGCTCAGGAAGGACATGTAGTTACGGTAGTTGAAAAAAAAGTATATCCCTTCCACCGGGTATGTGGGGAGTATGTATCCAACGAGGTGCTCGACTTTCTAAAGCGGAATGGCTTGTATCCAGCCGGGCTAGAACTTCCAAACATCGACACCTTTGAATTTTCAGATACACGTGGAAGCTCCGTACGGCTTCCCTTGGATTTAGGCGGATTTGGGATCAGTAGGTATGTACTGGACGAATGGCTCTACCGTATTGCTTGTCAGCGAGGGGTCAACTTTTTGACAGGCACCACCGTCACAGGACTTCGATTTGTCGCGAAAGAGGAACTGTTTCAAGTAGAGCTTTCTGATTTTCAAGTGCTGCAAGTCCCCTATGTGCTTGGGGCCTTTGGCAAGCGGAGTAAGCTGGATCAGGTGTTGGAGCGACCTTTTTTCTCCAAACGGAGCCCCTACATCGGAGTCAAATACCATGTTCAAGCGGATGGCTCCTCCAATACCGTTGCCTTGCATAATTTTCAAGGGGGCTACTGTGGATTCAATGCCATCGAAGCCGGAAAATTTAACCTCTGCTACCTCGGTAGCCGAGATCAGTTGAGAGAATACGGCTCTATCCCAGAAATGGAGCAGGCAGTCCTGTGGAAGAATCCCCTTTTGAAGCGAATTTTTCAGGAAAGTGATTTTTTATGGGAAAAGCCCGAGGTGATTACGGAAATCAATTTTGAGCGGAAGCTCCCCGTTGAAAATCATCTGCTGATGCTGGGAGATGCCGCTGGCCTGATCACCCCACTCTGTGGCAATGGAATGGCCATGGCTATCCATTCGGCGCTGTTGGTTACGGAAGCGCTTCGGGAAGGGAAAACTAGGCAAGAAGTGGAGCAACACTATTCGAAGCGATGGAATGCGCTTTTTTACCAGCGACTGGGTGTAGGAAGAGCCATACAAGGGCTTTTTGGTTCAGGTCGAGGGTCTGTGATCGCAAGAAATCTGATTGCTCATGTCCCTTTTGTGGCGCGTACCCTACTCAAAAACACGCACGGACAGCCTTTCTAATTCTCAATTAAACACCTGCAAAATCTGGGTATTCTCCAGAAAATAGTAGATGAAAAAAGCATTCAGGGAGATGGCAGACAAAAAGTTCATGCCCATGGCCCAGCTGTAGCTCGCGTACTTTTCAGACTCACGAAAGATGAATCCCATCCAAACCAGAAAGAATAGCGCAATCGGTGCCATGGCAGCCAAGTAGTATCCGACGATAGGAGTTTGCCCTTTGTCCACAAAATACCAAACAAAAGCGGAGGCAGTCAGCGCAAAAAACACCGCAGAAAAAGCAAAGGTGCCTTTGATGCCAAGAAGTAGGCTCAGGGTGCGATCCCCTCTTCGCGCATCTTCTCCGTGCTGGTACACTTGGGTCAATGGGTAATTGCCCCAGAGCATCAGGCTAGTAAGTAATCCTGGGAGGAGCACATGCGGCTTGAAGATTACCTCCCAACCTAGGTTGCTCAGTCCTGCATAGGCCATGGCAAAGGTGAAATAACCTTGGAAGAGGCCAGCAATCACCCAGCTGGTCCAGGCGTATTTTTTCAAGCGGATCGCCGGATGGCTGTAGGCCATGCTCACCAGACCGTAGACTCCAATCATGCTGGCAAACTCCCAGTTGATCCTGGCTCCAAGTGCAAGCGCTACCGCAAAAAACACCAAGGACCAGAAATATAGATTCTTAGTCACTTTTGGCGGATGTTTTAAGCCTCCAATACTTTCTTCATCCTTGTCAAAGTAACTGTTGTAGCCATTGCTGCTTGGGTAGAGGAAAAGGTGCAGACTCAAAAAAACAAGCAGCATGCGTTCTCCGTTGTGATTGGGCGTTAAGGCCAAAGCGAAGAGAAAAACAGGCATCAAAAAAAACGAAAAGGGGATGCGGAGGTGCAGGAGTGTGGAGCGTGTGATCATGAGTCGTGTTTCTTCAGGGCCAAGGTACAGCTATTTCGAAAAGGGTCCTTCGACAATCTAAATTAGAACTATTTTGGTAACTTGGATGGATGAATTCTAGTATCGTCAGTATAGGCCTTTCCAACCCAGGATTGCCTATACCACAAGCGGAAATTGCTCGCTTCATGCAGTTGGCTCACCAGCTGGATGGGCAAGAGCGAAGAAAGCTTGATTTTTTGTACCGTAAGTCGGGAATAGATTTCCGCCACAGTGTCTTGGAAGATTTTCAAAAGGAGGAAGTCGCTGAATTCACCTTTTTTCCGAAGAATAAGGAATTGAGTCCCTTTCCAAGCACCTCGGCACGGATGAACGTATTTGAAGCGGAGGCAGCGGGACTGGCAGAGCAGGCAGTTCGAAATGCCTTGCAGCAAGCCCAGATCGAGGCATTTTCCCTTACTCATCTCGTTCTGGTTTCCTGTACGGGCATGGTCGCTCCAGGGGTAGAACTGGAGTTGATGCGGAGGCTGGGGATCCCTAGCTCGGTGCAGCGCTACTGCATTCATTTTATGGGTTGCTACGCTGCCTTTACGGGTCTCCGGCTTGCAGATCAGCTGGTGAAAGCCAATCCTGAATCCAGGGTCTTGGTGGTGTCCGTAGAACTATGCACGCTGCATTTTCAAAAAGAATACAACGAGGACAATCTCCTGGCCAATTCCCTATTTGGGGATGGTGCAGCAGCAGCCTTGGTCATGCAGTCCGAAAAAGGCCTTCAGATCAAAAACTACCTCAGTGAGGTCCTTTGGGAAGGGGAAAAAGACATGGCTTGGAAAATTGGAGACTTTGGATTTGAGATGCGGCTCAGTCAGTACATTCCTTCCCTGCTCAACCAAGGCATTCGTAAACTTCGTGACCTGTTTGAGGCCAAGTTCAATTTTTCCCAAGTCCAGCATGTAGCCATACATCCGGGGGGCAAACAAATTTTAATCCAGGTGCAGGAGGCTTTTGGCTTGGCGCCTGAAGTAAATAAACATGCGCTTGAAGTGCTGCGTACCTGCGGCAACATGTCTTCGGCAAGTATCTTATTTGTCTTGGAGCGTATGCTGCAGGATCCCAGTATTCAAGGCGATATTCTTGCCTTGGGCTTTGGACCCGGACTTACTTTGGAAACTACCCACTACGAGAAACGATGAGTCAGTTTGCACAGCGCTCCCGCGAAAAGGAAATCATGGACGACCTGGACTGTTCAGGTCCAGTCCTGGAGCAAACCCTTCGGGAACTGAAGACGATCAACCGTTGGCTGGGTGGCAATGGCGTCACGAATAGAGGCCTAAGTCAAGTCGTACAGCGTTTTCCACAGGATCACTACAGCTTAGTTGATCTGGGTTGTGGAGGCGGAGACATGATCGCGGTGATGCAGGCCTGGGCAGCGGAAAAACAAATTTCCATGCAGTTTATCGGTGCAGATGCCAATGTAAATACCATTGAACTGGCCAAGGAAAGACAGCATGCACTCTCAGGGGTTCAGTGGCAAGCGGCCAATGTGTTTGATCCCGCTTTTCTGGAAGATCAGGTGGACATTGCCACCTGTACGCTATTTACGCATCACTTTACGGATGAGGAACTGGTGCAGCTTTTTCAAGGCTTAAAAAGAAAGGTGCGTTTGGCTATTGTCATCAACGACCTACACCGACATCCCCTTGCCTACTACTCCATCAAATGGCTCACGCGCTGGTTTAGCAAGTCGCCCATGGTGCAGCACGATGCGGCACTTTCTGTGTTGCGGAGCTTCAAACGAAGGGATTGGAACTCGATCTTTGCGCAAGCAGGTCTTGACCAAGTAGAAATTCACTGGCGCTGGGCCTTTCGCTGGCAGATCTGTGTGTATGTCTGAGCCAGTCGGCTTTTACCTTTATTTTTTGGCTGAAGGATCCGCTGGCTGAGGTTTATCCATCTCCTTTTTCGAGGAAGGAGTTCGCACGCAACCCAAGTTGTGATTCAGTGGGAGCTCTTGAGGCAGGACTCCAAATGATTCACTTAAATCCCATTCTACGGGTTCGGGAGCAGGAACGGTTTTGGGTTTAGGCTTCATCATTGAATTGAGGTAAGGCTGCAGGTAGCCAACAAGGTGAATATAGAAAATTGCAGGCCAAATCCATTCAAAAAAATCTGTTGCCCTTAGGCCATTCCCTATATTTGTGAATGGGAAAGTTTCTGTATTCCAGTGAAGACTTGGGGAAAAAGCTTCAAGCACTGCGCGCAAAAGTAGTTCGACTGAGTCTCCTAAGGCTAATTGCTTTTTTGGGTTTGGGTGCTTTTTTTATTCTTTCCCTGACAGATGGTGGTTTTTGGATCTTCCTCTTGCTGGGGTTTCTAGTACTCTTTGTATCCCTCATCAAACAATTCAACCACCACAAGGACCAAGAGCGGATCTACTTGGCGATTGAACAGCTCGAAAAAAGAAAGCAGTGGCGCCAAGACCGGCATCTTGCCGACTTGGATGCAGGACTCGAATTTGCCGACAAGGCCCATCCTTTCTCTGGGGATCTAGATCTTTTTGGACCCCACTCCCTTTTTCAACTCCTCAACCACAGCCATTCTCCTGCCGGCAAGAAAGCGCTTGCAGCGCTAATGGGGGCTGCCTTTGATCCGGCACTAGCCCAACAACGCCGTGAAGCAGTAGCCGAACTCCAGGAGAAACCCGCTTTCCTTCGTGCCATGGAGGCCATTGGGCTAGCCTTTGCTCAGGAGAAACAAACCTCTTGGAAGCTTTGGCTGGAGCAAGCGGAGCGGGCAAGCCTTCTCCATAAAGTGCTTGCGGTTCTAGGTCCTCTTGGCGGACTGTGCATGCTCGTATTGATTGCCCAAGGGATCCTCCCTCAAGCTGTATTGGGGGCTTGGTTTCTGCTAGGCATCCTCCTGCTGGGACTTGTTTTTGGATCCCTCAAGCATGCGGCCGAAGCCATTCCCGTGGCAGCCACCCTCCAGTCATTGAGGTTGCGGGCAGAGGAGATCGAGGGCACTCCCTTTTCAGCAACCCTACTGAAGCAGGATCAAACTCGCTTGTTAGCAGAAGGAAAGCCCGCCTCTCAGCAGCTACAGGAGCTAGATACCCTGGGACTTTGGGTCCAAAACCGACTCAATCTTCTTTATTTACCGATCAATCTCCTCTTTTGGACGGATTTTATACTTTATCTGTGGTTGGTCCAGTGGAAAAAAAAGGTGAGCAGCTCTCTTATCCAGTTGCCCGAAACCCTCGAAGCTTGGGAAGTTTGGGTATCTCTTGGGAGCTTCGAGGTGGAGGTAGGCCATGCTGGTATCGCGGCCTGGAGTCAAGACCCCATCCTAGAAGCTGAACAGGTTTTCCACCCGCTTCTGCACCCGGCCAAGGCCGTTGCCAATTCGATTGCCTTGAATGCGGACCGCAAGCTCGTGCTGCTCACCGGATCCAACATGAGTGGCAAAACGACCTTTATGCGCACGCTTGGGATCAATGCAGTTCTGGTCAACTTGGGGCTTCGGCCCTTTGCGGAGCGCATGACCCTAGGTTCCCTGCAGTTATTTACGAGCATGCGAAATACCGACAACCTCGGGGAAAGCGTAAGTTCTTTTTATGCGGAATTATTTCGAATTCGTACGTTACTGCAGCGCTTGGAACAGGGGGAAGCGATCTTTTTTCTCCTGGATGAAATCTTGAAAGGCACCAATACTCAGGACCGAATTTCTGGTTCAGAGGCATTAGTTGCCCAGCTCCTACCTTCTCAAGGTCTCGGAATGATCAGCACCCACGACATCGAATTGGCAGCCTTGGGAGAGAAAGAAGCGCGCGTGCAGAATTATTCCTTCCACTCTGAGATCCTAGATCAAGAGATTCTGTTTGACTACCGCTTGAAAGAAGGGGCCTGCCCGAGTTTCAATGCACACAAACTGATGGAGTTGATGGGAATCAAGTTTGAGCGACCCGAATAGGATCAAATCCAAGTAGCATTTTGGCTGCGCGCAGTTCCTATTTTGAGTCTTTCCTCGCTTTCTAGAATTGGAGTGCTCCGATTTCAGGTTTAATCTGTTAATTTTGACTGATCTATGGAATCCACCCATCCAAATCCAATCTTAGGCGTACTCGGCGGCGGCCAACTTGGGCGCATGCTGATTCAGTCTGCCATCAACTACAACCAAGACATTCACATCCTGGATCCCGATTCCAATGCTCCTTGCAAGGACATTGCCCAAAAGTTTGTGGTCGGATCATTGAAAGATTATGCGGCTGTCTATGCCTTCGGCAAAGATTGCGATGTGATCACCGTAGAGATTGAAGCAGTGAATACAGAAGCGCTACAGCAGCTTGCGGATGAGGGGAAAAAAGTATTCCCCCAGCCCCATTTGCTTGCTTTGATTCAAGACAAGCGCAAACAAAAACAGTTTTACCTGGAGCAGGGCATTCCTACTGCCGAGTTTATTCTCACCGAAAACAAGGCCGATGTCTTGGCTAACGCCTCCTTTTTACCCGCCGTCAATAAGCTGGGTAAGGAAGGATACGATGGACGTGGCGTGCAGGTGCTTCGTAGCGAAGCAGATCTAGACCTGGCCTTTGATGCCCCAGGTCTCCTGGAAAAGCTGATTGACTTTGAAAAGGAAATTGCCGTGACCGTAGCGCGCAACGAGCAGGGAGAGGTGATTGCCTATCCTGCTGTGGAATGCGCTTTTCATCCTACCGCCAACCTGGTAGAGTTTCTTTTTGCGCCAGCAGCCATTTCCCCAGAAATAGAACAAAAGGCGCAAGCCATCGCCAAAGACCTTATCCTAAAGTTGGACTTGGTGGGCATCCTAGCGGTAGAACTTTTTGTGACTCGTACCGGCGAGGTGCTCGTGAATGAAATCGCCCCCCGTCCACACAACAGTGGGCACCATACCATCGAGGCCAATTTTACCTCCCAGTTTGAGCAGCACCTTCGTGCCGTGATGAACTGGCCTTTGGGCAATCCAGGCTTGCGTTGCCCAGCGGCTATGATCAACTTACTCGGCGAACCAGGCCATGAAGGAAGTGCAGTGGTGGAGGGATTGGCTGAGGCCCTATCCGAGTCGGGTGTTTACTTGCACCTTTATGGGAAAAAATACACCAAACCTTTCCGGAAGATGGGCCACGTGACCCTTTTGGGCGAGGATATTCAGGAAGTAAAAGCCAAAGCCAACCGAATCAAAGAACTCATCAAAATCAAATCGCAGCTATGAATCCACAGGTAGGAATTATCATGGGAAGTCAATCGGATCTTCCTGTAATGGCCGAAGCGGCCCAGTTTCTGGAAGACATGGGCATTGCCTTCGAACTCACCGTGGTGAGTGCACACCGTACTCCCAAGCGAATGATTGACTATGCAGAATCTGCCCGCGAGCGCGGCATCAAAGTAATCGTAGCAGGCGCTGGCGGAGCGGCTCATTTGCCGGGAATGGTGGCTTCCTTGACGAGTCTTCCTGTGATTGGCGTACCGGTTCACAGCTCCAACTCGATTGATGGCTGGGATAGTATCCTTTCGATTTTGCAAATGCCAAGTGGTATTCCTGTAGCTACTGTGGCACTCAACGGAGGTAAAAATGCGGGGATTCTCGCTGCTTCTATCCTGGGAGCTTACGATGCCGAGGTAGGACAAAAGATGGATGACTTTAAGAAAGGCCTTCGGGAAAAAGTGGAAGAGTCCGCCGCTCAGTTGGAAGAGAAGGGCTGGAAAGGCTCGCTGAAGAAATAATTAAACTCGTTTACAGTCGACGGTCCACCGCTCACTCAATTGAACCTCAAGCTTTATTTTTTAGTTACTGGCTACTATGTTAGCGGAAGTGATTCTATTTCGGCAAAATAGTTACAATTATTCTTTTGTATCTTGATAACTGAGGTGTTCCTTTGTCGGTAATTTTCAGAATAATATGTACAGTTTCTTTTTTCTCCACATCGGGTGCGGTTACCCAAATGTTATTATAATTTTCAGGAGAAACTTTGATGGGTTTTTTGTAAGTACCTGCCTCGGGATAGTCAAACCATAAATAACTAAAACTGTCCCCATCAGGGTCATAAGAATCTGACGCATCAATGCCAAATTCCTGACCCGATTTCACGGTAATTTCATCTTTCTGATTGATTACTGGCACAGGTGGGTGGTTTGCATTTTTATATTCCGCTACACACCAGTCCATACGTGCTGCAAAGTCGTTTTGAAAATCTTCACGCCAACGCCATAGCGAAGCTTTATTGTCGTTGTACTGTGTGGTATCTACTTTAATTACTCTTCCGAAATTATTTGGTATAAAATGGCGGTAATTGTCTGTTGCATTTGTCCATATAGGTCTTGTTTCAGGTTCAAAAGGAACACCGGAACTTCCTTTTTTATGCTTTGCAAAATCGGGTTTGTATAATTCATAACGACCACCCCAACCGCCCCAATTAGGGTATTCAGGATTGTTTAGTCCATTTGGTATTAGATTTAAAAATGCAGGGGTATCGCCTTCCATGCCCCAAGCTACATCTGGATAAGCTGCTCCAAGGTGTCCGTGGGCTTGTTGTATATTTTGTGCTAACCATTTATTACTGATTTCTTCATTACTGATGCCTTTTATTTGATTGTTTATCGCAATCCATGTTGCACTGCCGTAATCATCACCAGGGCTTACTATATAGTGTAAGTCTGGAAAATTATTTCTCATCCAAATACCGCTGTCATCTTGGTCGGAAATAGTGTAAACCCTGAGTTTTGCAATGAGCCGCGTCAATTCCGTGGCATTTTTCGTTTCTTTTAATTTGAATAATGCCTGAGCCAAAGTATTTGCCCCACCCCATACTGATATGTGTAGGGGGCTTGGGTTGTTGTCTTCAAGAATTTTTATAATCCAGTCAGACCCTTCTGAATCCTGTCCCGTGCCGACCCCGAGCATCCCGTATTTTGCCAATCCTTGTTTTATTGTCAGTAAAAGTTCGTTTTCAGTAGGGAAGCCCGCTTCGTGCTTATTCAGATTGGCTTGTACGTTTCCATAAGCCTTTACAATTTTCTTTATGGATTCAGGTGCAACCCTGCTTTTTTGCCAACAAGAGGTCGTAGCAATCATTCCTTTGATGTCTATTTGGTTGGCGTATAAGAGTAAACGAACAAACGACTGAGCATCGTCTGGGTCTGCTTCAATATCAGAGAGAATAATCACTCTATTTTTGGTGATGTTTTGAGAGTGCACTGGTTGAGAACAGAAAATTAAAAATGTAGTGATAAATAGAATTGTGAGTGTTTTCATCTTCTTTTTTATTGATTTTCACTTGATGTTAATGATGTTGTTTTCATTTCCGCTAACGTTTGTACTTGCGAAGTCAGTTTCGTAAGGCATGTCTAATGGAATACATGGCGAAACTGGTTTCGGGTATTTTTGAATTCCAATTAGTCATCCAATTCCATATGATCCAGTGGACTTTTTAGTTGATCAAACCCTTTTGGGGTGACAGGGGTTTGGATTTCAGTTATCTTGGAACCTTCATGACCCAACAGACTTTGAATATAGCGTAGGTCAGTGCCATGTTTCAGTAAATGTGTGGCAAAGGAATGCCGCAAGGTATGTAAACTGATTTTCTTGGCGATTCCTGCTTTTTTTGCTGAATCTTTTAAATTACCTGTACACTCCTGGTGGTGTAGGGTATTCTTTGGTGCTGCCCTATCCTTCAAAAAGATAGTAACGAGGTTTGAATGCCTTCAAATATTCGGAAAACTAGTTTTTAATACTTTTACCCTTAGAATCACTAATTTTTGGTGCATTGCCACCTTAGGATTAGCTTTTTTTGAAGGTATAAAATCTTTTTGATAAGACCGATGTGGCTAATGTGGTTTATTTCTTAGGATTATCCGCAATTACACCAGGCCAAAAGGAATATATCCAGTCTGGATAATCGTTGACAGCTGACACACCACGGCCTGTGGGCGGTCCAAAGTCCACCGCTCACTTAATTGAAACTCAATCCTTATTTTTTTAGTTACTGGTAAAAAGAGCTGATCTTAATAAATTAGTATCCAAATCGAATGAACTGGAATAAGCCTGTCAAATTTAAAATTGGAGACGTAGACTGGGAAATGCCTTTGTCTACCCTCGTTCTGGTCGTGGCACTCACCTTAATCTTGATGGCTGCTGGCGGATGGCTAGGCTACCAATTTGGTTCGGGAAAATAATCATCTGGTCAACGGCTAACGGTCCACGGCTCACTGAATCGAACTTCAAGCATTATTTTCTTCTCCTATAGGTAGATGCGGCTTATCATCTAACCCAGGTTGGAATCAAAAAAGAGGCTGTCTCTTTTCGGGACAGCCTCTTTTTTTACTTGTATTTTCTAAAGGATTTTGTTCCTAGAAGGAACAAGGCTTGAAGTCTAAACCAATTTGCCGTCGACCGTCAACAACTTGAATCCGTAATTCAAACTATTTCACGGAGCGAAGCGAAGTCTTTTTCCACCTTATTTCCATTGTATTTCGTTTCATTTACTTCTTACTCGCCTTCTTCATCGGATTGTCTCCTTGAGCGGCTCCTCTTACTGCGGAACCACCCTTAAACAATTCAAATCGGGTAGGCTGGTATTGTCTAGGCCAGTAGTTGCTGCTTTCGTCGATATCGGCAGTTTCACGCTTGGGATCTAAAACGAATTTCACCACTTCCTTTTCCTTCACAAACACCTTGGTCACCTGAGATTCATTCTTTCTCCAGATTTCTGCAGGGATGTGTTCTGTTTCCTTGCTGCCGTCTGCATAGTGGAACTCCACAATAAGTGGCATCACTAGACCTCCAATGTTGCGGAAGGTCATTTCATAGAAGTTCATGTTGCTATTCAACAAACTCTTCTCCTTCTCAGATAAGCTGCCCAAGAAAGTTTTGTAGGCCGCTTCATCTTCTGGAGTTACGGAGAATGGATTGTAGCTGTTGTAGAAATCGCGGGTAGCAGGATCTGCTTCTACTACAGTAGTGGGCACGCCCTTCACATTTGCTTCTTTGGATACCGAAGCCTCTTCGCGGTCGAAACTAACTTTCGCATCTGCTTTTTTCTGTGCAGGAGTTCGGTTGTCCAACTTGTACCAAGCCACATTTTCAATGGAAATGTCTACTGGCTCAGTTCCGTAGAACCAGCCTCTCCAGAACCAATCCAAGTCCACTGCAGAAGCGTCTTCCAAGGTGCGGAACAAGTCATCCGGAGTAGGGTGCTTAAACATCCATCTTCTGGAATACTCCTGGAAGGCAAAGTCAAACAAGTCCCTGCCCATCACCGTCTCGCGGAGGATGTTCAAGGCAGTGGCCGGCTTTGCGTAGGCATTGGGGCCAAACTGGATGATGTTCTCCGAGTTGGTCATGATCGGCTCGAGCAAATGTTTTTCGCTCTTCATGTAAGGAACGATTTTATGCGCAGGTCCACGACGAGATGGATAGTTCCGATCCCACTCCTGCTCAGCCATAAACTGCATGAAGGTATTCAATCCCTCGTCCATCCAGGTCCACTGACGCTCGTCTGAGTTGACAATCATCGGAAAATAGTTATGTCCTACCTCGTGGATAATTACGGAGATCATGCCGTATTTGATGGCATCTGAATAGGTGCCGTCCGCATCTGGTCTTCCGTAGTTGAAGCAGATCATTGGATATTCCATGCCGTTGCTTCCTTCTACGGAAATGGCCGTTGGGTAAGGATAGTCAAAAGTATGGGAGGAGTAAGACTTCAAGGTATGTGCCACTACGCGGGTGGAATATTGCTCCCAAAGTGGATTGCCTTCCTTGCCGTAGTAAGACATGGCCATGACATCTTTTCCGCCTTGCTTTACCGCCATGGCATCCCAGATGAATTTACGGGAAGAGGTCCAGGCAAAGTCGCGGACGTTGTCGGCTTTGAATACCCAGGTTTTCTTTCCTGGTGCTTTTTTCTTTTCTAGGGCTTCTGCCTCTGCCTGTGTACGGATGACAACTGGGGCATCGTAGGTTTGCTTGGCCTTATTCCAACGCTGCAATTCGGTAGCTGAAAGTACTTCTTCCGGATTCTGTAGTACGCCGGTAGCGCCCACCATGTGGTCAGCAGGTACGGTGATGCGCACTTCGTAGTTACCAAAGGTGAGTGCAAATTCCCCTTGACCTAGGAACTGCTTGTTTTGCCATCCTTGGAAGTCAGAGTAGACCGCCATGCGAGGAAACCACTCGGCCATGGTGTAGAGGTAGTTGCCATCCTTCGGGAAATACTCGTAGCCCGGTCGGCCACCGATGTAGCCTACGCGGTCGGTTATGTTGAAGCTCCAGTCGATGCTAAACTGAACGGTCTCTCCTGCCTTCAGTGGCTTTGGGAGATCGATGCGCATCATGGTCTTGTTGATGGCTACGTTGAGCGGCTTTCCTGATTCATCTTGGATGGAAAGGATCTTGACGTCGTAGTCGTCTGAATGCCAGAGGATGCCTTCCAAGGTGCGCAAAGACATTTTTGGGGTAATGCTGGATTCGGTCACTTTTGGGGTGTCGGAATCTTTTCCTCGGTTATTTTGGTCGAGCTGTAGCCAGAGGTAGGTCAGTGCATCTGGCGAATTGTTGATGTAGGTGACGGTCTCCTTGCCTTTGATGGATTGGTTGGCATCGTCCAGTTCTACGTCAATGACATAGTTGGCCTGCTGCTGCCAGTACAGGTGCCCTGGGGCTCCGGAAGCCGTACGGTAGACGTTGGGTGTGCGGAGCATGGGGCCCAATTGTTCAAATCGGATGCCATGGTTTTGCTCGGTATGCTGTGCTAGCGCTGGAAAAGCTGCTGCGCAAGCGAGAAGGATGAGGGCAAGTATTTTTTTCATCTGCGGGTAAATTCTAAATTCAGAAAGGAAAGGTACTGATTTCTAAAAAGAAAGAAAATGTGTGTGGTTACCAAAACTTGGTTTGGAGCATCAGCATGCAGGCGACGCCCAAAATAAAGGCAGATACCATCAAGGTCCATTCCTTGCGGTTCATGCCAGCTAGATGAACTAGGGAGGTAATGAGCAAAAAGGCGGCTACGATGACGATTTGCCCTACTTCCAAACCCACATTAAATGCGAGTAGTGGCTGCCAAATCGAGGCTTCCTTTCCAAGTAGGGATCGGAGGTAATTGGAAAATCCCAACCCGTGGATTAGTCCAAAGAAGAGTGCCAGGAGGTAGTTGAGTTGGATTCCTTTGCCGGAATTTGGCTTGGGTTTGATGAGGGTCACTAAAGCTGTGAATGCAATCGTAACTGGAATCAAAAACTCGATCACTTCGGACCGGATCTGGACCACCTCAAAAGTAGCTAGCGCCAAGGTGAGTGAATGCCCGAGGGTAAATGCGGTGACGAGCAGGAGGATTTTCACCCAATCTCGAGCCACATAGACTGCGCAAAGTGCGAGGATAAACAAGATATGATCAAACCCTTGGAGGTCTAAAATATGTTGTAATCCAATCTTAAAATAGAGTTCAAATGAAGTCATATTCGTAGAAATACTTCGAAAAGAAATAAATTAAGTTCAATATTACGGTATAATTCCTACAAACGGCACTTTTGGATTAGCAAATGCAACTCAGCGTATTCTCGTGGGCACTTTGGGCCTACCTCACTCTCGCACATCCATTTTACATCACCCTTACCGAATTGCGGTACAATCCCAGTTCCAAAAAGATGGAAGTTGCCCAGAAGATTTTTTGGGATGACTTGGAAGTGGCCTTGAGCAAGGAGGCTGGAGTGACGGTGGATTTTCTCAAACCAAAAGACAAGGCCAAGTTGGAAGGTCAAGTCAAGGCCTACCTACTCAAGCATACCCAGGTCTCGGTCAATGGAAAATTGGTTCCCTTGAATTACCTAGGCTATGAAGTAGAGGAAGATGCCGCCTGGTTTTACCTGGAATCGACTGCCACGGCAGTGCCCAAAACAGTGGAGGTACAAAACACGCTATTGATACGGGACTTCGAAGGGCAGCAAAACATCGTGCATGTGTATGTCAACTCCAAGTCCCCCAAGAGCCTATTGTTAGGGGAAGGGAAGGAAAAGGGCAGGATTGAGTTTTAGAAGCGGGATGCTTTGAGAAGCAAGAAACAAGAGCCAAGAGATTAGACTAGGCAGCCTGCCGACACTAGAAACTAGTTTTCCTCACTTCGACATTCTTCGATCGGCGTTAGACATTCGACATTAAAAAAGAAACAAGAAACAAGAAACAAGAAACAAGAGCCAAGAGATTAGACTAGGCAGCCTGCCGACACTAGAAACTAGTTTTCCTCACTTCGACATTCTTCGATCGATGTTAGACATTCGACATTAAAAAATAGAGTCAAGAACACACCTGTTGTAGATAGGGGCAAGAAAAAATCCTGCTCCGTAAGCAGGATTTTAAAATCAGCAGGATTATAAGTCTAATCTCTTGCCTCTTGGTTCTAAAAGTCTTTTTTACAGTTTCTCAAATATCCTTCTAAAGCTCGTGGCCTCGGTGATTCTGCCATGGAGCTCGGAGATTGCCACGCGCTCCTGCTCGGTGCTGTCGCGATGACGGATGGTGACGGTGTTGTCTTCCAAGGTCTGGTGATCCACCGCGATACAGAAAGGGGTTCCAATCAGGTCCTGGCGCGTGTAACGCTTGCCGATTGATCCAGAGTCTTCGTAGATGATGTTGAAATCGTACCTAAGTAGCTCCAAGATCTCCTGCCCTTTTTCAGGCAAGCCATCCTTTTTGATGATGGGAAGAATCGCCGCTTTCACCGGAGCAATCGCCGGGTGTAGCTTGAGGTAGGTTCTGCTCTTTTCCTCAGAGACTTCTTCGGTGTAGGAATTGCATAGCGTCAACAAGAACAAGCGATCAGCTCCGATGGAGGTTTCGATCACGTAAGGAATGTAGTTCTGGTTGATCTCCGGATCAAAGTACTGCTGCTTCTTTTTGGAAAACTCCTGGTGTGATTTGAGGTCAAAGTCAGTTCGGGAGTGGATGCCTTCCACCTCTTTGAATCCAAATGGGAACTCAAATTCGATGTCCATGGCCGCATTCGCATAGTGGGCCAACTTTTCGTGTGGGTGCTTGCGCAACTTGGAGGCAGGAGTACCCAATGCAAGATGCCACGCCATTCGGGTGGCAGCCCATTTTTCGTACCACTCGAGCTCGGTGCCAGGGCGTACAAAAAACTGCATTTCCATCTGTTCAAACTCCCGCATACGGAAGATAAACTGCCGTGCCACGATCTCGTTGCGGAAGGCTTTGCCGATCTGGGCAATGCCAAAAGGCACCTTCATGCGGGCGGTCTTTTGCACGTTCAGGAAGTTGACAAAGATCCCTTGGGCTGTCTCCGGACGAAGGTAGATGGTGGAGGAGTCTTCTGCTACGGATCCTACTTGGGTCGAAAACATGAGGTTGAATTGACGTACATCGGTCCAGTTGGAGGTACCAGAGATCGGGCATTTGATGCCCTCATTGGTGATGAGGTCACGAACCCCTGCCAAGTCTTCTGCTTCAAGCATTCTCGCCAAAGCAGCTGTCAGGGACTTGCCTTTTTCGGCTTGGCCTTCATTTTCCAATTTGGCAGCATGCTCCTCTACCAATACGTCTGCACGGTAGCGCTTTTTGCTGTCCTTGTTGTCGATCATCGGATCGTTGAAGGAGTCCACGTGGCCAGAAGCCTTCCAGGTGGTTGGGTGCATAAAGATGGCCGCATCGATGCCGACAATGTTGTCTTGTACGCGGGTCATGCTTTCCCACCAGAGGCGCTTGAGGTTGTTTTTCAACTCTACCCCGTAGGCACCGTAATCGTACACTGCCTGTAGGCCGTCGTAGATTTCGGAACTTGGGTACACAAAGCCATACTCTTTGGCGTGGGAGATGATATCTTTCAATTGGGCGTTTTCGCCTGGAGTTTCTGTTTTTGCCATAAGGCACAAAATTAAGGAATCTAATTGATTTGCGAAGGTCGGGACCTGGGCTTATTTCTCGATTGAAAAGGGTTTGACTACCATTTTCCTTCCGATTGGGCGATTTTTCTTCCTTCCAGCGAGGAGGTAAAGGCGGCTTGAATGATCCGAAGCACAGGGATGGCTTGTTCCAGCTGAACGAGTAATTCGGCTTTTCCCAAGATGGCATCGGCCACGTTTTCGTAAAATACGCGGTAATCTCCTCGAAGGGTAGGGTATGCTTGCGTTTCGGCTGCGTAATGAATTTTCCCCCAACGTTCTTCGGGCTCCATTCCCCAATCTGCTCCTGCTGGGATTCTTGCGTCTTTAAATGCCTGCTCCTGCACATCCAAGAAGAATTTCTGGTAAGTGCCTTTTTCACCCAAGAGTATGAATTTGGGAGTGGGTACATTGACCATTGCCCCGGCTGTTACCCGTGCTTTGAAGCCTGGGTAGGCCAAAGCAATGTCGAAGTAATCGTCTGCAACGGCATTGGTACGCTGCTTGCGAATGTCTGCCCAGATGGCGGTTGGTTTGCCAAAAAGAAGGACTACTTGGTCGATCAAATGGGAACCTAGGTCGTAGGTGATGCCATTTCCAGGGCATTCTTTTTCTCTCCAGTTTTCCGACACCTGGGGACGGAAGCGATCAAAATGAGACTCCAGAAAGACCAGTCTACCGAGTAGTTGTTTGGCAACAATCTCTTGAAGGGTTTTGAAATCTCCATCGTAGCGGCGGTTGTGAAAAATGCTGCACACCAATCCCAGAGACTTAGAAAGCTGGAGTAACTCCTCGGCTTCTTCTGCCACTAGCGTGACAGGCTTGTCCACCACCACATGCTTGCCTGCAAGGAGGCATTGCTTGGCCATGGAAAAATGGAGTTCGTTGGGTGTGGTAATGCAGATCAGGTCCGCAGCATCTGCCGCCAACAAGGATTCCAAACTCGAGAACGTTTGCACCTTGGGATACTTTTGCTGGCAGCGGAAGCTATTTCGCTCCACTACAGCAACGAAGTCCAGGGATGGACAAACCTCTAAAAGAGGGGCATGCATTTTTTCAGCAACGGAGCCGTAGCCAACTAAAGCTGCACGAAGGGGAGTAGACATGGATAGTGGTTGTGGGTTAAATTTTGGCGAAGCCTCAACTAAGGTAAGCAACCCGAGGACTACAAAAAAAAAGGGCGGAAAATTTTCCCGCCCTTCTTTTAGAAATTAGCTATGCTTAGCCTTTTTTGGTTTCCTTTTGAGAACCATCTTCTTCGATTTCCTTCTTCATCAAATCGACGACGATAGGAGTAGCGATGTAGATAGAAGAGAAGGTACCCACCGTAATACCCACAAATAGGGCAAAGGAGAAGCCTCTCAATACCTCACCTCCAAAGAAAAGGAGGACAATCACCACGATCATTGTAGTAAAGGAGGTGATCAAGGTACGGCTCAAGGTTTCGTTGATGGAATCGTTGAAAACTTTTAGCAGCTTGCGTGATCCTCTATTTTCCACATTTTCACGGATACGGTCATAGATAATTACGGTATCGTTGATTGAGTAACCGATTACGGTCAAGATAGCCGCAATAAACACTTGGTCAATCTCGAAGTTGGCACCAAAGGTACCGGCAATCGAAAATGCTGCAACCACGAAAAGCGCATCGTGAGCCAAGGCAACAATCGCTCCTAAGGAGAACTGCCACTTACGGAAGCGCATCAAAATGTACAAGAAGATGGCGATCAAAGCCAAAATCATTGCTTGGAAGGAAGAGGACTTGATGTCATTCGCTACGGTAGCACCTACTTTGGAAGAGCCAGTGATGGAGAATTGCTTGTCTCCTGGTGTCCCACTATTTTCTACAAAAGTAAATCCGGTTACTGCTGCAATTCCTTCCTTCACTTTGCTTTCAACCTCTTTGTTGGAAGCATCGTCATCTTCATTGATGAGGTAGGAGGTAGTGACTTTCAAGACGTTGTTTGAACCGTAAGTTTTCACTTCCACAGATCCATCAAACTCACCATCTAGGCCTACTTTCAACTCTGAAGGTACTACAGGTTGGTTGAAGGCAACTACATAAGAACGGCCTCCCGTAAAGTCTACACCGAGCTTCAATCCATTGACTACTGCAAGGCCCAATCCGATCACAATGATGGAAGTAGAGGCAATGTAGGCCAACTTTCTTTTGCTCATGAAGTCGATGTTCAATGCAGAAAGCGAGTTTTTCGCAAATGGAGTTGCGAATGAAATGCTGCTCTTATCACCTTTTTTGGTCATCCAAGAAACCATCACTCGGGTGATGAATACGGAAGTAAAGAACGAACAGGCAATACCAATCATCAATACGATCGCGAAGCCTTTCACAGGACCTTGGCCCAATGCAAACAAGATCGCACCTGTCAAGAAGGTCGTGACGTTACCATCTAAGATAGCTGAGAATGCTTTTTCGTAACCGATGTTGATTGCGGATAGTAAGTTGACTCCATTGCGGAGCTCATCCTTGATACGCTCGAAAATCAATACGTTCGCATCAATAGACATACCCATGGTCAACACGATACCTGCAATACCTGGTAAGGTCAAGGCGGTGCTCAGCTGAGCGAGGATACCCAAGATGAAGAAGATGTTGAATACCAAAGCGGCAACTGCCACCAAGCCACCTTTTGCGTAGTAGGCAACCATGAATAAGACCACCAAGGCAAGACCTGCGATCATGGAAATGATGCCTTGGCTTTGTGCCTCTTTACCCAAGGTTGGGCCGATGATGCTTTCCTCTACGATTTGAGTAGGTGCTGGTAGGGAACCAGATTTCAAGATGTTTGCCAAATCCTGGGCTTCCAAAAGCGTAAAGTTTCCAGAGATTTCAGACTGACCATTTGGAATCTCGCCATTTACCATTGGAGCAGTGTATACATAGTCGTCAAGGACTACAGCAATTCTTCTACCTACGTTTTCTGAAGTTAGGTTTCTCCATTTTCTAGCTCCATCGGCATTCATTTGCATGGATACCGCAGGCTGAGAAGTTTGATCTAGGGTCTGACGGGCATCTGTTACCACATCTCCTTCAAGCGGAGCCTGGTCAGAACCTTTCCTCAATTTGATCGCATACAATTCTAGGATCTCTGTTCCATCTTCAGCTTTGGTAGGTTTTACGCCCCAAAGTAGACGAAGGTCTTTTGGAAGGAAGGACTGGTAGCGCTCATTTTTTAGAATTCGATTGACAATGACCGTGTCGCGAACATCATAAATCAATCCATAGTCTACTTTTCTCAAAGCAATCAGTGGTGATATACCCGCATTGGCATTGTTCATCGGGTCGATTTGCTCCAACTGTTTTTCCAAAACATTTCTTAAGGAGTCTTCAACAGACAAGGAATCGGTAGCTGTAGCGGTAGAGTCGGTAGCGGTGGAATCCGAAGTAGCTAGGTCTCCGACCTTATTTTTCTGGTCAGCCACCCATGCTTGGTTGACTTCTTCTATGGATCCACCATACTCGTTTAGTTCGAGCACTTCCCAGAACTGCAATTTGGCAACACCTTGAAGCAAGTTGCGCACACGCTCCTGGTTGTCAGCACCTGGAAGTTCGATCTGGATTCTTCCTGAACCAGCAATACGCTGGATGTTAGGCTGTGAAGTACCAAAACGGTCGATACGCGTTCTCAGGATGTTGAACGAACGGTCAATGGCGTTTTCAACTTCTGTATCTATAATATCAAGGATCTCAGCATCTGTCGATTCCAAGGAGATTTTCCCTCTGTTGGCTGCAGTAGCGAATACAGAACCGAGGGATTTGCCTGGATTATTTTTTTGCCAAGCGGTATAGAACAAGTCTGCAAACTTAGCATCAGAAGTTTTTGAGGCTTCTTTAGCTTCAGCTACAGCCGCATTAAATAGCTCGTTTTTAGGGTTTCCTGCGATGCCCTTGACGATTTCTACGGGAGAAACCTCCAAGGTTACGTGCATGCCTCCTTGAAGGTCAAGTCCAAGTCCAAGCTCGGTTTCTTTTACTTCTTGGTAGGTGTAGCTAGCACCTAGAAAATTGTACACAGGCTGTCTCCAGACCGAATCTAGGTAAGCTCTTTTCTTGGCAAAGTCGATATTGCCGGTGGCATCAGTTGCATAGGTGGTCGCCTTTTCTTGAATGCCGTTTGATATAAAGGTGAATGACAGGTAGTACAGGCAAAGCGCTGTAATAATTACTGTCAGAAACACAATGGCTCCTTTGTTTTGCATTTTGTTAAATTTTAAGGAATTGAAATACTAATTAATGGTCTGGTTGCCTTCGCGGAACGAGGGAAGGAATTGAAGGAATTGGGAGGGGGTAATTTTTAAGGCCCTTGCGGGGAAATAATCCGTTCAAAAAGGATTTCTGTAAACGAGTTTACAAATGACGCTGCTGTTACTTGTGGTAGGTTTACCAAAAAGTCAACGCGAAAAAGCTGGGAAATCAGGTAAAAAACGGTGTTTGCTACTTCCAGCGCAAAAGGCACGACTGCATCTACAGCAACATCCAAGAAGCTCTGTCCTGGCTGCTCGGAGGACTGCTCTGTTCGGGATTGATTTCCTTTTGAAGGGAAGTATTCGATGCTAGATACAAATAGGCAAAAGAACAACACCAAAGCCCACGAAAATCGCTGCTTGCTGGTGCTGTAGTATGTGTTCCTATTTTTCATGGGGAGCAAATATAGAAAATATATGATTATCCGCAATCTTACCCGTGGCCTTAAGATCTTTTTGAATTACTGCGTATAATCGTCGACAGACGATAAACCACGGTTCACGGGCTGTCCACAGACCACAGCTCACTTAAATGAACTTCAAACCTTATTTTCTTTAGGTATTGCTAAAAAAGGGGAAAACCTCATTAAACTAATTGAAGATTAGGTACTAGACCTTGTCTTTTTATCCCTATCGGGCAGATTTTGCCTGCAAGTAGGTGCGAAGAACATCCATTGCCCGGTCAAAGTTGAGGTTATTTGGAATGATGAGGTCTGCCTCGCTTTTGAAGGGTTTGATGTATTTTTCGTAAGTCGGCATCACGTGATTCTCGTAGCGGTACAGCACATCGTCAAGGTCATAGCCCCGCTCCACCTTGTCACGGATGATGCGTCGCTTGAGTTTGATGTGATCTTTGGCATCGATAAAAATCTTCAGGTCCAATAAAGCGGCCAATTCAGGATAGTAGAGTACAAAAATTCCTTCCACGACCACTACGGGTGCGGGTGCAAAGGTGAGCATCTTGGGTTTTTTGCTGGCGTTATTGAAAGTGTACTCCTCACGGATGACCGTACCTCCGCCCTGAATGATGCGGATGTCTTGGGCATACTGCTCAAAATCGATGCTGTGGGGGGTGTCAAAATTGGCAATGCCTTGCTCGTCCACAGGCTGCAGGTGCTTTGGCTTGTAATAATTGTCTTGGGAGATCAAACACAGTTCCTCTGGGGAAAAGCTGCGCAGCAAATGTTCCAAAAACAAGGTTTTTCCAGAGGCAGATCCCCCAGTGATTCCGACGATGAAGGGCTTGGTCATGGAGGGCAAATTAAGTCATTTTTGTGCGTATCTCAGAATTTTCCAGCACGGAGAAAATTTAGGAGCGCCTTTACGGCTTTGCCACGATGGGAAATTTCGTTTTTCTCCGCCAGGCTGAGTGAAGCAAAGGTGCGATCAAATCCAAGGGGTTGGAAGATGGGATCGTAGCCAAATCCTCCCTCGCCGCTGGGGGAAGAGGTGATTTCTCCTTCGGCGATTCCCTCAAATTGGTATTCTTTTCCATCCAAGATTAGGGCAATGACGGTTCGGAATCGGGCAGATCGGTTGGTTTGGCCCTGCATTTTCTCCAACAGTAAACTTAAGTTGCGGGCATCACTCCGTGGCTCGCCTGCAAATCTTCCTGAATACACGCCGGGCGCACCGTCTAGGGCCGCTACTTCTAAGCCAGTGTCATCCGCAAAGCAGCTTACCCCAAAATGTTGGTTGACATACCGCGCTTTTTCAAAGGCATTGTACTCCAAAGTGTCGCCTGTTTCGAGAAGTTCTACTGTACAGCCAATCTCTTGAAGGGATACAATTTCGATGAGCCCCTTCAGGGCAGCAGCGACCTCTTCGATTTTTTTGGCGTTGTTGGTGGCGAAACAGATTTTCATGGAGTGGGGCTTGAACCCCAAAAATGGGGGCTAGGATCTGCCGCTGCAAACCTTCTTGCAAATTCTTGCTCAGGGATCGGGTGAAATCTTTATTTTTCGGGTATGAAAAAGATAACCGTCTACTGTGGTTCCAAGAAAGGCAACCATTCCATCTACGAAGCAGGGATGCGATCGCTTGCTCAAGAAATGATTTTACGTGACCATAGCCTCGTGTATGGTGCGGGTCATGTGGGCTTGATGGGAGTGATTGCGGATGAGTTCTTGGCTGCAGGGAAGGAAGTGATTGGAATTATTCCTCAAAAGCTCGTAGACCGGGAAGTGGCGCACAAGGGCTGTACAGAGTTGATCATCGTCGAGACCATGCGGGACCGAAAGTGGTTGATGGCCGAAAAAGGGGACGGCTTTATCGCTATGCCGGGAGGGATTGGCACGCTGGAGGAACTTTTTGAAATCATGACTTTGAACCAGCTGCATTACATCCAAAAGCCTTTGGCGCTTTACAATGTGCACGGTTACTACGATAAGTTGATTGACTTTCTCAACCATGCGATGCAGGAGGGATTTCTCTATCCAGAGCAGGAAGAGATGCTGATCATTTCCGATGACCCAGCAGATCTGTTGGACCAGATGGCCGCCTATCAGGCGAGAAGACCGGCGGATTGGTAAAGTTTACAAGTCAAGCTTGATCTGTACTTTACCTCCGAGACCTTTTTCTACAATTTCATAGAGGGTTTTCAAGGTCATGTTGGCGCCGTCATTTTCCACTCTAGAGATATAGGTTCTTTTTTTATCCACAAGTTGGGCCAACTGTTCTTGGGTAAGGAGTCTTTCTTCGCGTGCTTTTTTTAGAAGAAGACCGATTTTGAAGGGGGCCGTTTCTCGTTCAAGGACATCGCGGCGAGGACTGCCTTTTTCCCCGTAGACCTTGTCTTTGATTTCTTCCCAGGATGTAGTTTTCATTGCGGATTGTTTTTTTCGTTGTAATAGTCCATCATTAGGTTGAGCGCTTTATCAATTTCATTTCGAGGAGTTTTTTGTGTCTTTTTTACGAATCCACTGAGCAGAATGACAACCCTGCCTTGATCAAAAAAACAAAACACTCGCCAAATGTCTGTTCCAAGTCTAATTCGCGCCTCATACAATCCTTTGGTGCCAACTAGATTTTTAAGATATGAAGTCGGTATCCTTTCCAGGGTCTCGATAGCTTCCAATACTTTGTAGATCTTGTCTTGTGCTTTCAAGGGCTGTTCCAGCAGGAAGTCTTGAAAGTAATTCTTATACGCAACAACCTGTCTGATTTTTTGCATACTCCCAAATGTAACTTAAAAGTTACTATTTAAAAAATTGACGAAGTATTTTCGAAAAAGTGAAAAAAGAAAGCCAAACAACCTTCAAATGACTTGAACGGATGTTTGGCCTTATAGGTTGGTTTGGGAAGGAATTTACTCCCGTACCCAACTTACCTTCTCCCCAATCGGCTCGCGCTTTCCTGCTGGCCAAGTATCGGTAGCAGGCTTTGCTACATAGAAAAAGCCCATCAGCATGTCCTCTCCTTCGAGTCCAAAATCTTCCCGCGCTTCTGCCCAGAAGGTCGGTCCGCCAGTGCCCCAGTAGCAAGCGAGTCCATGCGCACAGGCCGTCAAGTACATGTTCTGTACCGCCATGGCTACGGCTGAAATCTCTTCCATCACTGGAATCCCCGATCCTTCGGTTCGCTTCATCAATAGGGCGATGACATGCGAAGCTTTGGTGGGGTTCTCTTTAAATTTTTGGTAAGTACCCTCTAGGAAGGGAGTCCCGTTTTTTTCTGCGCGCATCTTGTACATTTCCGCTTGGTAGTTGCCAAAGGTCTCCAATCCTGCTCCTGTGTACACAATAAAGCGCCAAGGTTGGGTGAGCTTGTGGGTAGGTGCCCAATTGGCATTTTCTAGGATCTCCTCGATGATGGAGTCGGCTACCGGGTCATTTTCTTTAAACTGCGCAGGAAACATGGACCTGCGTTCACGTATAATTTGAGTAACTGCTGCTGGATTGAATTTGGGTGTTCCCATGATAGAATTTAAGTTGGTTAATTTTATTTTTTAGTAATTATTCCCTCCAAAAACTTCCGAACATCTTTTGCCAAGGCATCAAAATCTTCCTGTCGGTTGTACATCATGTGCCCTGCCTCGTAGTAAGTCATGGCCACACGGTCTTGTGGGAAATTGTGGCGGGCGAAGGTATACTCTGCATCAAAGAAGGGGGTGATCAGGTCGTAGTAGCCATTCGCTACCATCACCTGCATTTGCGTATTTCGGTGCATGACCTCGCTGAGTGCACGTGCCGTACTTACATAACTCGGCTCGTAGTAGGCCCCGTCGGGCACAGGTTTCCAGTTCCAACTTCCACCCATCCCGCTAGCGGAGGTGAAGTAAGGGCGGTCCATAGTTACCTTCAAGTCCCGCATCAAGTAGTCGTTGAAAACGGCCGTGTAGGCTGATCCAGTCATGTAGCTCGCTGGATCTCCAAGCACCGGTCCTTCGGAGGATTTGTCGGTTTCCCGAGCCAAATAGCGCCCATCCAAGGTGCCAATGGCCTTGCCCTCGGCACGGAGCAATTCTTTCTTGAAGCGGTCCATCAAGATTTGGTTATCGGAGCGAAGGATATAGACTTTATCCAAACCAGTAAAGTAGGCCAACTTGGCTGCGATCGATTCTTTCTGGGCTTCTGTTTGCTTTTCCCCCATAAACAAGGACTTCAGATAGTCCCCGTAGGCAAATTCTCTCGCTTCTTGGGTAAAGGCGGCTAAGGTTTTCCCCTGTCCGGCCTTGCCATGGTACCATGCGGTAGCCGCTTGGGAAGGGAGGTAGGTGAAAAATGAGGTGAGATTATCCGCCCAGCTGGACGAACCTGCATAGTCCAAGGCTTGAGAAATCAAGACAAGTCCATTCAAAGCCATGCTTTGGCCACCTTCTTCGAGTACTTCTGCTACTTTGGCAGCTCGGGTGGTGCCAAAGCTTTCTCCTGCAATAAACTTGGGTGCTTGCCATCTGCCGTGTTGCGTCACCCAGGTACGGATAAACTGTGCAATCGAGGAAGCGTCTTCGTTGAGCCCCCAGAAGTCTGAAGTTTTGCCCTTTCCTTCCACTTGGCTAAAACCAGTTCCGATGGGATCGATAAATACCAAATCTGTGATGTCAAGCAAAGCCTGCTTGTTTTCTTCCACCAGATAGGGGGCAGCACCATCGTCTTTACTTGCTCCCGAATCGGTTTTCACCACTTTTGGGCCGAAGAAACCCACATGTAGCCAAACGCTTGCAGATCCAGGCCCTCCATTGAAGATAAAGAGTACAGGTCTCTTGGAAGGGTCTAGGACGCCCTCTCGGAGGTAGGCGGTGGACCAAAGAGCTCCGGTCACATCCTCTGCAGCATTCTTGAGGAAAGTCTCCCCAACTACGGCTTTGTAGCTAATTTTTTGTCCATTGAAGGTGCCCGAATGCGTGGACTCGAATTTTTTAGGTTCCCGAGGCTCCCATTTAGATTCGGTAGCCTCTTCTTGGGAAAAGCTAGAAAATGCAATAAAAAAAGCGAGGATGGAAAAGAAAAGGTTTTTCATGGAAGGATCATTTGGAGCTGTAATTTATGGAAATACGCTGTTTTTTTCAATTATTTCACGCAAAGTAGATAAGCCGCAAAGGGCTTGGAAAGCAGTGGAACTAATGAAGAAATAAACTGAGCCAGGCAAGAAACGAGACCTTTTTTTAAAAACCACATAGATAGGGTCTTTTCTATGTGCCTAATGTGGTTGAAATTAAGCCAAGGAGACTAAAGTTTTGGCTCCAAGAGGCTGGTTTCTGGCAAGTTAAATGGTCCCCAATTCTTCCTTCTTCAATCAGCGTTCAGCGTTCGACATTAAAAAAGTAACAAGTAATTAGTATCAAGTAGCAAGACGCGAAAAGAATTCTAGTCCATACTTGGTACTTGGTACTTTGTACAATTCTTCAATATCTCAACCCCACCTTCACTCCCCCATACCCATTGCGCGTAGGAGCGGGCTGGTAAAATCGTCCTGCAAAAGCATTCAGATCGTTGCCCAAAGAATAAGTGGCATCCAGCAGGTTGTCTACCCCTGCAAAAACCTCCAGGTTCCAGTTGCCATGCTGCTTCACCCAACCGAGCCGCAGATTCACCAAGGAATAGGCGTCTTGGTAGACAGTATTCGCATCGTCGAGGGGGATTTCCTCCGTAAACTGATGCGTGAAATTTAGGTAAAGGCCAACCCTAGTGCGCACATCCATTCGGCTCACCAGGTTGTGCTTTGGAACACCCGTTAAGGCATTGCCTGAGAAATCTTGCCCCCGCTTCTGGTAATTTTCAAAGGTGAAAAACTGACCCGTGTAGGCGGTGCCAACTAGTAGATCCCGTACAAATCCCTTCGAATTTCGAAGGAGCGCATAATCAACGCTGGCCTCAACTCCTTTTTGGTCTGTGGCACCGGCATTTTGAAAGAGCACCACCCCATTCGCATTGGCATAGGTGGTGATCGTCTCCTGAAGCTTGAAGTAGTAGGCAATCACTTCCATCGTGAAGCGCTCCTTGCCTAGACGATACCCAACTTCGTAATTAATGCCTTTCTCTGCCTCTAGGTCCAGGTTGACACTGCCCTCGTTGGTGCGTACTTCGTCGATGGTCGGCGGGGAAAAGCCCGAGCTGATGGATCCATATACGGACATGCTTGGGTTGAACTGGTAGTTGAGCGCTACGCGTGGCACTAGGATGGGCTCGAAAGTACGGGTTTGAAGCCCTTTCTTTCCTCCTCCAGCAGCTACCTGACGGTCGATTTGAAAGCTGGAAAAGTTTTCACTCAAGCCCAAGGTGAACAGGAGTTTGGAGTTTAGCTGCAGCTCTGCTTGCTGGAATAGGAAGCTCTGGGAGGCGGTCAACTGGTCTGCAAATCGGATGGTATCCGCTTTGCCTGCCCGGTTGCCAAAGTTTTGCGCTTGGGTGATGCTTTTTTGCCACTCTCCACCCACAAGCAGGCGCAGGGATTTGCCGCTCAACTGGGTGTTGTAGCTGATCTTGGTACGGGTTCCGTATCCGAAGCCCAACTCCTTTTTGTAGTCCAGAATAAAGGGATTCTCAAAGGCATTCGTATTCAGGTATACCGTCGTGCTGCTACTCAATTGCTCCGAATGGCGGTAGGTATGTCCCAGGGAAAGGAGGAGGGCTTGCTGGTCGATGGAACTGTTTTGTCCCACAGATCCGGGTCGAGCCTGCTTGGGATTACTTGCCAGCTGTGCAGCATTCAACGCACCTGGGATTTGGTACTGCAGGTCGGACACCAGGAGCTGGGTACGAAGTTCCTGCTTTTCGGAAACAGGAAAATAGCCACTCATTTGGACTACTTGGCGCTTGACTCCCGAATGATCGCGGTAGCCATCCGATTCTTGACGAACGTAAGATGCCTCGATTCCACCGTTGCCCAGTTTTTGGGAAATGCCCAAGCGGTAGCGCGAAAGTCCAAAATCGCCTAGGAGGTATTCCGTGGAAATTCGATTTTCATCCACTTGGGCCTGGCTAAATAAGGAGATGGCGCCGCCATTTCCTGCACCATAGACACTTCCAGAAGGCCCTTTGATGACTTCAGCAGTTCGGATGTTACTCAAGTCCAGCAAGTTGAGCGCAGTAGTGCCGTCAGGAGCCGTGAAGGGAACCTCGTTCCAATATACTTTTACATTACGCACGCCGAAGGGAGAGCGGAGCGAACTGCCTCGGATGGAGATGCGGTAACTCGCGGGAGCCCGTTCCTCGATGCGGATGCCCGCTTTCTGGTTGAAGGCTAATACGGGCGAACTCTCATTGAAGCGCATCAGGTCTTGCTCCGTCACTCGAGACACGCTAGCTGCCTGCTGCAGGAGGGGACGCTCCGTATCAAATGCGCGGACCGTAACCCCAGAAAGGTTCATTACGCTTGGAACAAGCTGTACCGAAAACTCCCCCTTGGGGAACACTTTTTCCAATCGCTCGTACCCTTCCAATAAGAAGACGAGGCGTAGGTTTTCTCCTGAAAAAGTAACCGCACCGGAAGCATTGCTTGTTTGAATAATGCCCCCATGACTCACCCGAACATTGGCCAGGGGAAAGTTGGAGACTTGATCCATTACCTTGATTTGGATCTGGGCTTGGAGCCCGAGACTGACTACAAGAAGCAAACAAGAAAGCAGTGTTTTCATAACACGAACATACGGGAAGTGACCTGCATATAAGCAGAATTTTGGGGTAAAGGTTTGAATTGGGGAAGATCGCACCTTTTTTGTTTTTAGATGTGGGGCAAAATGGCTAGGTTTTCGAAAAAATAAACCCATGAGACCCTTTTTCCTTCTATTTTTTCTTCCTGTACTTGCCTTTGCACAGACCACTCCGCCTACTCCAGTCTACCCCATTCCGGAGGCACGGCAAATCGCCTGGCAGGACCTGCAGTACTACGGCTTTGTTCATTTCAACATGAACACTTTCTCCGATCGAGAGTGGGGCTTTGGAGATGAGAAGCCAGGGCAGTTTGCTCCCAGCGCTCTGGATGCACGGCAGTGGGCCCGCGTCGCCAAAGAAGCAGGTATGAAAGGCCTGATCATCACCGCCAAGCATCACGATGGCTTTGTGCTCTGGCCATCGGCCTATACGGAGCATTCCGTCAAAAACAGCCCTTGGCGAAATGGAAAAGGAGACTTGATCCGTGAGTTTGTGGATGCCTGTCGGGAATATGGACTGAAAGTAGGAATCTACTATTCCCCTTGGGACCGCAACCATCCCGACTACGGCAAGCCGGAATACATCACCTACATGCGGAACCAACTCACCGAGTTGATGACCAATTATGGGGAACTCTTTGAGGTCTGGTTTGACGGTGCCAATGGAGGCACCGGCTGGTATGGGGGCGCCAACGAGGAGCGGGTTGTGGATAAATTGACTTACTACGATTGGCCAAGCATGCATGCGCTGGTGCGGGAGCTGCAGCCTGGGGCCATGCTCTTTTCCGATGCAGGCCCAGATGTGCGCTGGGTGGGGAACGAACATGGGTTCGCCTATCCGACCACTTGGTCCAACCTCATGCGGGATTCCGTCTACGCCGGCATGCCTGAGTACTCGGATAAGTGGGCCACAGGACAGCCCAATGGAAGCCATTGGGTGCCTGCCGAGGCGGATGTGAGCATTCGTCCAGGATGGTACTACCATGCCTACGAAGATCATAAGGTCAAAACCCTGCCCGAACTCCTCGAGATCTACTACCAAAGCATAGGGCAGAATAGCTCTTTGCTGATCAACTTTCCTGTGGATACCCGCGGGCTGATTCCGGATTCGGATGTGAAAGTCATCCAAGAGCTTGCAGCGAAAATCAAACTAGATTTTTCCACCAACTTGGCCACAGGTGCGACCCTCAAGGCGAGCAGTACCCGAGGGGAAGCATTCCCGGCTTCCCACCTACTTGACCAGAACTACAACAGCTATTGGGCCCCAGCAGAAGGTCAGCAGGCAGCCTCGGTGGTGGTTGACTTTGGTAAAAAAATCGAGTTCAACAGACTGCTTATCCAGGAATATGTCAACCTAGGGCAGCGGGTAAGTGCATTTTCAATCGAAAAAGAGGTAAATGGAGTATGGCTTCCTTTAGCGGAAGGAACGACCCTAGGTTACAAGCGTATTTTGCGCGTAGCCGACACCGAAGCCCAGCGGATACGGATCCATTTTAAAGACGGAAAGGGCATGCCTCTGATCTCCGAACTGGGGGTGTATTTTGCTCCTCCGCTGCTCTTGCCGCCCAAAATTTCGCGATCGAAAGAAGGAAAAATTTCCCTGACGGGCGTGGAAAAAGGGCTGGAAATTTACTTCAGCTTGGACGGCAATCAGCCAAAAGTCGGCGGTTCCCGCTACACAGAGCCGCTGGAAGTACTGCATCCAGTGACAGTTCAGGCGCTTGCCTACGATCCGAAAACAGGCCAATCCTCCGCTTCTGCAAGAAAAGAATTGGACTTGGTCAAAGCAGGCTGGAAGGTAATCTCCCCTGACCCCAAGTCCCAGTTGGCGATTGACGAGCAGGCCAATACCTATTGGACATCGGCAGCAGGGGTGCTGGAGTTGGATTTGGGAACCGAGGCACTCCTCAAAGGGATCACCTACCTGCCCATGCAGGCTCGCTACCCGAGCGGATTTATTGCCGACTATGTTTTGGAAGGCAGCCTGGAGGGCAGCAGTTGGCAAGAACTTGCCCGAGGGGAGTTTGCCAATATTCAAAATAGCCCGGTGGAGCAGGTCATCCGATTTGCACCTCAGCAACTTCGATATGTAAGATTGAAGGCAGTTCGTATCGTCGATGGCAATGCCGCTACCTTCGGGGAACTGGGTACGATTACCCGATAAGTTGACCCTTTCTGAAGTTTCACGTAGCTATTCTTGAAAAAAAATACCTACTTTAATTTTTCAATTACCCCAACCCAAATTTTAACCTATTTCTATGAACAGACGTCATGCGTTACGGCATATCGCCCTGATTTCTGGAGGGCTAGCACTGATCCCCTCCTGCGATTTTAGCAAGGAAGACATCCTTGCCGCCTACGAAAA
>JBILBQ010000140.1:0-5115 GCA_044353615.1 Algoriphagus sp. | reverse complement strand
TTCTTCACTATCTGCCGCCCAATGGACGATGATTCCATTTTTCGTTGCCTTTCGCTCAAATTCCTCCAGGTAGTTGGCAAGATTTGCAAGGACGTTGTCTTTGATGCCTGAGGCCAGTTCTCGAAGCTGTTCCCATTCGGGAATTCTTTTGCTTACTTTGTCCCGCTTGTCGCGAACAAACCATAGCGTTTCATCGTGCCACTTTGATTTTTGGGCATCCTTTAAAAATTCAGCTGCATTCTCCGGATGACTCATGATAGGGCCTGGTTTAGGATTTCAGCAAGGTGCAGAAACTTTACCTCTTGTTTGGATCGGGTAGCAATGCCTTGCAAATGCATGATGCAGGACATGTCCCCTCCGGTGATAATTTCGGTTTTGTGGCCGAGGTGGTCCGCCAGTCTGTCTTTCCCCATTTGGATGGAAAGCGCCTCTTCGGTCACGGCAAATGTCCCTCCAAAGCCACAGCATTCGTCTGTTCTGGTTAACTCCACCCAGTCCAATCCTTCTAGATTTTCTAATAGCTTGCGGGCCTTATTAAATGGAGGTTGGTTGAGTTCCGATCCAGAGGAGAGATGCAATCCACGCTGACCATGGCAGGAGGAATGGTAACTAACGCGATGAGGGAATTTTCCCTCTAACCGCTCGGTTTTCAACACGTCGGTGATGAATTCGATGAGTTCATATATTTTATGCTCCAGGGCTTCCTGTTTTTTTTCTAGGCCAGCAATGGAAGGAAAATGCTCTTTTACATGCAATGTGCAGCTTCCAGAAGGACAGACCACATAGTCATAGTCACTGAAGGTCTCTATAAAATGAGTTGCCGTGCCTACCGTATCCCGTGCATAGCCTGCATTGGCTAGGGGCTGACCACAGCAGGTTTGTCCTGAGGGATAGCTCACGGTGCAGCCTAATTTCTCCAACAATTCCAACGTAGCAATGCCTACTTGCGGGTAGAATTGATCTACGTAGCAGGGGATAAACAAGGCAACGGATGGGGAATTGGCTTTCATTGGGGTAAGTTAAGCTTCAGCGGTCATATTCACGAGCATTGCTGCCCCTAAAGCGGAGCCATTTGGGAAATCACTCGGTATAAGTTCGATTCCAGGGAGTTTTCTGCGCAGCAGCTCCAGAAAAATAGGGTTGGCATTGAACCCACCATCTACAAACAGGCGCTGCACAGGCGCTCCCTCCAGCACGAGGTGGATGGAGGCTGCCTGAATCGTCGTCAGCTCGTGCAGGAAGGTGTAGTAGGCTTCAGTAAATTCCGAGAAGCTGCTCCAATCGCTGCTGGGGCCATTTTCTATCCCAAAATTCTCAGGTTGGATGTAATGGAATCGGATTCTTTTTGCAGGCTTACTGCTTACTTTTTGGTACCAGGATTCTTCAAATTGAAGTTTCTTGTAGGTACCTAGGGGCAGCTGCCAATGGGCATACATTTCTTCCACTTGGTACTTGTGCTCTTCTCCGATAAAGAGACGAGAGATTTTGATGGGTTGTCCAGAAATGCTCAGAAACTGCAGGCAATCTTTTGTCAGCTCCGATTCTGAGAGCGGGGTCTTGTTGAATGGATTGATGCTGATCGCCCAGGTGCCTGTAGAGAGGAGGGCGAAGGGTTCGGTTTCCTGCTTCAGGTAGGGAAGCAGGGCTGCCGAAGAGTCGTGTACGCCAATTCCGCAGGGGATTCCTCCCAGTTCCGGCTTGGTTTTCAGCAGGGAATCTCCAGGCAGAATGGGAGCCATGAGGGCCTCTATTCCCTCTCGTTTTACCCATGCATGGTAATCCATTTTTTCAAAATCCCATAATGCGGTGTGGCAGCCGATGCTGCAGAAGTCAGAAACTGCTTTCCCAGTAAACAGCAAACTCAGGTACTGCGGGAGGTGGAGGCTTCTTTGGATTTTCTGGAATACTTCGGGCTTGGCATACTTGAGAAAATAGAGCTGCAGGCCTGAATTCAGCATGGCTAGCGGAGGGGAAGAAGTCTCCTTGCAGAAGTTTAATTTTCCTCCGTTTTCGGAATAAAATCGCTCCAAAAGTTCCTCCGGAAAAGGCTTTAGGTAATCGTAAAGTGGGGCAACAGGCTCTCCTTCGAGGTCAGTATGAACAAAAGAGGCGCCATGCCCAGAGATATTAAGCCGCGTAATTTCAAATTCGGTAGAATTTAGCGCAGCACGAAAGGTATCCAGCATCCAAGCACGAAGCGGAAGTACAGGTTCGCTCGGGAAACCGTCCTCATCCATCACAGGCTCTAGACGGGTGTAACTGTGGTACACTTCGCCAAGATTCTGGTCAAAGAGGAAGAACTTTTTATTGGTTTTCCCGATGTCGAATACGGCTGTTACTGGGATTTTTGGCATTACACGTACTATTCGGATTTATCTTGGGAAAGCTGCCGCGAGGCCTCCGTCCACATTTAGCATATTTCCTGTGGATTTGTTGAGTAGTCCGCCTACAAAGGCAAAGGCTGCATCGGCAATATCACTGACCTTGACACTTTCTTTGAGTAGGGTGCGGTTGGCGTAGTATTGTGGAAGATCAGCGACTTCGATGCCGTAGGCTTTCGCTCTGTTTTCTGCCCATCCACCTTCCCAGATGTTCGAATTTTCGATGACCGCATCGGGGTTCACCACATTCACTCGGATTTTATCTTCTGCAAGTTCGGCGGCCATCAGTCTAGACATATGCAATTGTGCGGCCTTCGCTGTGCCGTAGGCCACATTCTTTGGACCTGCCACCAATGCATTCTTACTTACAATATTTACGATGTCCCCTCCGAGGCCTTGCTGCTTCATCAGGGCAACGCCCAGTTTGGAGATGCGGAATTGTCCCATCACCAGAAGGTCGTTGAGTTTGGTCCAATCCTGATCATTATGGTCTTCAAAGGACTTTGAAATGGATATTCCGGCATTGTTGACCACAATATCGATCCCTCCAAATTGGAGTGCGATAGCCTGGCTAGCCTTGGCGATGCTGTCGCTATCTGTCACGTCCAGTTGGAGGCCGAAGACGTTGTCTCTGCCGTATTTTTTCTCATAGACGGCCAAGGCTTGATCCAGCCGTTCTTGGTTGATATCGGAGAGCACTACGCAGGCCCCTTCTTGAAGGAATTTTTCTGCGATGCCTTTGCCAATTCCCCCTGCGCTGCCGGTGATGAGGGCGATCTTTCTGGAAAGTGGTTTTTCTTTTGGCATGCGCTGTAGCTTGGCCTCTTCGAGCAACCAGTATTCGATGTCGAAGGCTTCCTGAAGGGGGAGCGATACGTAACTGGATACTGCCTCGGCACCACGCATGACTTGGATGGCGTTGATGTAAAATTCAGCGGCTACTCGGCTGGTTTGCTTGTCTTTGGCAAAACTGAACATTCCCACTCCTGGCCAGAGGATGATGACCGGATTAGGGTCACGCATGGCTGGGCTGTTTGCATGTTTGTGTTTCTCGTAGTAGGCGGCATAGTGCTCCCGGTAATTCTGAAATGCGGTTTCCAATTGGGTGCGTATTCCACTGGCGTCCGAGAGATCGGTAGCAGCAGGAAGGTCGAGTACCAGAGGTGAGATTTTGGTTCGAAGGAAGTGATCTGGGCAGCTGGTTCCCATGGGGGCTAGACGATCCAGGTCCTGACTGTTGCTAAATTCCAAGACGACCTCTTTGTCGGTGAAGGTGCCCACCATTCGGGATTCAGAAGAGGCCAATCCGCGCAATAGCGGGGCGAGTTTTGCTGCTTGGCTTTTGCGTTGGTCTGGATCCAAGGAGTTGATTTTTTGACCTCCGAAAACAGGCCTTTTTTTGCCATAGTTTTCTGCTAAATAAGCGGAGGCAGTTTCAATGACCTCCAAGCTGTTGATGTAGCAGTCGTAGGAAGTATCTCCCCAGGTAAATAGGCCGTGGCCTCCGAGCATGATACCTCGAATGCCTGGATTTTGGTCCAAGGCGGCTCTGAGTTTGAGTCCCAAGTCAAATCCAGGCCGCTGCCAAGGCACCCAAGCGATCGCTCCTTTCCAGAGGGTTTTAGTGATCTCTTCCCCGTCTTTGGATGCGGCAATCGCAATTGCTGCATCTGGATGAAGGTGATCGATGTGTTTGAAGGGCAAAAAGCCATGAAGGGGTGTGTCAATGGAAGGCGCTTTGGAGTCCAAGTCGTAGAGGCAATGCCCAAATAACCCCACCATTTCGTCCTCGTGTTCCAAGCCTCTGTAGATACCTTTTAAGGCATTCAACTTGTCTACATAAAGTCCTGCAAGACCAGAGCGGGTCATCGTCCCGATATCTCCACCTGAGCCTTTGATCCACATCACTTCCACCCAGGTTTTGGTCAAGGGGTCCAGTTCTTTTGTTTTGCAGGAGGTATTTCCTCCCCCATAATTTGTGATTCTGAGATCCGCTCCGAGGAGGTTGGAACGGTAGAGGAATAGGTCAACTTCATTGCCTTCGAGTTGCGCAGCTTTCTCCTCATTCCAGAGGTAGTTCACGTAGTTAAACTGGGTGTTTGGGGTATTCATACGGGATGGGAATCAGTTATTCACAAGATTAGTTAGGGTACTAAAAATAAAATTTAAGCAGGCAAACTTCCTTAGGTAAGGATTCATTGGCTGCCTCAGTAGCTATCTTTTTTCAAGAATGGCTCCGAATGATTCAAATTACATTAAAAATCTAAAATCCCGAAGATTTTTTGATTGAAGGTTAAAAAGGGATCGAATTATCCGCAAACCTAACATTGATAAAAATGACTAATGCACCTTGCGGATAATTGTTAACAGACCACCGACGACAGTCCACGGCTCACTTAATTGATTCTCAAACCTTTTTTTGGGCTGTGGTAAAAAAGCGAATAATCTAAAAATGGTATTTTAATTTGAGCCTAGCGAAAAGTTTGAATGGCCTTTTAAGAAAAACTCCTGCCTTGAATGAACGAGGTAGGAGGGGCAAGTTTTAGGATAGGTTTCCATTTCCATCCACAATTAGGGTCCACTTTTCCATGTAACAGTCGTTTGAAACATTGGCAGTAGTACATTTTTGTTGGAGTCCTTCAATGGATAAAAGTCCATCCTTCAAATTCATTTTTTCACCGTATTCGTTAAAAAATCCTCCATAGGTTTTTTGCCAGATCACAGCACCTTTTTC
>JBILBQ010000060.1:0-16670 GCA_044353615.1 Algoriphagus sp. | reverse complement strand
CAAGCATATTCAATGATGTGATTGGCCCGGTCATGCGAGGCCCTTCGAGTTCACATTGTGCTGCATCCATTCGAATTGGACGAATGTGCCGCGACTTGATGGATGGAGATATCCAAGAGGTGTATGTTGAATTTGACCCCAACGGCTCGCTTGCCACTACGCACAAGGGGCAGGGATCCGACATGGGATTGTTTGGGGGATTTTTAGGTTGGGAAGCCTACGAAGAGCGCCTCCCAGATTACCTGCGAGCCATTGATGAAGCAGGCATCCAAATTAAAATAGATATCCATCCCATCGGGGCGACCCATCCAAATACCTACAAGCTCACGCTGACCAATCAGAAAGAATCCCGTGAGGTAACCGCCATTTCTACCGGCGGGGGCATGATTGAAATTCTTGAAATCGATGGCGCCCAGGTGTCTATGGCGGGGGATTTTTACCAGACCCTAGTCTATGTAAAGTCGGCAGGTAGCCTCCCCGAATTTATTGAAAAATCCATGCCATGCGATGAAGTTGCGGTGCGAAATGGCAAATCCACCTTTATCGAAATCAAGGCCAATGCCTTTTTGAATGACGAAATCTGCCAGGAGCTTCTCCAAATGGAGGAGGTGCTGTTCATTAAAAAGATCAAGCCGGTCCTCCCAGTCATGTCTCGAAAAGACCTCGAAGTGCCCTTCATTACCTGCGAGGAAATGCTGGCGTTCAACCAGGACAAAAACCACGCCCTCTGGGAACTCGCAGTGGATTACGAAAGTATGCGGGGAAATATTTCAAGAGCGGAGGTTTTTGAAAAGATGCGGAGCATTGTGCAGATCATGCAAAATTCCATCGATCTTGGATTGAAGGGAACGAAGTACGCAGACCGGATTTTAGGTCCGCAATCCCTCGGATTTCAGAAGCAGCTAGAGGACAAAAAGCTGGTGGAAGGAGATATTCTAAATCAAGTGATCCTCTACACCTCTGCGATGATGGAGGTCAAAAGTTCGATGGGCGTCGTGGTAGCAGCCCCAACCGCTGGCTCCTGTGGTGCCCTGCCAGGCGCTCTCATCGGGATCAGCAGGGGGCTTTCCTTGCATGAAGATGAAACGGTGAAAGCGATGCTTGCAGCCGGCATCATCGGGGTATTCATTGCTGCGCATGCCACCTTTGCCGCCGAGGTAGGTGGTTGTATGGCCGAATGCGGTTCGGGCTCAGGCATGGCAGCCGCCGGCATTGTGGAGTTGAAAAAGGGGACCCTAGATCAATCCCTAGGAGCAGCCTCCATGGCCTTGCAGTCTTCCCTAGGCATGATTTGTGACATGATTGCCGATCGCGTGGAAGCTCCCTGTCTCAATCGGAATGTAATGGCCGCCACCAATGCGATCTCCTGTGCCAACATGGCCTTGTCGGACTACAACCACCTGATCCCATTGGATGAAGTGGTGGAAACGATGAAAAAGGTAGGAGACGCCATCCCAAATACCCTGCGCTGCACCGGGCTGGGGGGCTTGGCAATTACCAAAACTGCAAAGAAGATTGAGGCGATGTTGAATCAACAGGAGCAAGAAGCCGCTAAGACCTTTTTTAAGGTGTGTTAATCTATTTGTGATTATCCGCAATTATGCCAGGGGCTTAAGATATGTTTGAATTACTGCGGATAATCGTCGACAGACGACTGTCCACAGACCACAGCTCATCTAAATGAACTTCAAACCTTATTTTGTTCCGTTACTGGTGAAAAAGTGGATATTCAGTTTTATTTATACTACAAGTTCAAAAGATTCTAGCTCCTAATTCTTCTATGCTGATTTTTATTTGGGTTTCCTTAATTGCATTGGCCATCTGGTTTAGCTTTGTATTTATCAAAGACCTCCTAGCAAATCGGGCCAAATTTGAAAATTCAAGTTGGCTCAAAACTTCGGTGATTGGCTTTGTCGTGAATTTCTTTGATGTGCTGGGCATCGGGGCCTTTGCTCCGCAAACAGCCTTATTGAAATTTACCCGGCAAACGGAAGACAAGCTGATTCCCGGCACGATGAATGTCGCGAATACCATCCCGGTCTTACTGCAGGCATTTATTTTTATCACCATCATCGAAGTAGATCCGCTCACCTTGATATCGATGCTAGTATCCGCAGCTGTCGGTGCGGTGATAGGCGCTGGTATTGTGTCGAAACTTTCGGAACGAAAAATCAGACTCACCATGGGAATTGCCTTGGTGGTCACGGCAGGATTTATGCTGGCCCGAATGATGAACTGGATCGAAGGGGGCGGAGATGCAATCGGTTTGACGGGTTACAAACTCGTCTTTGCCGTGGTGGTCAATTTCTTTTTGGGCGCCATCATGACGGCAGGTGTAGGCTTGTACGCCCCGTGCATGGCCTTGATTTTTGCCTTAGGGATGTCACCAACAGTTGCTTTTCCCATCATGATGGGTTCCTGTGCTTTTCTAATGCCTCCGGCTTCGGTGAAGTTTATTAAGACAGGTTCCTACAACAGAAAGGCCGCCCTAGCCATGGCGATTCCTGGTTCCATTGCAGTGCTGATTGCAGCCTTTATCGTAAAGACCCTCCCCTTGCAAACCCTGCAGTGGGTCGTGCTTGGCGTCATTTTGTATACCTCAGCCACCATGCTGGTGGCGGCATTAAGAAAAAAGGAAGCCTAGTTCTCGATGTAGGGAGAGATCCCATCCACCACCTTAAATTTTTGATTCATGCTTCCATCCTTGGATGTTAGCCATAGGGTGTAGCTGCCTGAATCAATGAATTTATCGTAGTGCACAAAATACGGGGAATCACTCTCCTGCTTCTTTAGGATCAAATCCCAGCGGAATTGATTGTACCCTGCCGAACCGTCAAGTACCGTACTCCATACTTCCTTAGATGCGCTATCACGAACCGAAAGGGTTACCTCCTTTGCCTCCTTCAACCAGAAGGTAAAGGCTACTTTCTCAAGGGTTCGGTAATCCACATTCCCATGCGAGGAATTGAACCAGGGTCTGCTTACCTGCTCAATTTCGGCCAAGTACTCTTTGTCGTTCGGTAATTTTTGGGTTAAGTGCTTTTGGAAAAGCTTCAGACTGGTTTTGTAGATTCCCCTTCCATGGGTAGCCACAACCAAGTCCTGCGTTCCTTCGTGGATCTCCAAATCGGCTACTGCTGCGGCAGGCATATTTACCCCCAGGTAGTCCCAACTTGCTCCTCGATCGAGGGAAACAAATACCCCCCGCATCGTACCCGCATACAGCAAGTTTTCATTCGTAGGATCTTCCTTGATCACATTTACCGGCTCATCGGGGAGGCCCGCGGCAATGCTTTTCCAATTTTTCCCATAATCCTCCGAAACATAGAGATAGCCATGCAAGTCATCGTAATTGATGCCGGTCATGGCCATGTACACCCGTTCGATCTTGTGATTGGAGGGTGAAATGCTTCGGATGTAGTTCGATGCGGTTCCTGTGGACTGCTCTTCCCAGTTGGCACCATCATTTTTTGATACCCAAAATGCACCATGATCAGTTCCCACATACAACAATCCCTTGGACAGTGGAGATTCTACAACCGTTCCCGCAGCCACGGATTTCTTTTCGGCCACGGAAGAACGAGCAAGGTTCGGACTGATGGCCTGCCAGGTATCTCCCCGATCTGTGCTTTTCATCAGGTAATTTCCAGCCTGGTACAAGGTTTTGTGATCGTATTTTGACAAAAAGTAGGGCGTCATGTAATTGAACTGAAGGGTATCCTTGCTCTCTTTGGGGAGACTGGGCTTGACTGAGACCGCTACGTCTTTGGACTTGTCCAATCGCATCACATCCCCATGCTGACGGCTGTAGTAAATAATATTCTTGTCCACTGGATCCACTGCGGTCACGCAACCATCGCCTCCGTCCCAGGCATCAATCCAAACATAATTCCAGGGGTCTGGAAAGCGGGTATCCAATTCCTTGGGAGGTCCCGATACAGTGGCATCATCCTGTGTGCCTCCGTAAATGGTGTAATTGGCTTGGTCTAGGGTGATGTCGTAAAATTCTCCCGTGGGAATATTGTTGTAATGCATCCAGGTAAATCCCTTGTCATGGCTTACATAAAATCCGCCATCATTCCCCAGTGCGAGGTGATTCGGGTTGTTGGGATTAATCCACAATTCGGTTTGATCTAGATGCAGTCCTTGGGCTAGGCTAGGATTCATCCGCGACACCTGGCCTCCGATAAACTTAAATGTCTTGCCTCCATCTTCACTATGTGCCAGGCGGATCCCCAGGCAAAACACCTCTTCGTCATTTTTTGGATTCACGTACACATCCGTAAAGTACCATCCGATGGTAGTGAATAATTGGAAGGGGCCTATATGGGTTTTGGTCCAGGTTAGCCCTCCATCCACCGTTTTGTAGAGTTCGGCAGACTGACCCTCCGGGTAGTTTAGGTTGTCCACCAGCGCATAAGCCTTATTTGGGTTCGTAGCCGAGACGGTCAAGCCAATCCTACCCACTTTGGGACCAGTTGGCAAGCCTTGATTGCACTTACTCCAAGTGGTACCTCCATCTACACTGCGGTAGATGGCACTTGTTTCGCCACTGATGCCCGGGTACATTTCCCAGAGAGAGGCATACATGATTTGAGGATTTGCGGGAGAAATGATAATTTCATTGGCCCCGGTCATTTCATTTACATACAATACCTGTTCCCAGGTTTTTCCGCCATTGGTAGAGCGGTAGAGTCCACGGTTTTTATTTTTGGACCAGAGGTGGCCGAGGACCGCTACAAAAACTATTTCCGGGTTGGTCGGGTGAATTTCAATTTCTGCAATGGACCAGGAATCTTCCAAGCCTATCGAATTCCAGGTTGAACCTGCATCATTCGAGCGAAACATCCCTGTGCCGGGAAGTGTGAAGTTTCGGGGCTTTTTTAGGTTTTCACCTGTTCCAAGGTAGATGATGTTTGAGTTTGAAGGAGCCAATTCCACATCTCCAATTCCTATGGCCGACTGCTCCTCGAAGATGGATTTCCAGGTGATGCCGTTGTTTGTCGTCTTCCACAATCCTCCCGAGCCAAAGCCAGCATACATGGTGCTCGGATTTTTGGCATCCACTTGGACTACATCGGCGCGTGCTGAATTGACCGCTGGGCCCAGTGTGATCCAATCCAATTTGTAGGGCGTCTCTGCCTTCATCTTACGGTAAGTTTGAAAGGAAGACTCCAATGGAGATGCCGGTTGCTGGGAGAAAGCCGGAATTGAGAAAAGTAGCAATAGGAAAAGCTTAATTCCTTTGGATAAATAGATCAGGGTTGAATTCATGCTTGGGTGTAGAATTTAGAATTGACAAGGATTGGATAAGAATCCCTGCGTGTTTGTCTTAACCAAAAACACATTCCCACTTTGGGGATATTCTTGCAGTTGGGCATCGGTGAGATTTTCTCTTGCCGTCGTGATGAGCAGATGATCTAGATTTTCGCCCCCAAAAACGCAGGATGTTACATGAGGAGCCGGCAAGACAATTTTTTTCAAGAGCTTTCCATTTTCCGGATCCCAGCAATACACTCCAAATCCTCCGTAATGCGCGACCCAGAGTTTCCCCTCTTGATCCATACTCATTCCGTCGGGTGTACCCAATTCTTTTGGCACGCGGATGACCGTTCGATCAAAATTAATTTCGCCTGTTTCCAAATCAAACTGATAGGCTCTTATCTCCTGGGTGGGGCTGTCAATATAGTAGAAGGTTTCATTGTCGGAAGTCCAAGCCATTCCGTTGGAAATGGTGATCTTACCCAACATTTTTTCCGGGCTCAACTCTGAAGTAATCTTGTAAAGAGCCCCTGATTCGGGCGTAATTTTGGTGCTCATGGTTCCAATCCATAGCCTACCGTCAGCATCGCAAGCGCCATCATTAAATCTATTGAGCGGTTGATCCTCTTCGACCTCAATCAGCCAAGTCAATTTTTCAGTTTCAAAATCGTAACGCGCAATTTTTCGGTCTAAGGCTAAGATTAAATAATCCCCCTGGCCTTCCACTACCAAAGAAAGCCGCTGATTGAATTTTCGTTTGGTGGTTTTTTTCAGCCCAATCTGGAATTCATACAATTCTCCCTTTTCAATATCTACCCAGAAAAAGCTTTTCCGCTTCGCATGCCAATAGGGAGATTCTCCGAGTATGCATTGGGATTGATGTAGATTGATGACTTCCATAGGTACTATCTAATTTATAGGATTATCTGCAAGGATTAACATGCATGTTTAAACTCCTGAAAAACAAGTAACCAAAGCCTGCGTTTGGGGACATTAAGTTAACACTAATTTAAGTCCCCGATATCGGGATGTTTTTGCTTCGCTAAAGTAATTTGGATCATATAAACTTAGATTACAATAATCCCAGACGCGAGTAAATCTGATGGATATCAGTTAAATTTAGCTCTAGTGTTTTTCTTTTTGAATCCATCCGATAGACCCATGCTACTAAGATCAACCCTTTCCATCCTACTTGCAGCAGCATCCTTTCCTGCATTGGCCCAATCTGGGATCACCAAATTGAATCCAGTGAGTTTTTCGCAGGTGACCATCACGGATAATTTTTGGAAACCAAAGCTTGAAAAAATTGCAACGACTGCTGTCCCGGTTATGATTTATCAAACTGAAATCGCCACGGGCCGCATCCGGAATTATGAAAAAGTTGCTCGTCAGCAAAACGAAAAACACGAAGGCATCTATTACGATGACAGCGATGTGTACAAGGCCCTCGAGGCAATAGCCTATTCGCTGAAAAATCATTCGGATAAAGCCATGGAACAAAAAGCGGACGAATGGATTGATAAAATTGCTGCTGCCCAGGAAGAAGATGGATACATCAATTCTTTTTATTCGCTTACCGGACTGGAAAATCGCTGGACGGATATGGAGAAGCATGAGGATTATTGCGCCGGGCATTTGATGGAAGCTGGAGTGGCCTATTACCAAACTACAGGAAAGCGAAAATTACTCGATGTGGCCATCAAGATGGCGGACCATATTGACGAGACTTTCCGGAAACAGAATCGGCCTTGGGTGTCTGGGCATGAGGAAATTGAGCTTGCGTTGGTCAAATTGTACAAGACTACAGGTGATAAAAAATACCTGGAACTATCCGACTGGTTTCTGGATCAGCGCGGACATGGCCACGGCAAGGGTGGAATCTGGGACAATCCACATTGGGGACCCAAATACGCTCAGGATGATGTGCCGGTAAAAGACCAGAAGGAAATTACGGGCCATGCGGTACGGGCAATGTATCTCTACACGGGCGCAGCCGATGTGGCTGCAGCAAAAAACGATGTGGGCTACATGAATGCCATGAAGACGGTTTGGGAGGATGTCGTGTACCGGAATATGTACGTGACTGGAGGGATAGGATCTTCGGGAAGCAATGAAGGTTTTTCGGTGGATTATGATCTTCCCAATGAAAATGCCTACAGCGAGACCTGCGCATCGGTGGGGATGGTTTTTTGGAATCAGCGAATGAATGCGCTGGAAGGCGATTCGAAGTACATTGATGTATTGGAAAGGAGCTTGTACAATGCTGCATTGGATGGCCTAAGCCTGGAAGGGAATCGGTTTTTTTATGGAAATCCATTGGCTTCCTCAGGACAGCATTACCGGAGAGATTGGTTTGGAACGGCCTGTTGCCCTTCCAATATTTCCCGATTGGTGGCATCTGTCGGCGATTACATTTATGCAAAATCAGAAGATGCCATTTGGGTGAACTTATTCATCGGCAGCAAAACCAAATTCCAAATGGGTACCGTGGACGTTCCCATGGAAATGACAACCAATTATCCGCTTGACGGGGCTGTCAACCTAACCCTAAATCCCGAGCAGAAAGCCCGCTTTTCAGTAAAATTGAGATTGCCGGGTTGGGCAAAGGAGGAACCGGTTCCTGGGGGACTCTACCGTTTTGCTGGAAAAAGCACCGAAAAATTCACGCTTTTGCTCAATGGCAAAGTTGTTCCCTATACGGAAGAAAATGGCTATTTGACGATCACTAGAACCTGGGAAAAGGGAGATCAACTCCACTATTCATTGCCAATGGAAGTGCGAAAGTTAGTTGCCCGCCAAGAAGTGACAGCCAATGAAGACCGGATTGCAATTCAAAGAGGTCCATTGGTTTACTGTGTGGAAGGAGCGGACAACAATGGGAAAGCATGGAATTTGTTGATTCCAGAAAATGCCACGTTTACTGTTTTTCAACACCAGGTTTTGGATGAAAAAGTAATGGCTGTTCAGGCAGAAATGAAGGTGATGATAGGCTCGGAAGACGGATCAACGCTGCAAGCGGAAACAAAAAAAATAACTGCTATTCCTTATTATACCTGGGCAAACCGCGGGCAAAATGAAATGCAGGTTTGGCTTCCGACAAAAATTCAGGAAGTAAAAATCATTCGATAGAATAGGAAATTGCCTGAATGAGGATAAACCTATTTAGGGTTGTAACCATTTTATCAGATGATTTTTGCTGCTAGTAGCTCGTGTTTTAAACACGAACTTTTAAAAGGTATACTAGGCGAGTTGTGAAAGCCTAAGATGTATTTCTTTAACTAAAGCCTTTCGATCGGCTTCATTGAAATTCATCTGAGATAATTTAATAACTACATAAGACTGATCATCAAGTTCAAATTTGATATCTTTTTTTCCGCTGATTTTGACAACAGTATTCAAATCAATATCACCTGTTATTGCATTATCCTTATAACTCAATACATGTCCATCAATTTGCACATAGTCATTACGGTCGCGAATAAGCTTGTATACAGACCAAATTACTGGTCCCAATGTAAAAAGCAGGAGGAATAATAATCCAAAAATAAAATCATAATTATTAAAGTCCGCTAAGGCTATGAGTATGTTGAATAGGTAGTATCCAATCAAGAGAGAAACCAAGATAACCAGGAACTTTGGCCACTCTTTTGGGTTGAAGATAACCACTCCATTTGATTCCCTTCTTGCCCCAATTAAGTTCTCCATTGCGGCTGCCAATCCAGTTGTTTTTGATTCAATATTATCTGTTCCCATTTTTTCAAAATATAAAACCTCCCTCTACTCTATTCATGGCTTTTCGAGTTGCGCCGGTTAAATATACATTTTTCAATTCTAGTTTGATGCTGTGTTCAACCGATAAATTATAAAATTTTTTTCCCATTTAATGTTACAAGTAGTCCAACTGGCATTTCAAGAATTGTATTATTCAAGGGTATTAAGGGTCCAAAAATCCCAAAATGTAGTCGGTGAATTAAGGCCTATCCACCGCCATTGCCAAGAAACCAATCGGCTGTTTTTACCATACCCCCTGTAGAAAATGGCAAATCCTTTTTATTTACCTATTATTTCGTAATATTGAAGCCCTTTATTTCCAACCTGGATTTCCAGGTCCGATCAAGGTGTAACGATATTCTGTCAATTCAAGGATCTTCAGTGAATAGGTTTGTTAAAGCATAGATCAGTAGTTGAATTCTCAGAATCTGCAATTTTTGAAGGTTCACGCTATGAAAAAAATCCTTGATTTCTTCGCTAAGCTTCCTCTACAAAAAGGTGTTTCCCTTGTTCGGAAAACAACGGTAATTTTTATAAATACTGATCCACGGTTTAAAAAGCCTATTTTAATTCCTACCTTTTTCTTAGAATACTGGAAATTTATTTCTGCAGGCGTTCTACTTTTTTTGGGCTTGGGGGTCTACACATTTGTTTTGATCACCAAAATGTATTTCATGGAACAGCAGAACGAAATCCTTGCTCAAAATGAACGGAATAAAACTTTTTCTCAGGAGCTATCAAGGCAATATGACTTTATCACGAGGCAAATCACCGAGGTGAACAAGTTATTGGTTAGCAAAGGGATTCAGAAACCAAACCAAAAGAACGCCGATGTCATCCCAAAAATAAGCTCCCCTTTTGACATGGGTGACAATAGGCAGTTCGAAGAGTACATTGAAGAATTTAAGCAAGAAATCGCTAACACGCCCGTTGGCTCTCCCCTTGACGGGCCGATTACCTCAAGCTTTGGCTTCAGGTCGAATCCATTTGGTGCGAGCGGAAGAGAAAGTCATAAAGGCTTAGACATCAGTGCGCCCAATGGAAGACCCGTTAAATGCACTGCTGAAGGTAAAGTTGTTTTTGCTGGTTACAGAGGAGACTATGGAAACTTGGTCATTATCAGCCATGGGGAAGAATATCAAACCTATTACGGACACCTATCTCAAATTTTAGTAAAAGAGGGGCAGGAAGTAAAAGTCAGTACTTTTATTGGCAAGGTAGGTTCGACCGGCAGGTCCACGGGGCCCCACCTCCACTATGAGATCCTCAGAAACAACAAAAAAATAAATCCAAAAACATTTATTAATCTCAATTAGCATGTTCAAGAAAAGCCCAAAGTCGCCCATTACAATCTTAAATCAAGAAGAAATTCTCACCATTTTGGGTGAAGATTTTGAGTGTGAGGGAAATATCAAATGCAAAAGCACTGCAAGAATCGAAGGCAAAATCACTGGAGATATCGCTGTCAAAAAAGGAATCATTCTGGGAGACAAGGGAATTGTAAAGGGAAATATTGAAACCGAAACAGCCATTATTTTTGGCACTGTAAATGGCAATGTGAGAGTTAAGCATCTGGAAATTAAAGCAACCGGCAATATCAACGGGGATGTAAAAACGGAGCATCTCATCATCGAAATGGGAGGCAAATACAATGGAAAGCTGGACATGAAAATCGGTCTAGAAAAGCAGCCTGAACCTGAGTTTAAAAAAGAACCAAGCTTTGAAGTTTTCAAAAAAACAGCTACTCAGAACATTGGTTAACTGAAGTCAACTGCCTACTTACAAGCCACTCGCTTGCGTATTTTTTCCTCTTTGATGGATTCGCTTTTCTCTAATCTTTTCTCTTCTGTAATAATCGAGCGGATCAAGTTCCCCGCCACTTTGAATTCTAGCTTCCCTAACCAGGGGTCTTACATCTGTTAAAAACGCATCTTGAAGTACTTCTTGTGCCCCTACTACATCACCTTCCAACTGACATTGATTTAGTTGGTTACGATCTACTAAAAGCGATTTAGCGTAAGCCTGTGAAATAGACTCCAAGGCCTGAATTAGGTCTTCCAAGGGGTCTTTGGTGTTATGGCTGGCATCGATCATCCAAGAGATGCTTTCCCAAGACTGCGCCTTTTCTTCAGCGCCGTTGGTCAATTCACAGAAAATCAAAAACAACTGATAGGGTTTGATGCTTCCTGTGCTCAAATCATCGTCCCCGTATTTACTGTCATTGAAGTGAAACCCTGCCAACATGTTCTGATGCATCAGCGTCGCCACAATCTGTTCGATATTGGTATTGGGGAGGTGGTGACCCAAATCCACCAACACCTTCGCACGCTCACCGAGCTGCCGGCAAATCAGCGCTGATGTACCCCAATCCGGAATCACAGTGTGGTAAAAATTAGGTTCATAGGGCTTGTATTCCAATAAAAGCTTCCAATCCGATGGCAAGCCAGCATATATTTCTTGAAGTGATTCAGTAGTCCATTGAAGTGCCTTCCTGATATGGGCCTGACCTGGAAAGTTACTTCCATCTGCCAACCAAACTGTAAGCCCTTTGCTCCCCAATTCTTTTCCGACATCGATCACCAATAGATTATGCTCTACCGCCTGCTTTCGAATATCTGAATCTGCATTGCTTAGCGAACCCATTTTATAAGTCAATGGCTGACCATAATCTTGAAAAGTGTTTGAGTTCATGGCGTCAAATCTGATATGGAGATCGGCAGCCTTTTGCTTAATTAACTGAACATCCTGTGGAATATCCCAGGGAATATGAAGTGATACCGCATCCGTCCGCTTAGTTATCCTGGCCAAAAGCCCAATATCCTCCAGTTTTTCTTCGAGATTTCTTGGTTCACCACCTATCAAAAATCGACCAAACCTCGTTCCTCCAGCACCCAAAGCCCAAGAAGGAACAGCAATCTGCAACGAAGCGATTTTTTGAATTAAAAAGTTGCTATCCAATCCTCTTGCACTTAACTGCTCCGATAGAAGAGAAAGGGATTTTTGATGGAAGTTGGTTGGCATCTTTGGCGTAATCGTTACAGGTTAGTAATGGATGGGAATGGCAAATACTTGGCTTGCATCAAGTTTTTCAAAAAACCGCTGCTTGAATTTATTGATTCTGAAAATTACAATTGCTCACTTTTTGAGGGTTTGTTTATCCAAAACGGTGCCGTCACAAACCAAAGCACCATGCCGATACCCATGTACCATTTCATCTGACTCAATTCTAAATCCCCAACAAAAAAGAGAATCGATGGCACAATGGTTAGCGCCAAACTTAAGAAAGACCCTATTTTCATTAAAATTTTCATGGATTTGTCATTGATTTTTATGGCTAGATTGCACCTTAGGGTTTCTACTCATCCCAATTTGGACTTTTTTTATTGCATCCAATATCATCGCGGAAGTGATTTAGCAAGTGGATATTTTATTTTTGAAAGCACGATGAAAATTGCAATTGCCACAAACCAACCTGGAAGTCCTAAAAAGAAAATTTCTACCCCATAAAATAAATTCAGCCCCAAGCAGAAAACCAAGGTTAACACCCAGCTCAGCAAGGCTGGAATACTGAAATCAGACTTGGAATTCAGCGCAGCTTCAGATTGAAAGCCCATTTTCTTAGAAAAATAGAAATCCGCAAAAATTACTGCCCCCATCGGCATCAGGAGTAGCCCATACAATGCCACAAAATCCAAGAGTTTCATGACCAAAGCAGGAAAACAAGCAGCCAAACTAGTAATTCCCCCTACAATAGCTGTGATTTTCCAAGTTGAAACTTTTGGAAAAATTGCCTGCAGTGCTAGTCCAGCCCTATAAATTGTAGGATTGGCGGTAGTCCAACCCGCGATCACTACACAAATCGCCCCAGCAATGCCCAAGGTCTCATACGCAATAGCTCCAGGGGCAAATTCCTGAGACGCAGAATCGGCCTGAAGAAATACCGAATACAGAATTCCGGATGCTATCCAGGCCACAAAATGTCCTAGAAAAACTCCCGCAAAGGAATGAAATCCATAAGTCCAAGACTTTGCATAGCGAAGAATCGTCAAGTCAGACATCCCAATATGCATGGCCATATTGCAAAACCAAGCGAAAAAGATGATGTGCCAAATCGTAAATTTGGACATGCCCGCAAGTGGGACTCCATTCCAAATCACTTCTTGAGCAATGCGGATCAAACTTTCGAATGAACCCACTCCTAGTTGAGCCAAGCCCACAATAGCTGCTGCAAAGAATACCAATATCATCCAGGGAGACATCACATTTGCAAATTTGGATACTTGGGAGTATCCCTGAATAGCCACTAGCGTAATCACTGCTCCCATCAACAGCACTGTCAGAATCCAGCCAGGCGTCCTTGGCAACCAGTCCGATAGTGTAGGCATTTCGAGGTCAAAAGGAATCCCTACCGCTGTAGCTGAAACTGCAATCATTGACCCGGCAAGAAAACAAAACATCAAGGAGTTGACCAGATTATACCAGCGGACCACATTTTTTCCAGCAATGCGCTCCAATTGATAATACAAGGTGAGCCGCTTTGAGGCTGCAATTGGCCCTGTAATCAATCCCCAACTCAGCACCGCCAATACATTACCGATCAATAATCCAAAAATCAAATCTCCTGCCGAGACCCCATGTGCCACGAATAGGGGGCCAATAACAAACTCTGTCCCTGCGGTATGCTCGCCTGCATACATTCCCAAAAAGCTTTTGCCTCCTTTCAGGCTTTCACTTGGAATCGGGGTACGCTCATATTCATTGGTCTCGCCAACTACCTTTTTTAAAAACGAGTTGCTCATTGAAAATTAGTTTGTTTGAATCTCCGCAATTTTGCCAGTTGATTATCAATGTAGTATGAAAGTGGAGGATAATCATAAACTGAATTTAAACTTGCAGCTGATTGATTCCTATGGTTTATTTTTTCTTGGGCAATCTGGCACCTGTTTCCAGCCACCAGGCTTTGAGTGAAGCTTTAAGTTGAAATACTAGGTCGGGAAATTGTGCTGCCAGGTTCGTAGTTTCCCTGGGATCATTCGCTAAGGAATAGAGTTCGTCCGGCTGCTCTTCAAAGTAATGAATCAGCTTGTATTCCCCTGATCGAATAATGGAATAAGGAACTACATCTGCACCTCTGTAATGAGGAAAATGCCAAAATAAGTCTCTTGAAGCTAGTGACCCACCACTCAAAACTTCCACCAAGCTTTGACCATCCAGACCTTTTTCTTGAGGATTTAAGCCCATATACTCTAAAATCGTAGGGGCCCAATCTAGCGTCACAATTGGGAGATTGGATTGGACGCCCGCAGGGACCTTGCCTGGCCACTTGACCACCGTTGGCACCCGAATTCCTCCCTCGTATGGATAGCCTTTTTGGGAGCGCAAGGGATCATTATTCGTAATGGGGTTTGCTGGGTTTCCAATCAATCCCCCATTGTCTGAGGTAAAAATGATCAAGGTTTTATCGCTCAACTTCAAGCGATCTAAAGCAGCGAGTACCTTCCCAACATTTTGGTCTAAATTCTCCACCATAGCTGCATAGATGGGGTTTTTCTGTTTCCCTCCAGCTTTACGTTTGTATTTTTCTACCAGCTCTTCTGGCGCCATGAGTGGCGTATGTACTGCATAGGGAGCCCAGTGAATGAAAAATTTTTGGTCTTGGGTTTGAAGGAAGTTCACAATTTCATCCCCTTCTCTATCTGTTAAATATTCACCTGCAGCCCTGGGTTCCACCCCGTTCAATTCATAAAATGGCGTGGGAGTAGCGGGCTCATAGGGATCAAAATAACTGGGGGGCTGGCCTAGGTCATTGCCTCCAAAGTTGAGATCAAAGCCCTGGTCTTCCGGATACTTTCCTTTCTCACCGAGATGCCATTTGCCAACATGAAATGTGGTATAGCCTTGAGCCTTCATTCGCTCTGCCAAGGTGACCTCTTCCAAGGGTAAAAAGCCTTGATTTTTTGGTGTTCGCAGGGGTTGATCCGGGTTTTCAGCATATTCTCCGGGAAGTCCGGTAGTTCCTACCCCTTGGAATCGCGCATAGATCCAATCTGTAATCCCAATTCGAGCAGGGTATTTGCCAGTCATCAGGGCAGCCCGGGAGGGGGAGCAAATCGCTGCTGCTGCATAGGAATGCGTAAATAGCATGCCCTCTGCCGCCAGGCGATTTATCGATGGTGTTTCATAAAAATCACTTCCCAAAACTCCAATGTCTGCCCATCCCAAATCATCTACATGGATGAATAAGACATTAAATTCTGGAGTACTTTGCCCAAAAGTGGAGCAACTCATTCCAGCTAAAAAAAGAAAAAGGAAGGTGTATTTTTTCATCTGCATCAATTATGGTAACGCTTTCGGATCGACTTACGAATCAAGGAACAAGTTAAAACCCCTATCCTTATTTCCAAGAACCTAGTTTCTTACAGCCTGCTAACTTGTAAAGTTCTTCAACTAGAATACGAGAGATTGGGATTCATTTTTTCACCCAAAAATACACTCACCCCTTTTCCTCGATGTAGGCAAGCAACAGCTTTCTCAACAATCGACGCTCCTCGGCAATGCTCTCCACAGTGAATTCTTGTAGATTAAGCATTCCTTGGAGATTGGCCACGGCATTGTACACCTTGCGCAACTGCTTGGGATCTACAGGAAGCAAATGGGGTTCTGGCTTTTTCCCTTGCAACTTATCCAAGCTGAGACGAGGCATGTCATACACCTCCTCAATAAGCCCCGATAATTCATGCCGCTTTTCGCGGTAGCGGGTTTGGTTACCCATAAAAATCTCTTCCTTTCGCGTATACACCGACAGGTGCCGAACAATGCTGTCCGAACGGATCAGCCGCATATTTCCCGACTTTAACTCGTCTCGCGTAGCCAAGTTTTCTACAAAACTGATTCCTGAAACCAAGGAACTCGAACCCGGTAGGGTGAAATAGGCAAACAAACTGTCTAAAAACGGCTTCTCTTCAAGTCCTGACTGCATCAAGGGAATCAAGGTGTTGATCTGCTGTTCCTTCAAGGCATAGTTAGCCTTCACCTCTTCCATTCGGATGCTATCCAAATCCAAATCTTCTACCAATCGCTGCGCATACTGCACTCCTCGCGCAGTTTCACTCCACTTTTCCCGTTGGTTATCTGCAAAAAATCCCAAGGTAATTGCTGCAAACACCATCAAAAATTCCATGCCGTAACGCTTCCAGCTCGGTGTTTTTTTCTTTTTAATCTGGGTGTCCAGCTCGTGCCCTTTTTGTTTCATTTTAACCTTCTTTTTTGTCCTTAAACCTGTTTTCAATAAAAAAAGAAGAAGAAAAACAAGGCCACGTTGGTGATCCGCACGCCCTCATAGTAGCCTACCGTTCGCCGTGATCCATCCATCGCACGTCCATCTTCAATGTAGCCAATCGTCCGGCGAGACTGATCCATCACACGCCCATTCTCAATATAGCCTACGGTAGATCTGGATCCATTCATCACGCGTCCGTCTTCCACATAACCGATCGTCCTCCGCGAACCATCCATCACCCGACTCCCATCGAGGTAGCCTATCGTCGATCGAGAACCGTTGGTCACGCGATCTCCTTCGATGTAGCCCACCGTACGGCGGCTGCCATCCATCAAGCGTTGCGCTAAACTTGGCGTAG
>JBILBQ010000006.1:0-52699 GCA_044353615.1 Algoriphagus sp. | reverse complement strand
CATCTGCGCTTGCTGACGATGCGTTCACAAATATTACTTCAGCTGCTGTAGATGTCATTTATACGGTAGTTCCTGTATCGGCACTGGGTTGTAAAGGAGATCCATTCACGGTGACTGTCACTGTAAACCCTGAGCCGGTCGTTATTGATCAGACATTTACGGTTTGTAGCGACAGCCCATTGACTGGTTTTGTTCTAGGGAATGATGTCGATGGCCCTGCTGCTACAACCTACAATGTCACTGCACTAAATCTGAATGGGCTTATTGTTTCTGCTGGAGGAGCTAAAGTCGAAGATGGACTTTTGGCATCTGGGCTTGCTGATGATTCGTTCACCAATAAGACGGCTGCTGCTGTAGATGTTATTTATACGGTAGTTCCTGTATCGGCACTGGGTTGTAAAGGAGATCCATTCACTGTCACTGTCACTGTAAATCCGGAGCCTGTTGTTGTGGCTCAGACCATTACGGTTTGTAGCGACAGCCCATTGACTGGTTTTGTTCTAGGGAATGATGTCGATGGCCCTGCTGCCGTAACCTACAATGTCACTGCACTAAACCTGAATGGACTTATTGTTTCTGCTGGAGGAGCTAAAGTCGAAGATGGTCTTACAGATTCTGCGCTTGCTGATGATTCGTTCACCAATAAGACAGCTGCTGCTGTAGATGTTATTTATACGATAGTTCCTGTATCGGCACTGGGTTGTAAAGGAGATCCATTCACGGTGACTGTTACTGTAGATCCGGAGCCTGTTGTTGCTATTCAAGCATTTACGGTTTGTAGCGATGCGCCGTTTGGTGTAAACTTTAATTCAAGTACTTCTGTAGCTGCGGCCACTTATAATATCACTGGTCTTAACCTGAATGGTTTGACTATTTCTGCTGGTACACCTGCCGTAGCTGATGGGGTTTTGGCATCTGCGCTTGCTGACGATGCGTTCACAAATATTACTTCAGCTGCTGTAGATGTCATTTATACGGTAGTTCCTGTATCGGCACTGGGTTGTAAAGGAGATCCATTCACGGTGACTGTCACTGTAAATCCGGAGCCTGTTGTTGCTAATCAAAATATTACCACATGTAGTGATGGACAGGTTCGAGAAAATTTCAATACAAGTACCTCTTTACCCGCTGCCACCTACAATGTCACCAATCTACAACTCAATGGACTTATTGTAGCAGCTGGAGGCGCCGCAGTTGCAAATGGTCTCACTGCGGCTGCTCTTTTTGATGATGCGTTTACCAATCCCACCAACGCTCCAGTAAATGTAATCTACACCGTTGTACCGGTATCAGCTGCTGGGTGCAAAGGAAATCCATTCACAGTCACAGTTACCGTCAAAGACCCAATCGTAATTAATGAGACGATTTCAAACTACAACGGATTTGGCGTTTCTTGCTTTGGGTCATCAAACGGTTCAATTAATCCAAATCCAAGTGGGGGAAAATTATCTACGGATCCTCCTGGCTACACCTACACTTGGTCTGCTTCAAATGGTGGATTAATCCCAGCAGGAATGGAAAATGCGGCTCAATTAACTGGAATTCGGGCGGGTACTTATGAAGTTAAAATAGGGGAAGGATCCGGTCTTTGCACCCAATCCAAAACCTTTGTTATAACAGAACCACTACCTATTTCCATTACCGAAATCCTTTCTAATTACAATAACTTTAATATTTCTTGTAAAGGGGCCTCTGATGGCAGAATAGCACTCGCAGTAACAGGAGGTACAAGCACTTATACCTACCTCTGGACTGCTACTAATGGTGGTGTAATTCCTGCAGGCATGCAAACCGCTTCCATTCTTACAGATGTCCCTGCCGGAACCTATCTCGTCAAGGTTACTGACTCCAATGGCTGTATCAAGGAAAAAGAATATGTTTTAATTGAACCAACGGAATTGATTTTCCGTGAGCTGGTGGACCAGAGAAAAAATATCCTTTGCTATGGAGAAGCAACAGGTAATATTTCTTTGTTAGGATTCGGGGGAGTGCCCCAATATAGATATCAATTGGAAGGAACTGACTATACGGGAACTGCTGTTTCTGTGGCCTCCGGCCTTACCAATGCCAACCTACAATACAATTTTTCTAATCTGAAAGCTGGGGATTATGTCCTAAGTCTTCAAGATTTGAATGGCTGTGTGAAAATTTTGGCCACAATTACCCTTACCCAACCTAGTGCTCCGCTACAGATTACGAATTCAGTGGTCTCTGATTTCAACGGATTCAATATCGCCTGCTTTGGGGAGACCAATGGTTCGATTTCGCACCAAATCACTGGTGGGACTCCGCCGTACAGCCTCGCCTGGACGGGACCAAATGGGTTTACCTCCACAAGTAGAAACCTAAGCAACCTAGCTGCAGGAACCTATACCTTCACCATTACCGATAAGGTCAACTGTACCTTGGTAAAAACCTATGTTATGACAACCCCAGATCCTATAGAGGTTGAAACAGTCAAACAAAATGTACTTTGCGGGGGAGAGAATAATGGAAATATCTTTATCCGAAATGTAACCGGAGGCACAGGAACCTATCAGTTTGTGTGGGTTAAAGACGGCGTAGGTGAAATCAAACGTTCCTTTGTTCCAGAAGATCTGCAAAACATTGGTCCAGGCAGGTATGTATTGATCGTCACGGATGAAAATCTTTGCGAATACATCGAAGTATTTACCATCACAGAGCCAGTTCCTTTGGTCACTACGTTAGTTAAAAAAGAGGATAACTTGTGCTTTGGGGATGCTAAAGGCACCATCCAAATCAACGTGGCTGGAGGAACTGGACCTTATCGATATGCATGGACTGGACCAGGAGGATATACATCTACCAATAAGGATCTCACAGGACTCCTTTCGGGCACCTATGACGTGCTTGTGACAGATGCTTTACTTTGTACCAGCACCTTATCGGTCACCATCACGCAGCCTACAGAGATCATTGTTACTCCTACCCTAACCATGGTCAATTGCCCAGAGGGTAAGGATGGATCCATTTCCATGACCGTAAGCGGTGGTATACCTCCCTATGTTTTTGCTTGGTCAGGACCCAATGGATTTAGGTCTGCCACCCGTGATTTGAGAAACCTGGAAGCCGGCCGCTATGATTTGGTCATCACAGACAATATTGGCTGTCTAATCACCCGAACTTTTGACATTACTGAACCAGATCCGATCGTTATCACTCCAACCATCTCTGATTACAATGGCTTTGAAATCAGTTGTAAAGGAGGAAGTGATGGAGTGATCGATCTCAACATTACTGGAGGAAATGGAGGCTACCAAATCTTCTGGGAAGGTCCTGGAGGATTCCGCTCCAACTTGCAAAAAATTGAAGGGCTATTCCCAGGTCCTTATAAGGTGATTGTTATTGACAGCAAAGGTTGCAGAGCCACAGCAAGCTATGTCCTTGTTGCCCCAGATGAACTTTTGATTACAAAAGATGACATCAAAATCAAGGATGTCTCCTGTTTTGATGGAAGTGATGGAACCCTAACTGTCACCATTAAGAAGGCTTCTGTAGGGCCTTACCGCTACGAGTTGAGTGGCAATAGTGTCAATGGATTCCCGCTCTTAGAATCTGTACTATCCGATAGCTTAAACTACACCTTTACTGACATTCGTGCGGGAAGCTACACCCTAGCTGTATCCGATGCCAATGGCTGTTCGCTAAGTGAGCTAAGTGGATTAGTTGTTGATCAACCGGATGCTGCATTGGGCTTCACCATTCAGACAACAGATAATACCTGTTACCGTGCAAATAATGGAACGATTCGGGTAACTCCTACTGGTGGCACTGCTCCCTACACCATCCGCTGGAACAACCTGTCGACGTTATTTAACTTACAAAACTTATCTCCAGGAACTTACACGGCTACACTAACCGATGCCAATGGCTGTACCATAGCCATCAGCACAGAAATAAAAGAGGCTCCGATTTTTGACTTAACCGAAACAGTCAAGGGCATTTCTTGCTTCGGTAAAAAAGACGGTTCAATCCAACTCAATATCATTGGTGGTAAGGCTCCGGTAACTATCCAGTGGGCACATGGGCCCCAAGAGCCTAGCTTAAACAATCTCGATAAAGGGGTGTACAGTGTGGTCATCACCGATGCTAGTGGATGTAAAATTGAACGTGATTTCGTCATCAATGAGCCACAACCGCTTGACTTATCCTCCACTGTCAATGATGCCTTGGATTGCGTGGATCCGAATTCAGGTTCCATAAACATCACTCCTTTTGGAGGCACTCCTCCTTACACTTACAATTGGAGCAACGGAAGTAAAACGCAAAATCTTTCTGCTATAGGCCCAGGGTCCTACAGCTTGGAATTGGTGGATGCGAATGGCTGCCGCATCCTTAAACAATTCACAATAATTCGCCCGCTACCGCTTGAAGTAACTGTTGCCCAAACTACGGAACGAGTTTGTAATCCAAGGGGATTGAAGTCCAACTTTAAAGTAACCGTTAAAGGAGGAATTGCTCCTTATACCGTGACTTGGAATAGGGGAACAGCGACAAATGGAGGTTTAGTGATGGATACCCAGGAGCTGGGCGTATTTATAGTTTCGGTAAAAGATGCCCGTGGATGTATTCAAACCAAGCGAATGGAGGTCATTGAAACCGATCCATTGATTCCGGAATTTGACTATACCTCTGCATCTTATGATTCTGTCTTTGAGAATTTGGTCAACTTTGAGGTACAGTTTAAAAATTTAAGCATCGGAAAATACAAGGAGATAACTTGGGATTTTGGAGATGGTTCAAAAAGTATAGATAAAGATCCCAAGAAGAAGTATTCCAAAGCAGGCACCTATACCATTCAATTAAAATTAAAAGACTTTGATGGCTGTATTGTCAGCTTCTCCAAATCAATTGTCATCACCGATTATTTCCTTGAAATACCAAATGTATTCACACCAAATGACGACAGTGTAAATGATTATTTCTATCCTCAATTCATGTTCATTAAAGACATCCATGTGATCATTATCAATAAGTGGGGAGAAATAGTCTATGAATCGAAAGACCTAGATACCTTAGGCTGGGATGGAAAACACAATGGGGGAAGGGCGACTATCGGAAATTATGTCTGTAAAGTAAGACACACCACCCTTGATGGCCGCGTAGTGGATCAGTCCATTGTATTTTATTTGGGTAGGTAAGTAATTGTACTAAGTACTAAGAACTAAGTACCAGGTACGAAGTATGGATTCTAAACCTATTCACACAACGTCACAGCTGTCGACTATTGGCAGTGGATCTTTGACAAAAACAGTGGACCGTCAACTGTTGACCAAATAGTCCCCCTCAAAAGTTTTCATTGCCAAATTATTGGCCTATTTTTAAGTTCTTTAGGATGATTCGTTCTACATCTTAAAGGAATAGGCTGATTATTGAGAAGTAATCTAGAATCACGAATTATGTAATCACCTTATTTAGTTATTCTGATAATTAATATTCTCTTTGTAACCAATAGTATATAAAACTAGGCTTAAAGTATAAAAAATTGGGAGATGGACTGTATGCCGTAGCCTATCAGTTATCAATGAGTATCAGATAAGATCCACCTAAGAGCCTGATCAGCTATCCAAATTGAGGGTAATCACAAAAACAAAATCAACCCTGTTCAAACCACCTAAAAATGGGGGAAAGGTTTTAGCTATGAAGGATTTTCACCACGTGCTCCTAAATAATACTAAAGAAGAAAATTTTTTGGTGGGGGTATGCATTTACCTAGCATGTAGGGAATCGAATGAACTTCCTAGGCTATGAGAAAAAATAGGCTAGGAATTAATACACTATTTGGGTTAAGCTATTTTATAATTAGTTTTTTCGGGTCGCTTATTTCTGACCCCTTAAGGAATGAAGGTCAATTTTATACTATATCCTCAGCTAATCGTATCGAATTCAGTCTTGGGAAAAACCCCATTGCACAAGTCAATCCAACAGGAGACGATTCAGCCTATGAAGGAAGTCCAGTAAGTGCATCCTTTTCTCCTATAACTACCAAAGGAACGACTACATCTAGCTGGAGCAATTCCTCAAAACTACCTATACAAGGCACTTTCAAGGCGTCCTCCAATTATCCAGCAAATGGTGTAAGCTCCATTGGATCACCGGATTCATTCATAGATAACTACAGCTGTCCGACAATTATAAACATTTCAAGACAATATTGCTCTGGTAGCCCCATAGCAACTCTAACTCCTGGTAATGCCCCAACTGGCACTACCTACACGTGGACACTTGTCGATCCCAATATAACGCAATACATCCCAAACGCAGTGGACCAACCAACCCCACAGCAGTTTATCAACTCCACCTCCTTACCAGCACTAATCAATGTTACCAATACAACTAGGACAGTTACTTATAGGGTAACTCCTAATTATGCAGGAACAACTAGTAGCAGTTGCACAACTCCTCAACCCTTCTTAATCTTCCTAAATATAGCCCCTAAACCGTATGTGAGTGATCTAGAAACGATTTATGTTTGTTCCGGAGAACCGATTCGTTACAAAGCGACTAATGGTTTAAATAATAACATCGTTCCAGCACTTACATATTATAAATGGGACGTAGCTATAGAAAATCCTAGAATAACATATGATAATCAGCAGAATTTGTATCAGGAATTCTTCACTGGCACAACATCTACTGCATTAATTAGTGATAGCAATATCCAACAAGAAGTAATATATAATGTTACTCCACAGGTAGTAGGGGGCTGTACAGGAAACCCTTTTAAGCTGACCGTAGTGGTAGATCCTACTCCAAAGATTAACGATCAAAATCCCTTTGAAATCTGCTCAGGATCTCCATTTACCGTAATTCCTAGTGCCTCCGTCGGAGAGATTATCCCATCAGGCACCAGCAATGGAGTTACTTACAACACCACCTATACCTGGACTGTTGTAGATAACCCCAATGTAGAAGGCGAAAGTAATCAGGGTATTGGACAGAATTCCATCTCGCAAACACTTACCAATACCTCCACTACCGTACAAACCGTTACCTACACCGTAAGGCCTACTTCTACTAATAGTAATTCACAAAATTCTTGTCAAGGAACAAGCACTTTCAAGGTAATAGTGAGGGTTAAGCCGTTGATTATCGATAAGGTTATATCCAACGCAACCTGCCCTGGAGCTTCTGATGGGAGCATCTCCATCACTCCTTCGGGAAACACTGGCCCTTATACCTATCTGTGGACTGCAGCAAATGGAGGTGAGATTCCTGCAAACATGCAAAATGCAGCCAATCTAACAGGGATTAAGAAAGGAAGCTACACCGTTAAAGTGACTGACTCTAACGGCTGCGAAAAATCTGAAACCTTTGTCATAACCGAACCGGCCCAGTTGGTAGTTAGTGAAGTGTTGGCAAACAGAAGAAATATTCTATGCTTCGGTGAAGCAACAGGTAACATTACTGTCGAAGGAACAGGCGGAACAAAACAGTATACCTTTAACTTAACAGGTACGGACTACACAGGAACAGCCGTATCCCTAACTTCAGGACCTACAAACAACGCCTCTTTTTCCTTCGCTACATTAAGGAAAGGACAATATTTCGTTACCCTTACAGACTTAAATAACTGCCAGTCCAGTACCTCAGTCATTTCCCTCACACAACCGGCTTCCCAATTGGCACTCACGCAAAGCCAAGTAAACAATACCTGCTTTGGGGGGAACACGGGAAGCATCTCCATCACCCCAACTGGAGGCACAGCGCCATACACCTATGCATGGACAGGTCCAAATGGATTTACTTCGACCACTGAGGATTTACAGAACCTTGTGGCAGGAACCTACCAGGTGACGGTGAGGGATGCAAATGCCTGTACAGCTTTGGTTGGTCCTCAAATTACAATCAATGAGCCGACACAACTTGCACTCACGCAAAGCCAAGTAAACAATGTCTGCTTTGGAGGCAGTATTGGAAGTATATCTATCACCCCATCTGGAGGAACAGCCCCATACACCTACGCTTGGACTGGACCTAATAGCTTTACTTCCACTACTAAGGACCTATCTGCATTGGTCGCAGGAACCTACCAAGTCACAGTGAGGGATGCCAACAGTTGTGCTCCCTTGGTTGGGCCTCCAATTATCATCACCGAACCTGCACAACTTACACTCACGCAAACCCAGGTAAATAATGTCTGCTTTGGGGGCAGTATTGGAAGCATCTCCATCACCCCATCTGGAGGCACAGCACCCTACACCTATGCATGGACAGGTCCAAATGGATTTACTTCTACCAATGAGGATTTACAGAACCTGGTGGCAGGAACCTACCAAGTGACGGTGAGGGATGCAAATAACTGTACAGCTTTGGTCGGCCCTCAAATCACCGTCACTCAGCCAACACAACTTGCACTCACGCAAAGCCAGGTAAACAATGTCTGCTTTGGGGGGAACACGGGAAGTATCTCGATCACCCCATCTGGAGGTACAGCACCCTACACCTTTGCATGGACAGGTCCAAATGGGTTTACTTCCACGAATGAGGATTTACAGAACCTTGTGGCAGGAACTTATCAAGTCACAGTCACCGACGCAAATGCATGCGCAGCATTGGTTGGCCCTCAAATTACAATCACTCAGCCAACACAGCTTGCTCTTTCGCAAAGCCAGGTAAACAATGTCTGCTTTGGGGGGAACACGGGAAGTATCTCAATCACCCCATCTGGAGGAACAGCACCCTACACCTATTCATGGACAGGTCCAAATGGATTTACTTCCACGAATGAGGATTTACAGAACCTAGTGGCAGGAACTTATCAAGTCACAGTCACCGACGCAAATTCCTGTACAGCTTTGGTCGGTCCTCAAATCACCATCACTCAGCCAACACAGCTTGCTCTTTCGCAAAGCCAGGTAAACAATGTTTGCTTTGGGGGCAGTATTGGAAGTATTAACATTTCAGCCTCTGGAGGAACAGCACCCTACACCTATTCATGGACAGGTCCAAATGGATTTACTTCCACGAATGAGGATTTACAGAACCTTGTGGCAGGAACCTACCAAGTCACAGTAAGGGATGCAAATGCCTGTACAGCTTTGGTTGGCCCTCAAATTACGATCACTCAGCCAACACAGCTTGCGCTCACGCAAAGCCAGGTTAACAATGTCTGCTTTGGGCGCAGTATTGGAAGCATAAACATTTCAGCTTCTGGAGGTACAGCCCCATACACTTATGCATGGACGGGACCAAATGGGTTTACCTCCACGAATGAGGATTTACAGAACCTAGTGTCAGGAACCTACCAAGTGACAGTGACCGACGCAAATTCCTGCACAGCTTTAGTCGGTCCTCAAATTACGATCACTCAACCGACACAACTTGCTCTCACGCAAAGCCAGGTAAACAATGTCTGCTTTGGGGGGAACTCGGGAAGCATCTCGATCACCCCATCTGGAGGTACAGCCCCGTATACTTATTCATGGACGGGACCAAACGGGTTTACTTCCACGAATGAGGATTTACAGAACCTATTAGCAGGAACTTATCAAGTCACAGTGACCGACGCAAATGCATGCGCAGCTTTGGTTGGTCCTCAAATCACCATCACTCAGCCGACTCAGCTTGCACTCACCCAAAGCCAGGTGAACAATATCTGCTTTGGGGGCAGTATTGGAAGCATCTCAATCACCCCAACTGGAGGAACAGCACCCTACACCTATGCATGGACAGGTCCAAATGGGTTTACTTCCACGAATGAGGATTTACAGAACCTAGTGGCAGGAACTTACCAAGTCACGGTGAGTGATGCAAATAACTGTACGGCTGTTGGTCCTCAAATCACCATCACTCAGCCGACACAACTTGCTCTCACGCAAAGCCAGGTGAACAATATTTGCTTTGGGGGGAACACGGGAAGTATCTCGATCACCCCATCTGGAGGTACAGCACCCTACACCTATGCATGGATGGGTCCAAATGGATTTACTTCTACCACTGAGGATTTACAGAACCTAGCGGTAGGAACCTACCAGGTGACGGTTACCGACGCAAATAGCTGCGCAGCATTGGTTGGTCCTCAAATTACAATCACTCAGCCTGCACAACTTGCTCTCACGCAAAGCCAAGTAAACAATACTTGCTTTGGGGGGAACACGGGAAGTATCTCGATCACCCCATCTGGGGGCACAGCTCCCTACACCTATGCATGGATAGGACCAAACGGGTTTACTTCCTCGAATGAGGATTTACAAAACCTAGTGGCAGGAACTTATCAAGTCACGGTGAGGGATGCAAATAACTGTACAGCTGCTGGTCCTCAAATCACCATCACTCAGCCGACACAGCTTGCACTCACGCAAAGTCAGGTAAACAATGTCTGCTTTGGGGGGAACACGGGAAGCATCTCGATCACCCCATCTGGAGGTACAACACCCTACACTTATGCATGGACTGGACCAAATGGATTTACTTCTACCAATGAGGATATACAGAACCTAGTGGCAGGAACCTACCAAGTGACGGTGACCGACGCAAATGCATGCGCAGCATTGGTTGGTCCTCAAATCACCATCACTCAGCCAACGCAACTTGCACTCACGCAAAGCCAGGTAAACAATGTCTGCTTTGGGGGCAGTATTGGAGGCATTAACATTTCTGCCTCTGGAGGCACAGCACCCTACACCTATGCATGGACGGGACCAAATGGGTTTACTTCCACGAATGAGGATTTACAGAACCTAGTGGCAGGAACTTATCAAGTCACACTCACCGACGCAAATGCATGCGCAGCATTGGTTGGCCCTCAAATTACGATCACTCAGCCAACACAACTTGCACTCACGCAAAGCCAAGTAAATAACGTTTGCTTTGGTGGCAGTATTGGAAGCATCTCAATCACCCCAACTGGAGGAACAGCACCCTACAGCTATGCATGGATAGGGCCAAATGGATTTACTTCTACCAATGAGGATATACAGAACCTAGTGGCAGGAACCTACCAAGTCACGGTGAGGGATGCAAATAACTGTACAGCTTTGGTCGGTCCTCAAATTACGATCACTGAACCGGTGCAGCCACCACAACTTGTACTGTCGCAGAGCCAAGTAAACAATGTCTGCTTTGGGGGTAGTATTGGAAGCATCTCGATCACCCCATCTGGAGGTACGGCCCCTTATACTTATTCATGGACAGGGCCAAATGGTTTTACATCCACAAATAAGGATATACAGAACCTAGTAGCAGGAACCTACCAAGTGACAGTGAGGGATGCAAATGCCTGTACTACTTTGGTCGGCCCTCAAATTACGATCACTCAGCCGACACAACTTGCGCTCACGCAAAGCCAGGTGAACAATATCTGCTTTGGGGGCAGTATTGGAAGCATAAACATTTCAGCATCTGGAGGAACAGCACCATACACCTTTGCTTGGACAGGTCCAAATGGATTTACTTCTACCAATGAGGATTTACAAAACCTAGCGGCAGGAACCTACCAAGTCACGGTGAGGGATGCAAATAACTGTACAGCTTTGGTCGGTCCTCAAATTACGATCACTCAACCGACTCAACTTGCACTCACGCAAAGCCAGGTAAATAATGTCTGCTTTGGGGGCAGTATTGGAAGTATTAACATTTCAGCATCTGGAGGTACAGCACCCTACACTTATGCATGGACAGGTCCAAATGGGTTTACTTCTACCACTGAGGATTTACAGAACCTTGTGGCAGGAACTTATCAAGTCACGGTGACCGACGCAAATGCATGCGCAGCATTGGTTGGTCCTCAAATTACAATCACTCAGCCTGCACAACTTGCTCTCACGCAAAGCCAAGTAAACAATACTTGCTTTGGGGGGAACACGGGAAGTATCTCGATCACCCCATCTGGGGGCACAGCTCCCTACACCTATTCATGGACAGGTCCAAATGGATTTACTTCTACCAATGAGGATATACAGAACCTTGTGGCAGGAACTTATCAAGTCACAGTCACCGACGCAAATGCATGCGCAGCATTGGTTGGCCCTCAAATTACAATCACTCAGCCAACACAGCTTACACTCACCCAAAGCCAAGTAAACAATCTCTGCTTTGGAGGGAACACAGGAAGTATCTCAATCACCCCATCTGGAGGAACAGCACCCTACACCTATGCATGGACAGGTCCAAATGGATTTACTTCTACCAATGAGGATATACAGAACCTAGTGGCAGGAACCTACCAAGTCACAGTAAGGGATGCAAATGCCTGTACAGCTATTGGTCCTCAAATTACGATCACTCAACCGGCTCAACTTGCACTTACGCAAAGCCAAGTAAATAACGTTTGCTTTGGGGGGAACTCGGGCAGCATCTCAATCACCCCAACTGGAGGTACAGCACCCTACACTTATGCATGGACGGGTCCAAATGGATTTACCTCTACCAATGAGGATTTACAGAACCTAGTGGCAGGAACCTACCAAGTAACGGTGAGGGATGCAAATAACTGTACAGCTTTGGTCGGCCCTCAAATCACCGTCACTCAGCCAACACAACTTGCACTCACGCAAAGCCAGGTTAACAATGTCTGCTTTGGGGGCAGTATTGGAAGCATAAACATTTCAGCATCTGGAGGTACAGCCCCATATACTTATGCATGGACAGGTCCAAATGGATTTACTTCCACAAATGAGGATTTACAAAACCTAGCAGCAGGAACTTATCAAGTCACGGTGAGGGATGCAAATAACTGTACAGCTTTGGTCGGTCCTCAAATTACGATCACTCAACCGGTGCAGCCGCCACAACTTGTACTGTCGCAGAGCCAAGTAAACAATGTCTGCTTTGGAGGTAGTATTGGAAGTATCTCAATCACCCCATCTGGAGGTACAGCCCCGTATACTTATTCATGGACAGGGCCAAATGGTTTTACATCCACAAATAAGGATTTACAGAACCTAGTGGCAGGAACCTACCAAGTCACGGTGAGGGATGCAAATGCCTGTACTACTTTGGTCGGCCCTCAAATTACGATCACTCAGCCGGCTCAACTTGCGCTCACGCAAAGTCAGGTAAATAATGTTTGCTTTGGGGGCAGTATTGGAAGCATCTCAATCACCCCATCTGGAGGAACAGCACCCTACACCTATGCATGGACAGGTCCAAATGGGTTTACTTCCACGAATGAGGATTTACAAAACCTAGCGGCAGGAACCTACCAGGTGACGGTAAGAGATGCAAATAACTGTACAGCTTTTGTCGGCCCTCAAATTACCATCACTCAACCGTCACAGCTTGCTCTTACCCAAAGTCAAGTAAACAATGTCTGCTTTGGGGGGAACACCGCAAGTATCTCTATTACCCCATCTGGAGGAACAGCCCCTTACACCTACTTGTGGACTGCAACAAATGGAGGAGTTATCCCAACAAACTTGCAAACTGCAGCCAGCCTAACAGGGATTAAGAAAGGAAGCTACACCGTTAAAGTGACGGACTCCAACGGCTGTGAAAAATCTGAATCTTTTATCATAACCGAACCGACCCAATTGGTTCTTAATGAAGTAGCAGCCAGCAGAAAAAATATCCTATGTTTCGGAGAAGCAACAGGTAACATTTCTGTCGAAGGAACAGGTGGAACAAAACAGTATACCTACTCCTTAACAGGAACGGACTATACCGGAGCAACAGTATCCCTTACTTCAGGGCCTACCAACCTAAACCTGTTTTCTTTCGCTACCCTAAAGGCAGGACAATATGTACTTAGCCTAACAGACTTAAACGGTTGCCAGAAAAGCGTCGCCCCCATCACCCTCACTCAACCCCTTGCTCCTTTACAAATCACCAATGAAGTGCTTTCCAACTACAATGGATTAAACATCGCTTGCTTTGGAGATACAAATGCATCCATTTCCCTCCAAGTGAGCGGGGGTACAGCACCTTACCGCTATTCCTGGACTGGACCAAATGGGTTCTCTTCCACAAGCTCGGACCTAAGCAACTTGGCTGTAGGAAGTTACAACCTGATCATCACCGATGCAGTCAACTGTACCTTTGTGAAAACTTATGAAATGCGTGGCCCAGACCCAATCGGTATTGCTGCTACTATCTCGAACTACAATGGCTTTCAAATCAGCTGTAAAGGTGCAAGTGATGGCGTAATTGACCTCAACATCACTGGAGGAAATGGAGGCTACCAAATCTTCTGGGAAGGGCCAGGAGGATTTCGATCCAATCTGTCTAAAATCGAAGGACTGCTTCCCGGGAAATACGAAGTAACTGTAATCGACAGTAAAAATTGCACCTTAAAACAGGAATATATACTCCTGGCTCCAGATGAATTCTTGATCTCCCCTGATGACGTAAAGGTCACTGAAGTTTCTTGCTTTAATGGAAGCAATGGTGCCATCGCTATCACTATTAAAAAAGCTACTTTAGCCCCTTACCGATATGAAATAAGCGGGAATAGCAGCACAGGATTGCCAGTTTCCAAGTCAATACAATCCAATAACCTGAGCTACCAATTTACAGGTCTGCGCGCAGGAAGCTATACCCTTCGCGTCTCCGATGCCGTCGGCTGTACCGTATCGGTCAACGCAACAATAAAGGAAACTGCAATTTTTGACTTAACTGAAACAGTTAAAAATGTCTCTTGCTTGGGCAAGAAGGATGGGGCTATCTCCCTACGTGTCATTGGTGGTTCGCCTCCATTTAAAGTCCAATGGGCACATGGCCCCAAAGTGCCTAGCCTAAACAACCTAGACAAAGGCATTTACAGTGTATTGATTACCGATACAGGAGGATGTAGTATCGAGAAACAATTTGTAATCACCGAACCCCAGGCGCTTGACCTTTCCGCTACAGTAACTGATGCCCTAGATTGCGTGGATCAAAATACCGGATCCATTTCTGTAAATCCTTTTGGAGGTACTCCTCCCTACACCTACACCTGGAGCAACGGAAGTAAAACGCAAAATCTTTCCGCTATAGGCCCAGGCTCCTACAGCTTGGAGTTAGTGGATGCGAATGGCTGCCGCATCTTGAGACAATTCACAGTAAACCATCCCCTCCCACTTGAAGTAGGTGTTGCCCAAACTACTGTTCGAGTTTGTGAACCAAGAGGATTGAAATCCAACTTTAAAGTAACCGTTAAAGGAGGAATTGCTCCATATACTGTGACTTGGAACAGAGGAACGCAGACCAATGCGGGATTAGTCATGGACACGCAGGAACTGGGCGTATTTGTAGTCACGGTAAAAGATGCTCGCGGATGCATTCAAATCAAGCGGATAGAAGTCCTTGAAACCGATCCATTAATTGCAGAGTTTGATTATACCTCCGCTTCTTTTGACTTGAGTAAGGAGAATCTGGTCAACTTTGAAGTCCAGTTTAAAAATTTAAGTGCCGGAAAATTCAAAGAGGCATCTTGGGATTTTGGCGATGGTGTAAGTAGTACAGCCCCAGACCCAACGCACAAGTATGTCAAAGCAGGCACCTATCTTGTTCAACTAAAATTAAAAGACCTCAGCGACTGCATTGTAAGTTTCTCCAAAGAAATAGTCATCAACGATTATTACCTTAAATTCCCAACCGGGTTCAGCCCGAATCAGGATGGAATAAACGATTATTTCTATCCTAAATTCCTGCATATCAGTGCTATTCATGTAATCATCATGAATAAATGGGGAGAATTAGTCTATGAAACCAAAGATATAGATGCCAAAGGTTGGGATGGCCTTTACAAAGGGGAAAAGGCGGCTATTGGAAATTATGTATGTAAAGTAAGACACACCACCCTTGATGGTCGTGTCATTGATCAGTCCTCCGTATTTTATTTGGGCAGATAAGTAAATTGTACCCTGCCGGTAGGCAGGTAAGTACTAAGTATCAAGTACGAAGTATGGATTTCAAACCTATTCAAACAACGCCACGGCTGTCGATCGTGGACCCTTGACTAAATTACCATGCAACTAAACTTCAAAAAATCCGGCAACGGCCCATCGCTTGTTATCCTCCATGGCCTCTTTGGTTCCTTGGACAACTGGTTTTCCATTGCCAAGGAACTAGTGGATCATTATACCTTGTATCTTGTTGATCAGCGCAACCATGGGGATTCCCCCCATTCCAACGAATGGAATTATGGGGTCATGGTGGAGGATTTAAGAGAATTATTGGATGCCGAGGGCCTGGATTCCGTGTACTTGATGGGACATTCCATGGGCGGAAAGACGGTGATGAATTTTGCGGTGACCTATCCTGAGCGCGTACGCAAACTAATTGTAGGAGACATTGCCCCGAGGTACTATCCCATTCACCATCAGCTGATCTTGGAGGGCTTAAATGCCTTAGATCTTTCCAGTTTGCAATCGAGAAAAGAAGCCGAAGAGCAGCTGGCTGCCTTCATTCCAGAACTGGGAATCCGCCAATTTTTATTGAAAAGTTTGGGGAGGGGTACGAACGGATTCGCATGGAAAGTCAATCTCCCGGTAATCTCCGAGCAGATTGAAGAGGTGGGCAAAGCCTTGGAAGTGGGAACCGTTTATGATGGCCCGACCTTATTTTTAGGAGGAGCGAATTCTACCTACATACAGCAGCAAGATCTGCCAGACATCAAAATCCATTTTCCAAATTCCGAATGGATCTCTATCCCTATTGCAGGGCATTGGCTTCATGCGGAACAGCCGCAAGCAGTGGTGGCGGAGATGAGGAAGTTTTTAGGCTAAAATTTGAACTGTCGCAAAAATTGCGACAGTTCTTTTTTGATTTATTTTTTTTTTCAGTTTGCCGCCTTTTTTAGGCGATTTAGGGAGCAGGAAACTCGTTAGTATCGGGTAAAACCCTATCTTAAGGATAATTAAACCCCATTTTTTAAACTATGAACAGTTCCCTTGAAATTTATAGATCCGAAGGAGAAACTCAAATCGATGTCCGATTTGAAAATGAGACGGTCTGGCTTTCTCTAAATCAAATTTCTTCCATGTTTGCTCGAGATAAATCCGTTGTTTCGAGACATTTAAAGAATATTTATTCTAGTGGGGAACTTGATCAAAACTCAACTGTTGCAAAAAATGCAACAGTTCAAATAGAGGGAGGAAGGCAAGTAATTAGGGAATTAGAGTTCTACAACTTAGATGTAATTATTTCCATAGGATATAGAGTTAATTCAAAAGTTGGAACTCATTTTCGGCAATGGGCTAGCCAACGATTGAAAGACTACTTGATTAAAGGCTATGCAGTAAATCAGGAAAGGCTTTCCCAGCTTCAACAATCCTTCCAATTGATTCGTGAAGCTGCTCTATCAGAAGATTTTTCAAAATCTCAGGTCAAGGAAATCATCGATGTCTTAGCTGACTATGCGATAGGATTAGATATTCTGGATGGGTATGACAAACAAAATCTGGAATTGGGAATGGTACAACTCAATCCTGTTTTTCAAATTTCTTATCAAGAAGCCAAGTTGGCTATCGAAGAACTCCGCATTAAGTTTGGAGGTTCCGCACTTTTTGGGAATGAAAAAGATGACTCTTTCAAAAGTTCGATTTCTACAATCAGTCAAACTTTTGACGGGAAGGAACTTTATCCAAGTGTTGAGGAAAAGGCTGCACATCTACTTTATTTCGTGGTAAAAAATCATTCCTTCACAGATGGAAATAAGCGGATAGCAGCCTGGCTTTTTGTATGGTATCTTGCGAAAAATAACTACCTGTTAAATTCAAAAGGGAACCCAAAAGTGGCCAACAATGCCTTGGCAACAATAACGCTGATGGTGGCATTAAGTAAGCCCGAGGAGAAGGAGTTGATGGTTTTGGTGATTGTAAATTCAATTAACAAGGACAATTGAAAATTTGATTCGCTGCTTCACTTAGTCAACCGGCGATAGGCCATAGTTCACAGTTGTCCTTGTTGCCTAATAAAAGGATGCTAAACCACATTGCACCACGAAACGGCTGTCGACCGTGGACCGTTAGCCGTCGACGATTTTACTTCACTTTCTTGCCATGCTTCATCACCAAATCTACATCCTGCAGTAAGTTGATGTAGCGCAGCACATCGCCTTTGACCGCGATGATATCGGCATATTTTCCTTCAGTGATGGTTCCGTAATCTTTATCAACTTTCATCGCTACCGCAGGCCAATAGGTGGCTGCCTTGATGGTAAGCAAAGGGTCCATTCCAAAATGGTTCACCCATACATCCAGTTCGTTCCAGGTACTTTGGCTATGAAATTTCATCGGGATGCCACTGTCCGTGCCGATAAGCATCACAACCCCACTTTCTTTGAGCTGGGCAAACTTCCGATCCAAAGTAGGCTTACGCACTGGGGTCAGCTGGAAGTAGGACATTCTACCAGGGAACCGGAGCGAGGCGCGAATGTCTCTTACGATAGAGTCAGGCAAACCCAAATGCCAAGAAGGATCATCCAATTTTTCCGGATTGTCCCGAACGAATTCGTAATTGAAAAGCCCTTCTACAGTTGGCGTCCAGAAAAGGGGGCCTAGATTCATTTTTGCTGACCTTTCTTTCAGTAGGGCCATGATGTCGGCAGGGTATTCAGGTGAAGAACTCAGCCCTGTATGTTCAAAGTTGTCCACACCAATTTGCAGGCCGATTCGAATCTCGTCAGGACGGTGGGAGTGGCCCACCACCATTTTTCCATATTTGTGCGCTTCGTCCACGACAGCCTTTGCCTCTTCCAAGGTCATTTGATCTTGATCGATGAGTTTGATGACATCTACTCCCGCATCGATGAGTTTCTTTACTTTGGCACGGGCATCGGCTGCGCCATTTACTCCCCAACGGAAGGCTTCCGTTCCCGGATAAGGAGTTTTTTGGATAAATGGGCCAGAAACATAGATCGTGGGACCTGGGATTTCGCCGCTTTGGATGCGTTTTTTGACATTGATGCTGGCCTCCAGTGGGGCGCCCAAATCTCGGGCACTCGTCACGCCGGCCATCAGCAATTGATGGGCTGAAGAAGGCATGATCACCGATTCAAACACATCGATGTAAGTGCTATCCCAATGGGTGTAGTCACTATGTCCGTTCAGCATCAAGTGCACGTGCATGTCCCAAAGTCCAGGCAATACGCTCATCCCTTCGGTAGAAATAATTTCCGCTCCTGCAGGAATGGCCAAACTTCCCACTTGACCCACGGCTTTGATCCGTTCCCCCTCCACGATAATGACTGAATTTCGGATGGGTGTACCTCCAAAGCCATCAATCAAGGTGCCCCCGACGAGGGCTTTGAGCTGCTGAGAAAAAGAGGCAAAGCTCAATAGAAATAAAAAGGAGATAAGAAATGATTTTTTTAACATGGCCTGAAGGGTGGAAAGTATATAGGCGATGAATATACAGATTTCAGGCATTAAATTTTATCTTTCGAAGTCATTACAATGCACCCATGCCCAAAGGAAAGTTATTTATGATCCCTACTGTGCTGGCCGAAAACACGGCCCATTTGGTGATCTCCCCTCAAGTTATAGAGATGATTGCGAGCACCAAGATTTTTTTGGTTGAAAACCCACGCTCCGCACGTCGTTACATTTCCAGTTTGAAGTTGGGAATCAACATTGAAGAACTACATATGGAAGTTCTAGACAAGGACACCCCTCCAGAGCAGGTGTCTCGGTTGATGATGCCGCTTTTGAACGGGGCCGATATTGGGGTGATTTCCGAAGCAGGCTGTCCAGGAATTGCCGACCCAGGAGCGCTAGCTGTGGCTTATGCCCACCAAAAAGGCATTCAAGTGGTTCCCCTTTCAGGCCCTAGCTCCATGTTTCTAGCGCTGATGGGATCTGGATTTTCGGGCCAATCCTTCGCCTTTCATGGATACCTTCCCATCGACAAAAAGGAAAGAGCAGTCGCTTTGAAGAAATTGGAGCAGGAGTCAGTCCGTGAAAAACGAGCGCAGCTCTTTATGGAAACTCCCTTCCGCAACAATCAATTGCTGGCCGATGCACTTGCCTTCCTTTCACCCCAAACCAAGCTTTGCATCGCCAAAAACCTCACCGCTGCGGATGAGCTAATCCAAACCAAAACCATCGCAGACTGGAAAAATCATCCTATCGATCTACATAAAGTACCCACCGTATTTATCCTCCAAGCTTTCTAGCATGTTTACCATCGACGCACACCTGGACCTGAGCATGAATGCCCTCGAGTGGAACAGGGACATCACCCGCCCACTCGAAGAGATCAATGCCCGAGAGCAGGGGCTAACCGACAAGCCAGATCGTGGCAATGGGACGGTCTCCCTTCTTGAGCTTCGCAAAGGAAATGTGGGCTTGGTGGTGGCAACGCAAATTGCCCGCTATGTAGCCCCAGACAATCCCTTGCCGGGCTGGCACTCGCCCCAACAAGCATGGGCACATACCCAAGGGCAGTTGGCCTGGTACAAAGCCATGGAGGAGCAGGGGGAGCTGAAGCAAATTCGAAACTGGCAGGAGTTGCAGGAGCATTTGTCCTACTGGAATCAAGGGGAAGACAAGAGCCAAAAAGCCATTGGGTTTATCCTCTCCTTGGAAGGAGCGGACTCCTTAGTGAACCTCGATTACTTGGAAAAAGCCTACGGAAATGGCCTCCGTGCCCTCGGCCCAGGACATTATGGTCCAGGACGCTATGCCTTCGGTACCGATGCCTCCGCGCCTCTCTCCCAACAGGGGAAGGACTTGCTTCGCAAAATGGACGAGCTAGGAATCATACTAGACGCCACCCACCTCTGCGATCTAGCCTTTTGGGATGCTTTGGAATTGTTTCAAGGTCCAGTTTGGGCCAGCCACAACAATTGTCGTGCGCTGGTAGACCACAACCGACAGTTCTCCGATGAGATGATTAAGGCTTTGATCGCTCGTGGAGCCGTCATCGGTGGCGTATTTGATGCCTGGATGCTCAGCCCAGGTTGGATTCGAGGCAAAAGTACCCCTAAGGAGCGAAACGTAACCCTAGCTACAGTCCTAGACCACATGGATCATATCTGTCAGCTTGCAGGGAATGCTGACCACATTGGAATTGGTTCTGATCTGGATGGGGCTTTTGGAAAAGAACAGTGTCCCGCTGATCTGGATTCGATCGCTGACCTACAAAAAATCCCCGCCCTTCTCCAGCAGCGAGGCTATTCCCCTCAGGATATTGAGAAAGTAATGCATGGCAATTGGCTTCGGTTTTTGAAGAAGTCCTGGAGCTAAATTTTTGCCGAATGGGGCCCTTTGGTATAAATTCTGATCTTAATTTTTAGATTTTTTAGTTGTAAGGATAGGTAAGCAATCGATTTCCGAGGGCTTTTCTGAAAAAAGCCTGCACTTCAGCACCATTACCTGTTTTTTAGAAAGCGAAACTTCGTATTTTTTGAAGGATTATTGTTCTGAATAGTCCCAAACCCAAAATCACCGATGCGTAAGCCTTCCTTGTCTTTTACCCAAATCATCAACATGAATGTTGGTTTTTTTGGGATCCAATATAGTTTTGGACTTCAGCAAAGCGCTGTCAACCCCATCTACGACATGCTGGGAGCAGCGCCAGACGAGATTCCACTGCTCAACCTGGCTGGACCAATGACAGGACTTTTGATACAGCCCATCATCGGCGCACTCAGCGATAGCACTTGGAGTGACCGATACGGTCGACGCAAACCTTATTTCTTTATCGGTGCCTTGCTCTGCAGCATCTGCTTATTTTTCTATCCCTTCAGCAGCACGCTTTGGATGGCAGCAGGCTTGCTATGGGTGCTAGATGCAGCCAATAACACTGCGATGGAACCTTACCGTGCCTTAATTGCGGATTCCTTACCCGAGGAACAGTACGGCAAAGGCTTCCTTACCCAAAGCTTCTTCACCGGTCTAGGCATCACCTTAGCCAACTTATCTCTCTTCTTTTTTCAAATCTACTTCAAAGGCAGCTGGGGTGCACTCCCCGTTTGGGTGTATGCCTCTTTCTTCTTGGGAACGGTCTGCTCCATCACTTCTGTGCTTTGGAGCATGTCTAAAACACCCGAATACCCACCCTCTGAAGCCGAGCTTGCAGCCCTGAAGATTCGCAACCAGGGCATGCCTCATCCGGCTATTCAGTTTTTTCTATCCATCCTAAGCACCTTGGTGGCCTATGCCGTGTTTTTAATCCTTTTACCTTTTACGCTAGTTGATCGCGGCCTGATTCGCAAAGTACTGTCTTGGGTGGACAGCAAGCCGGCTTTGCGCGTGCTTTTTGCGCAAAACCTAGAGATCTTGGAGGCAATTTTAGTCATGCCTTCCGTGATGTGGAAGTTGGCCTTGGTGTACCTCTTCCAATGGTATGCGCTGTTTTGCTACTGGCAAAATTCCGCCAAGAGTATCGCCCTTTCCGTGTGGAAAGTAACGCCTTCCTCTGATCCTGCCGCCTACCAGGAAGCAGTGGGTTGGGCCGGTTTGGTTAATGGCTGGTACAACATTGTGACCTTCCTTTCTGCCTTCTTCTTAGTTACGCTGGCCCAAAAATACGGGGCCAAGCGAGTACACTTTATCTGCTTGTTGCTTGCTGGAATCGGCTTGTTGATTTTCCCAATGCTGGAAAACAAGTATGCCTTGTTTATCCCCATGACCGGTTTTGGCATCGCCTGGGCGAGCATGATGGGGATTCCGTACCTCTTGGTGGTCAACGAAATTCCCAAAGAACGCTACGGCGTGTACATGGGCATCATCAACATGATGATCGTGATCCCCATGATCTTCCAAACGCTGACCTTTGGCTATATCTCTAAAAACTTCTTGAACAACGATGCGGGGCAGGCCATCCTCTTTGGAGGGGTATTGCTGCTGATCGCTGCGGTGGCTACGCTGCGGATCAAAGGAAGTAAAGCCACCGCTTCACCTTCACAAGCCCCTTCAGGACATTAACCTATTCCAATCCCCACCACCTTAGCCTACACCCATGTCGGTAGAAATCACGCGTACTGAAAAAATCAATCAACTTTTCCAGGCCCATTCTCTAGATACCCAGGGAGCAGATCGGGATTTTGTAACCCGGTTTCATAACAGCCTTCCCAAAATTCAGGGCTTATTCCAAGAACTCTATGGGGTTCATGAGGAAGCTGAATTTCAGTTGCTCGAACTTTTGCGAAGCCTGATTCTGGGTTACCAAGGACGGGAAGAATCGCTTCGAGAGCGAGACCGAAACAAGGACGCCGAAGGCAATTGGTTTTTGAGTCAAAATCTGGCAGGGATGAGCATGTACGTGGACCGCTTTGCAGGCAGCCTCAAAACCATGCCTTCCAAACTTCCACACCTGCAGGATTTGGGAGTAAATTTTCTTCACTTGATGCCGCTCTTCGAAAGCCCTCAAGGAGAAAGTGATGGTGGCTATGCGGTTTCCAATTTCCGTAAGGTAGATCCACGATTCGGGACATTGGAAGATTTGATTGCCTTGCGTCAAACCATGCATGCGCAAGGCATGTACCTGATGCTGGACATCGTACTCAACCATACTTCGCACCGACACGACTGGGCCATGAAGGCCAAGGCAGGCGATCAAGAATACCAGAATTACTATTACACCTACGAAAATCGCTGGATTCCTAACGAATTTGAGCAGGCCATGCCGGAGATTTTCCCGGAAAGTGCCCCAGGCAATTTCACCTGGAATGAGGAGATGAAGCGATGGGTGATGACGGTATTTCACAATTACCAATGGGACTTGAATTTCAGCAATCCCAAAGTCTTGCAGGCGATGGTGGAGACCATGTTGTTCTATGCCAATCTCGGGGTAGATCTGCTGCGAATTGATGCACCCGCATTTATTTGGAAGCAAACGGGCACCTCTTGTCAAAATCTTCCCCAGGCACATACCTTACTCCGCTTGATCAAGCAGTGCGTGCAAGTGGCAACGCCTGGGATGGCCCTGCTTGGCGAGGCGATCGTAGCGCCCAAAGACATTATGAATTACTTTGGTACGGGAGACTACGTAGCTCAAGAATGTGATTTTGCCTACAACGCTACCCAGATGGCGTTGCAGTGGGACATGTTGGCTTCTGGAGATACGAGTGTGATGCTTCAAGCCCAAGCAGATATTCTCCGCAAGCCTTATGGTACTTCTTGGATTACGTACAGCCGTTGCCACGATGACATCGGTCTCGGCTACGAAGATGCAAGCATTGCTCAAACAGGAAAGGATCCCTACCTGCACCGCAGATTTTTGAAGGAGTATTATTCCTTTTCTGGGGAACAGTGGATGAGCCCTGCCCGAGGCGCGCTATTCTCCTCCAATCCAAAAACGGGCGATGCGCGGATTAGTGGCACACTTGCCTCACTCTGCGGTTTGGAAAAGGCGCTGTATGAAGGCAATGGCCCAGCAATTGAGCAAAGCATTCAAAAAATCCTGTTGATGCAGGCCCATTCGATATTTTTGGGTGGACTACCCATGCTGTTTTATGGGGATGAAGTTGGCTACACCAACGATTACCGGTACCAGCAGGATCCGGGGAAAAGCTATGACAACCGTTGGATGCACCGTCCTTTGTTGGACTGGGAAAAGGTCAATCGTCGAAAAACGGAAGGAACCTTGGAATACCAGTTGTTTGAAGGAACCAAGAAGCTGTTAGCCATCCGAAAATCTCAGGAACTGTTTGCCGATCTAAGCAATGTGTCCTGGATGACTCCCCACAACAGACATGTGGCGGGATTGATCCGAAGAAAAGGGGAAGACAGGTGCTATTGCTTGTTTAACTTTAGTGATCGCCCGGCTGGACTTACTTGGTATGCCTTCCGAGAGCAAGGGGAGAAGTCCACTTCCCTTTTTGACCACTGGACTCAGACTAGCTATACGCTAGGGCCTGACCACGAACATTTGGTGTTGGAGCCCTACGGGTTTCGCATTTTGGAACCTCGATAAAGAGTAGTTCGGATCAGCCGATCTAGGATTTAGTAGAAGATCCGCGTACGAGCAGTTTGGTTTTCAACTGCAAAGTTTCGGTGTTGCTGTGGGCTGTGTTTTGGAGTTGTTCAATCAACATTTCCACCGCTTTAGCCCCCATTTCTTCGCCAAACTGGTCCACCGAACTAAGGGTAGGACTGGTGAATTCAGAAAGCATCCAGTTACTAAATCCAACAAGTCCTACTTGGCTCGGAATGGAATAATTGGCCGACTTTAGGTAGTTCATCGCACCCAAGGCCACCAAATCGGTGATGCAAAATAGGGCATCGGGTGGATTTTGACTTTCCATCAAGGCTTTGGCAAAGGAAAATCCCTCCTCTTCCGTAATGTCAAAGCAAGGCTTCACCCAATCTTCTTGAAGGGCTAGCCCATGATCTTCAAGTGCTTTTTTATAGCCAAAAAAACGTTGTTCCGCGTTTTTTACTTCCATCCTTCCGCTGAGATGTGCGATTTTTCGATAGCCCTGACCAATTAAGTGGGCAGTAGCCTGGTATGCAGCTTCAAAGTCATCGACCACCAACTTAGGACTGGGTAAGGATTCTGTGATCTTATCAAACTGGACTACCGCCTTCCCTTCGTCCAAAAATGCTTGAAGGTGCTCAACTTCTTTTGTTTCGTTGGAAATGGAAATCAAGAGTCCATCTACCCCCATTCCCAAAAGGTATTGGCTGGCCAAGACTTCTTCTTTGAGGTGGTCGTAGGATTGAGCAAGTAGGACGCTGTATCCTCTCTTTTTTGCGGCTTCCAAGGCTCCGCTGATGGTGGTGGAGAAAAAGTGATGGACGATTTGCGGAACAATCATTCCCAAAATGGAGGTTCGGTTTTTCCGAAAATTAACCGCCATGGTATTGGGTACATACTGGTGCTTGGCCGCATATTCTTTGACGAGCTGGATCGTTTCCTCCGAAAGGGATGGATAGCCATTGAGTGCTCTTGAAACAGTCGAAGGGGAAAGTTTGAGTTCCTTTGCGATGTCTTTTAGCGTAATTTTTCGCTTTTCATTCATGAGATAAAACAATTTTGTGGAATTGGCCAGATTCCTAATGCTACAAGTTATTCAAATCCTAGTCCACTTGTTTTGAAAAATTCAAGATTTATCATCGAACACAAACGAGAGACTACGGTCCACAGGCGGTCCATCGTTGTCGTCTCAAAAGTTCATCTTCAAACCTAAGTTTCTTACAAAAGAGAAAATCTGTTAGACCTAGAAAAAAAATCTGCGTATTTTTTCTTTTGAAATCTGCGTGAAAAAAGCACAGATTCTGAGGAGAATTTCGGCTGTTTTGACCTACAACAGGGGCCTAAACTGCTTCAAAAAGCGCACATCATTTTCTGTAAACAAGCGCAGGTCTTTGATTTGGTTTTTGAGCATGGCGATTCGCTCGATTCCCATTCCAAAGGCAAAGCCTGTGTATTTCGTAGAGTCGATGCCGCAATTTTCCAAGACATTTGGATCGACCATGCCTGCACCACCGATTTCTACCCAGCCACTGTATTTGCATACGTTGCAGCCTTTACCTCCACAGATTAGACAAGAGATATCAATCTCTGCACTCGGCTCGGTAAAAGGGAAGAAGGAAGGGCGGAAACGAACTTTCGTTTCCTTGCCAAACATCTCTTTGGCAAAGTGGTAAAGCGTATTCTTTAGATCGGCAAAGCCGACATTTTCATCCACATAGAGGCCTTCGACCTGATGGAAAATGCAATGAGCGCGTGCAGAGATTGCCTCGTTTCGGTACACTCTACCTGGGGAGAGTGTTCGGATAGGAGGTTTTTGGTTTTCCATCACACGAACCTGCACGGAAGAGGTATGGGTTCGGAGGGCGATGTCTGGATTTTTCTCGATAAAAAAAGTATCCTGCATCTCGCGAGCAGGGTGATTTTCTGGAAAGTTCAGCGCCGAAAAGTTGTGCCAATCGTCTTCAATCTCAGGTCCTTCGGAAAGGTTAAATCCAATGCGTTCAAAGATTTCGATGATGCGTTGTCTTGTAGCAGTAAGTGGATGGATCGCTCCCAATGGGGAATTGGAGGGAGGCAAGGTCAGGTCGATATCGGCCGTCTTTTGTTTTTGGTTGGACGATGCAACCTTCTCAATCAGGGCTTGAAATTTTTCTTCGGCAAGTTGCTTTACCCCGTTGACGAGCTGACCATACGCACGCTTTTCCTCATTTGGAATGCTGCCCATGGCTCCCATCAATTCTCCGACCACACTTTTCTTGGAAATAAATTCCATTCGGTAGGCCTCCAGTTGGTCTGGGGTACTTGCGTCTGCTGCAGCGATGGCAGCTTTGATGGCTTCGATTTTCTCCTGATACATGAGTTGCCGGTTAATCCTGTGGCAAAGGTACCAATTTCTAAATTTTTAGGGTAATCGCCTAAGAGTTTCCTTTAGCGATTACCCCAAATTGTGCTTACCAAGTTCGTCCACCCTGCGGTCTGCCCATCATCCAAGGCTGCTGTGCTTCCGGTGCCGGCTGCTTGAAGTTGCCCAAGATGTAAGTAAAGGTAATCATGCCATAGCGTGTGAGCACGTTCGTAAAGACGTCCGTCACGGCCACGTCTGAAATGGTACGGCTGATGCTGTTGTTTTGATTCAACACGTCAAATACGACGGCCTTGAGCTCTGCTTTGTTGTTTTTTGCAAATCGGATACCTCCCTCAAGATTCCATAGCCAGAAATTCTGGTTGAAGCCTTCGGAAAGGCCAGAGTAGAGGGAGTGTGCGACATTATTTCCCATAAAGAACTTGCCATTCTTCGATGAGAAGTAGAGGCGCATGTTGGACTCTTGCTGGTAGAAGTTGTTGTCAAGATTCTGCTGCAAGGAGGAGTTGACAATGTTGTAGGAACCCGTAGTGCTGATCGTGAAATCCACATTTTGGCTGATGTTTGAATTGAAAGTCAAACCTTGGCTTAGTGTGGTGTTGTCATTCAGGTTGGAAACTCCATTAATCAAACCGGGAGTACGGTTGAAACTTACCCGGGTATTGATGTTGAATTGGGTTTTCAGCTTCTTTAGCGGTGCTCCATAAGTCAAGAAGAAGCTGGAGCGAATGTTGCCATCCAAGTTGATCGGTCGAGAAAGCTGGCCTCCAGATCTGAGGAGGATCTCGTTGTTGATTAGGGTATCTTTTGTTGTCAAGAAAGTGCTATTTCCAATGAAATCCGAAGTAACGGAATGGGTCACAAATAGGAATAAGGTCCGTGATTTCTCGAGGTTGATTTTGCTGATGTTGGCGAAAATGTTGTGGTTGTAACTTTGCCCCAAGTCAGGATTACCTACGCGGAGGTTCAGCGGGTTTTGGTTGTTGACTACATTTTGCAATTCATTGACACTAGGTTCGTTGGTGCTAGTTCTATAGCGTACTCTCCAGTTAAATCCTTTCTTTACGTCTCTGTAATTTAGGTTTGCGGAAGGAAGAAGGTTGTTGAAGCTTCTGTTGAAAGTTCCGGCAAGAGGGAAAAATGCTTGGTTATCTAATTGTGCATTTTGGTAGTCCAAATTCAAATTGACACTCCAAGCTTTGTTGTTGTATGCGTAGCCAGAGCGAAGGCGCTGGGTGATAAATTTGTTGTCAAACTCATTGCTGAGGGCTGTATCGAGTAGCGCTCTGCGTTCAGAGTCTAGGATATACGTTTTTTGATCTGCGGCTGTTTTGTTGTTGCCAATTTGGTAGCCGAAGGTTCCGATGGCGTTTTTAGAGAGCTGTTCCGTGAAGGTCAAGTTGACACGGTAGTTGAATCCTTCGTTGAGCGATTTGGTCTCCTGCAAAGTGGTGTCTTGCGCTTTTCTTCTAAAGTCCTTGCTTGCTGCTTCCAATTCTGAAAATTGGTCCCGGTTATTCCAAGCAGTGAAAATTTCCGTAGAAAGTGTTCTGCCCTTCTTGTCGAATTTGTAGCGGTAAGTCAGGTTGTTGGAGAGGTTCAGTGCGGCAGTTTCAGCATCGGTGATGGACCGAAGTGCTGAGAGTGAGTCTCCACGGCTAGTGCGCGTAAGTGCATCTCGATCACTAAAAGTGGTGTTGTTTTGAAGCGAAAAACTAGGAGTGAGGACGATGGAATTTTTCGCATTCAGGTCTGCCTCGATCCGCGCATTGGCTCGGTGGTTGTTGTTTTTTACCGTGTTGATCAGGTTTTCCTCGTAAAATTGGCGAAGGCTTTCGTTGACTACCGTTTCTCTATTCGTGATTTGTCTAAGGGAGTTGGTGGTATTGTTGAAGAAATAGCTACCGGTGACATTGACTTTTTTGCCCCACTTATCCGAATAGTTGAGTCCCATCGCATTGGTGGTGACGATTCCACCGCTGTTGCCAACGAGGAAATTGTTATTTCCGCCACCGCCCCATTGGCCTCCACCTCCTCCGGGACCCCCGCGCATGCCTCCCATTCCTCCGCCTGCTGAGGAATTGGCAGATAGTCCTGCTAGGTCTTGGCTGGAGAAATTCTGCTGGTTGATGTTGTTAAACAATCCCAATATCGATATCCGTTGATCCTCTTTAAAAAGATTGACACTCCCCCCAGCAGCATAGCGGTCGTCGTTGCCGTAGCCTGCATAAGTTCTTCCGAAGGAACCATTTTTGCGATCGGAACGAAGGATGATGTTGATTGTTTTGGTGTAGTTGCCATCGTCAAAGCCTGTCAGACGGCTTTGATCGGAGCGCTGATCCAATACTTCTACGCGGTCGATTGCGTCTGCAGGAAGGTTTCTGAGTGCGATGCTCGGATCGCTACCGAAGAATTCGCGCCCATCGACCAAGATTTTCTGAACCGTCTCCCCTTGGGCTTGGATTTGACCTCCTTGCATGGTGATTCCAGGCATTTTCTTGATCAGATCCTCCGCCTGCGCATTGGTTTGCGTTTTGAATGCATTCGCATTGAAGGAAGTGGTATCTCCTTTTTGCTCTCCGACGACACTCACCCCTTGGACGAGTACCTCTCCAAGAACTTTGGTGTCTTCTAGTAAAATCAGTTCGCCAAGTTCCACAGGCTCACGCATGCTGTGAATTTTGGTGATGGTTTTGTAGCCTAGAAAGGTGATTTCAAGTTTAACCTCTGGGATAAAGGGTCTGGCAAGTTCAAATCGCCCATCTGCACCCGTTACGGTTCCGCGGAGAAGGGAGTCAGTGACCGTTTTGATCAAGACATTGGCTCCGATCATTGGAGTTTTCGCTGCTCCATCCATTACCTGTCCGGTAAACTTTCGTTCGGGTCGGGCTTGGTCGGTTGGGCGCTGCCCGAATGATGGGAGTGCAACTAGAAATGAAAAAATTAAAAGAAAAAGGAAGTGGTAAGTTTTCATAAATTGGTTGTAGTACACCTTCTTTGACTCCATTAGGGAGCAAAAGGTTTAATGGAGGTGTGGAGTAAAATTGGAGTGGGAATTCTAAGGGATAAGTGGTTTATTTTCAGTCTAAAAGACAAAAAATCAAGAACTTTGATTCATGATTTCAGCATACGAAATTCCGTAATGGCTTTCGTGATAGGTTACTTTTCCGTTTTGGATAAGCAGGACTTGAGGGGATTCATGAGGGATGTTAAAGCGCTCCGCAACTAGATTGGATAGGTTTCGGTAAGCGAGAAGGTCCAAGTAATAGGGTGTGATTTTGTCAGAGTCTTCTGCCTTCCAGTTTCGCAAAAGCCGATCCAGAGACATGCTGCTGATGGAGCAGCTGGTACTGTGTTTGAAAAGCAACACAGGCTTCGCTGCACTTTCCAAGATCACTTGATCAATTTGCTCTTCTGAGGTGAGTTTGTTCCAGTTCATGTACTCTTTTCGCTACTTTTGTAGTTAATTCCACAAAGGTAACCTAGATCTTCCGAACTCTCAAGTACAATGACCGAGCCAACTTTTCCTAGTGCAATTAAAAGGGCTTTAATTTTTTGGGCTGTAGCAGGACTCCTCGCTGTTTCCTGCAAGTCCTTGGATCCTTCTGCGAGCCTACCGCTACCAGTAGTGCCCAATACCAAGTCTTCCTTGAATGTGCCCCTCGAAATTCCCTTTTCAACCCTTACCGCTCTGGCCAATCGCGAAACTCCCTCCCTGATTTTTCGTCAACGGGGCATGGATTTAGGAAATGGGTTGGTTGGTGATTTTGAATTTTCAAGAAACGGTAAAATCCAGCTTCGCGCCTTGGATCAACAGCGGCTAGAGGTGGTGTTTCCGCTAAAAATTCAAGGGGAAATCGGCTTGAAGCCAGGGGGCATTCGAAATCTTCTGCAGACCAAGGTGCCAATCAATCAAACCTTGGCTCCCGTTTTTGTGATCAATCCTCAAGTCCAGTCCAATTGGTATTTGGGGATTTCTGAGTTTGAACTTTTGGATTTGGGGGGTAAAATGGCACTGTCGGTTTTAGGGATTGAGCTGGATTTAAGCCCGCTCGTCCGTCAAGAAATTCGCCGATTTGCAAAGCAGGAGCTCACTTCCAAGCCGAACTTGCTTGCGCTCAAACCGATGATGGAGTCGATTTGGAACCAAGTAGGCAAACCGATTGTGGTGGATGTAGAAGGCAAAAAAACCGGCCTCTCCATCCGGCCTGACTCCGTGAAGCTTCGGGAGTACCTGCAGCCAAACAAGGGCTTGCACCTGGATCTGGGTTTTCAAGGGCAGGTACAAATTCACCCTGCTGCAGCCCTTCCTAGCCGCGCCTTTCCACTTCCTACTATCTCCCCCAATACCGATGCATCCAATCGAATCGACCTGGAGTTGCCCCTCGCTTTTACCTATGCCGAACTGGATGCCCTCATTCAACAATCTTTTGGGGGACAGGCGATTCGAATGAATAAAACCTATGTTTTTCAAGCCAACCAGTTTCGTACGCAAGCCTATGGTGATCGTTTGGGAATTACCGTTGCCTTTACGGCCGTTAGCAGCAAGGGTGGAGAGTTGACTGGAGAATTATTCCTGGCAGGCCAACCCGTCTATGATCCCCTGACGCAAGTACTGCGCGTGGACAATTTGGATTTTGTGATGAAAAGTGGCAGTGCCAAAGCGATGTTGGGAACGATGATCAAAAAGGGAAAAATCAACAAGCAACTCAGCCAACGGATGAAAATGCCGCTGGGAGAAACTATCGGTGAAAGCTTGAAAGGATTGCAAGGGCGCCTCTCCATGCAGACTTCCGTGGCCAATTTGGCTATTCAGGGTTTGCAGATCGTGCCAATTGGCTTTTACCCGACGGCCACTGGACTAGCTATCCCCCTTAAAGCCACCGCCATCACTGCCATTCAATGGAAATGATCTTGAAAGATGAAATGAAAATAAAAAAGGGAGTTAAATTCCCTTTTTTATTTTCTTCCAGCCTTGATTTTTTCGACTACTTCGGGGTCTAAGAGCGTAGAGATGTCTCCCATTCCGTCCAGGACACCTTCTGCAATTTTTCGCAGAATGCGACGCATGATTTTTCCGGATCGTGTTTTGGGTAGTCCAGGTACGATTTGAATTTTGTCTGGCTTGGCAATCGGTCCAATGATTTTGGAAACGGTCTCTTTAATTTCTTGAATGAGGTTGTCCTCACTTCGGTTGCTCAAATCACAGATCACAAAGGCATAGATGCCTTGCCCTTTGACCTCATGTGGGTAGCCAACTACGGCAGATTCAATCACTTTTGGATGCTCGTTGATCGCATTTTCTACCTCCGCAGTACCCAGTCTATGTCCGGATACATTGATGACATCGTCTACTCGACCCAGGATTCGGTAATAGCCATCGTGATCACGCTTGACTCCATCGCCGGTGAAGTACTTGTTTTTGTAGGTGGAAAAGTAGGTTTGCTTGCAGCGCTCATGGTCTCCATAGGTGGTTCTGATCATGGATGGCCAAGGGAAATCAATGCAAAGGTTGCCTTCTACTGAGTTGCCGCGAAGCTCCTTGCCTTCTGCATCGACAATGCTGAGTTGGATGCCGGGCAATGGCAGGGTAGCATAAGCTGGCTTGGTAGGGGTGATGCCCGCAAGTGGGGAGATCATGATGCCGCCCGTTTCGGTTTGCCACCAGGTATCTACGATCGGGCATTTGCCCTTGCCGATGTGGTTGTGGTACCAGTGCCAAGCCTCCTCGTTGATGGGTTCGCCTACCGAGCCGAGCACTTTGAGGGAGCTCAGGTCATGCCCTTCGATGGGCTCGGTGCCAAAGGCCTGAAGGGCTCGGATGGCTGTTGGGGCGGTGTAAAATACATTGACCTTGTACTTTTCAATGATCTCCCAAAATCTCCCAGGATGGGGATAGGTGGGTACCCCTTCAAACATCAGCGTGGTGGCGCCGGCGAGTAAGGGGCCATACACGATGTAGGAGTGTCCGGTGATCCAGCCGATGTCAGCGGTACACCAGTACACATCACCTGGGGTATATTGAAAGACATTTTCAAAGGAATACTTGGTGTAGACCATGTAGCCTCCGGTGGTGTGGACCACTCCTTTGGGCTTGCCAGTGGAGCCCGAAGTGTAGAGGATAAAGAGCATGTCCTCGCTATCCATCTCAGCAGCTTGGTTGACGGCTGACTGCCTGGCTACCGCTTCATGCCACCAGTAATCCCTCCCTGCCAGCATCTGGGTTTCTTGACCAGTGCGTTGGTAGACGATCACCGTTTCCACCGGTGCTTTTTCGAGGGCTTCGTCAACGATTTCTTTGATACTAATTTGTTTGTTGCCCCGGAAGTTGCCATCTGCAGTGAGGACGGCTTTGGCTTTGCAGTCTAGGATGCGATCTGCTAGGGAGGTGCTGGAGAAACCAGCAAACACCACCGAGTGAATGGCGCCGATACGTGCACAGGCAAGCATGGCGATGGCCGCTTCGGGCACCATCGGCATGTAGATGATCACGCGATCCCCTTTGCCGATGCCCTTGGATAGTAGGGTGTTGGCAAATCGGCAAACTTCCTCAAAAAGTTGACGGTAGGTGAGCGTACGTCCTGCTTCCCCAGGTTCGTTGGGTTCCCAGATGATGGCGGGTCTATCGCCTAGGGTGTAGAGGTTTTTCTCAAAAATATTTTCGGTGAGGTTGAGTTTTCCACCTACAAACCATTGTACCTCGGGAGTCTCAAAGTTCCACTCCAAAACCTTGGACCAGCGTTTTTTCCAATGAAAGGAGTCGGCAATCCTAGCCCAGAATTCTTCAGGCTGTGCCACACTTTTTTGGTACTCGTGAAAGTACCCGCTGAGGGTATGTAATCGATCACTCATGAGTGGGGTAGTCTAGGTTGTAAATTAATGGTCGGATGCCTTTCCTGCTCCTTTTGGAATTCGAATTTCCTGGATTAGTTGTTGAACATGGCTAGGAGGAGCTGGAGTCATCCAAGATACGCCAAAGCAAACCAAGAAGTTAAGCGCCATTCCTAGGGAGCCAATTCCTTCTGGAGAGATTCCCCACCACCAGTGTTCGGCGGTGTTGAGTTCGGGATACACAAACTTGAAGTAGCTAATGTAGCTGATGGTAAATACAAGGCCCGTCAGCATCCCGGCGATAGCTCCCTCCTTGTTGACTCGGGTAGAAAATATTCCAAGCAGTATGACTGGAAAGAAGGAGGAAGCGGCAAGACCAAATGCAAAAGCAACTACTTCGGCTACAAAGCCAGGAGGGTTGATGCCAAAGTAGCCCGCCAAAATCACGGCGCCAGCGGCAGAGAGCCGGGCAATTCGGAGTTCTTTTTTATCCGAAATATCGGGGCGGAAGGTCTTAAATAAATCGCGAGATATGGAGGTGGAAATAACAAGCAAGAGGCCTGCAGCTGTGGACAATGCTGCTGCCATGGCTCCAGCAGCCACTAAGCCAACCACCCAATCGGGGAGCTGTGCGATTTCTGGGCCCGCCAAAACCATGATGTCCTTGTCAATGCGTAGCTCGTTGGTTGCAGGGTCTGGGAGGTATTGGACCAGCCCGTCCCCATTTTTATCTTCTATTTGAATCAGCTTGGTTTGCTGCCAGTTTTGTACCCATTCTGGGAGCTGATCAATTGGTTTCTCGGAAGTGGACTGGATGATGTTGTACATCCCAAATGCTGCGATGGCAGGAGCAGTGGTGTACAAGATTGCGATAAATGCCAAGGCATAGCCAGCAGAAAGTCGGGCATCTTTTACCTTGGGAACGGTAAAAAAGCGAACAATCACATGGGGAAGACCTGCTGTTCCTACCATCAAGGCCAAGGTGATCATAAATAAATCGGGAATGCTTTTCTTGCCAGAGGTATAGTCAGCAAAGCCTAGATCTCCCAGCACTCCATCTAGCTTATCCAAAAGTGGAACTCCCGCTGCTACATCACCTCCAAGTCCAAGCTGCGGAATGGGATTGCCGGTAAGTTGCATGGAAATAAAGATGGCCGGAACCATGTAGGCAAAAATCAACACGCAGTATTGGGCGACTTGGGTGTAGGTAATGCCTTTCATTCCCCCCAATACGGCATAGAAAAACACGATGGCCATGCCGATCATAACTCCCCATTCGATGGGAAGCTCCAGGTAGCGGGAGAATACGATGCCTACGCCACGCATTTGCCCTGCCACATAAGTGAAGGAGATAAATAGGGCACAAATGACGGCTACGACTCGGGCCTTGTTGGAGTAATAGCGATCACCTACAAAGTCAGGAACCGTGAATTTTCCAAATTTCCGGAGGTAAGGAGCAAGCAAAAGTGCAAGCAGCACATAGCCTCCAGTCCAGCCCATCAGGTAAACCGAACCATCGTAGCCTGAAAAGGAAATGATGCCTGCCATAGACATGAACGAGGCGGCAGACATCCAGTCTGCAGCAGTAGCTAAACCGTTGGCGAGGGGAGAAACTCCTCCTCCGGCAACATAAAATTCTTCGGTAGATCCCGCACGACTCCAAATGGCAATGCCAAGGTAAAGCGCAAAGCTAAGTCCAACGAGTAAGTAGGTCCAGGCGAGTAAATCCATATCAATCTTCGTTGACGTTAAATTCCTTGTCCAGCTTATTCATCCGAATCACGTAAACAAATATCAGCACTAGGAAAGCGTAAATGGCTCCTTGCTGAGCAAACCAAAATCCTAATTTGAAGCCTCCAATTCGAATGGTGTTGAGCTCTTCAACCCATAGAATTCCGCAGCCAAAAGAGACGATAAACCAAATAAAAAGCAGGATTGCGAGCGTTTGGAGGTTTTTTTTCCAATATCGCTCCATTTTTGAGGGAGAGGATGACATGTAAGTGACGGTTAGTCTGGGGTTAATTTGGCATTCATCAAAAAAAAGCAAAGCAATTTTTGATGGAAGAAATATAACCTAAAAAATAGAAGGAAATGACCTTTTTTCCAAAGGTGGAATCATTGGAAGATTTTGGTCTTCATACCGTTTTCAAAAACTCCCCTAGTGGGAATCGTCCAAGTCCTTGAAAATAAGTACAGTAAAATTGGAAGGGAATTCAGATGGCTTGAGCCAGTAGGAGATCAAAAAGTAAAAATCAAATCAAGTATTCTGATGCGAATGCTAGGGCTGCTGCCAAAAAAGTAATGGCCAGCTTGTTGAGCTGAAACTTGTGATGCGGGCTACTTTCAAAAAAGATAGTCGTAGAAATATGCAGGAAGCCCCCGGTGACTAATCCATACAAAATGCCGATTCCTTCGTTAGAGAGGAGTCCCTCATTGATAAAGAAGGCGCTGGAAAGCATGCCCAATGGAGATGCAAGCGCAAAAATAATGAGCAAAATAAGGGTCCATTTCTTAGAAAGGGAGGCACCTAGAACTGCAGCTAGCGCAAAGGCTGCAGGGCCTTTGTGCATCAGAATGCCAAGCAGAACTGTTTTGTCGCTGTGCTCCTGAGCCAAGGCAAGTCCTTGCTGCGTGGACGAATCTCCATGTGATAGTAAAGTGCCTTCCAAAAAAGCATGAATAAACAAGCCAATCATCAAGGTAAAAACACCCTTGGAGGTGGAAGACTCGTGTTTGTGAATGTGCCCATGCTCGATTCCTGCCGACCAAAACTCTAAGAGCTGCTGGAGAAGAAAGCCTATCAGGATGTACACTCCCATGCGGCTGGGATTGTAGGAGCCCGAAAACAATTCGGGCAAAATATGCAAAATGGTGATGGAGAACAGGTAGGATCCTGCAAATACCAACACCAGTTTGAAGTACTTTTCTTTGAGTACTGGGGTGACAAATACCAAGAGTCCAGCAAGCAGCGCAGTGAAAAATAGAAGAATAAAATTTACCGCCATTGGATTAACCTTGCTGTGAACTTAGAGAAGGATTTTTTTGCAAAGGTATAAAAATTCAACAATGTTGCACTATGAAATGCAATAATATTGCATAAGTCAATTTACTTGATTGGAAAAGAGAGCATAGCTTTAAGTTCGGGGCTAGCGTAAAGCGTAAGCCCCTTGCCTTTTTCATTGTAGATCAAAATCATCTCGATATCCTTACGAGCTGAGTCGATCCGTATTGCATCCTGCCATCCACGAACGAGTAGAGATTGCGCAAGAATAGCTGCTGCTTTCGAAGTTTTGGCGAGCACAGTAGTTTGAAGGAGTCCATGGTTGACGGGATAGCCGGTCCGGGGATCCAACACCCATGCTTTCTGGAGGGAGTCTTGTCTGTAGGACTGCGTAAAATCACCCGCTGAGGCTACCGCTCGGTTTTGCAAGGCAATCCAGCCATCCATGGCCTTCCCGAGGCTATCCGGACGTTGGGTTTTGAATTTCCAAAGTTCTTGCCGCTCGTTTACACCTTTTGCTAGTGTATGCTTGCCAATTTGCAAGAAGTAGTTTCGAACCCCTTGCTTTTCCAAAAACAGGGCCACCTGGGCCAAGGTTAGCGTTTGGCCATAATCCAATAGGTTGATTTTAAGCCCCGTTTTTTCTTTTCGTATTAGGGTGTCGCTCAGGATAAACTTAGGCATTCCCACATTATCGAGTAGGACAGCAATGTTTGCACTATCCTTAATTCCTGCTCGTGAGGCTGAAAAACTCCATCCATCGTAGAGAATTCCAGCGCTAGGATCCCAGGAATTTTCAGCATTTTTGGAATCTTGGCTTACCATTCGTAGTAGGGCCAGGAGATCTTTGGAAGGCCTGGGGAGTGAGTCCTGACGATTGAGTTGGTACAACTCTGAACGTGGGGAATCCATCAAGTACAACTGGGCTTGATGGTTCAAGAGGGAGTCAAGTTTGTCCTTTACATTTGCCCGTTCTGGATGGTATAAAAAAAGATAGGGCTGATCCATAAACTCACCATTCCAGGTGATCAATCCATTTTTTCGAGCTACCTCATCCATTGAAGATCCTCCGCCTGTGCTTGACCTGTACAAATAGACAATCAGGACCATTCCAAGTAGTACAAAGGAATAGATTAAATTTTTTCTTGCGTTCGGACTCATCAGGGAGGAAAATTTGAAACAAAATTAGTACCTTTTTTTTAACCTTATGCGAAAGATTCACATCCCCAGCCCTTCCGGTTTTTGTCTATATTTGTAGCTAGCGCAACGCACATGAGAGAAGATTACTTGTCAGGAGACGAAGAACAGTTAGGGCCCAAGGACCGGGAGTTTGAACGTGCTTTACGCCCGCTAAGCTTTGAAGACTTTACAGGTCAAGCTAAAATCATCGAAAATCTTCGTGTGTTTGTTCATGCTGCCAAAAAAAGAAATGAACCCCTAGACCATGTGCTCCTGCATGGACCTCCCGGATTGGGAAAGACCACCCTCAGTCACATTATCGCCAACGAGCTTCAGGCGGGAATAAAAATCACTTCTGGCCCGGTACTCGACAAGCCCTCTGACTTGGCTGGCCTCCTGACCAACTTGGAAGAGGGAGATGTCCTTTTTATTGACGAAATCCACCGCCTCAATCCGATTGTGGAGGAATACCTCTACTCTGCGATGGAGGATTACCGCATCGATATCATGCTGGACAGTGGGCCCAATGCCCGATCGGTCCAAATTTCCCTAAGCCCCTTCACCCTAATTGGCGCTACTACCCGTTCGGGATTGCTGACCTCCCCACTTCGGGCGCGTTTTGGCATCAACTCCCGGTTGGAGTACTACGATGCCAAGTTACTCACAGATATTGTGTTGCGTTCAGGGGGCATCTTGCAAACTCCTATTGATGAAGTGGCGGCATTCGAACTCGCACGTCGAAGCCGAGGTACGCCGCGTATTGCCAACATGCTCCTTCGTCGTACTCGTGACTTTGCAGAAGTAAAGGGTAACGGTACCATCACCTTGGAAATTGCCAAAATAGCCTTAAATGCCTTGGATGTGGATGAAAATGGTTTGGATGAAATGGATAACCGCATTCTCTTGACGATCATCGAAAAATTCAAAGGAGGGCCTGTTGGTCTTGGAACCATTGCTACGGCTTGCGGGGAAGAAGCGGAAACAATCGAAGAGGTATACGAACCCTTTCTAATCCAGGAAGGCTACCTCAAGCGCACCTCTAGGGGAAGAATGGCCACCGAACTTGCTTACAAGCACCTAAAGATTAAGCCGACAGGGGCCAGTGGAACCCTGTTTGATCTGTAAATACAAAAAGCCCTACTCCAAATCCATGAAGTAGGGCTTTTTGCTTATTGTGGACAGTTCGGGTACTTGATTTTTAGGCGAATTTTTTGAGCGATTGTTCCAAAACTCGAGCAAATCGGTACACATCCTCGAAGCTCGTGTAAAGTGGCGCTGGTGCCAAGCGGATCACGTTTGGATTTCTCCAATCTCCGACCACTCCTTGCCCATACCATTCGTCAAAGACCGCTTTGCCTCCCTTGTGAATCAACAAAGACAATTGGCATCCTCGCTCGGCTGGGTTTTTTGGGGTGATGATTTCCAAAACTCCTGAATCCCCGCTGATCTCCTGGATTAGGTATTCTAGGTAGCCGGTCAATTGGATGCTCTTTTCCCGAATAGCAGGCATGCCTGCTTCTTGAAATAGGTCCAAAGAAGCTTGGTGCACCGCTAGGGAGAGGACGTTGGAACAAGCAAGTTGCCAGCCGTCGGCTCCATGCATGGGTTGAAATCCCTTTTCCATTTTGAAGCGCTCCGCTTCACTATGGCCCCACCAGCCTGCAAATCGATGAAGGTCAGGTCGATCGGCATACCGCTCGTGAACAAATATTCCAGAGACATTACCAGGACCTGAATTCAAATATTTATAGCTGCACCAAGTTGCAAAGTCTACATCCCAGTCGTGCAAGCACAGCATTGCATTTCCTGCGGCATGTGCCAAATCAAATCCTGCAACCGCTCCCACCTCATGTGCGGCTTGGGTGATGGCTTGGATGTCAAAAAATTGCCCCGTGTAATATTGGATTCCAGCCATATTGACCATGGCAAGGGAAGAACCCTGTTTGCGAATCTCTTCGACAATATCTTCAGTGCGCAAGGTAAACTCCCCTGTTCTTGGCAGCAATTCCACCAACACGTCTTTGGGATCTAGTCCGTGAAACTTGATTTGAGTTTCCAGCATGTATTGGTCCGAAGGAAAGGCTCCTGCTTCTACCAGAATTTTAAATCGAGTAGGGGTGGGCTGGAAAAAGGAAACCATCAAAAGGTGCAAATTGACCGAAAGGTAATTCATGGCGACTACCTCCTCGGGCAAAGCACCAAGGATTTGAGCCAAAATGGGCTTTGATTTCTTTCGCACCGAATACCAAGGATCTTCCCCATGAAAATACCCATCTACTCCCATAGTTGCCCAAGCTGCCAACTCCTTCTCTAGGTAGGCTGAAGCAGTCTTTGGCTGTAAGCCTAGGGAATTGCCGCAAAAATAAAGGGCATCTTTTCCGTTGATTTTGGGGAAGTGAAAGCGGGATCGAAAATCTGCCAAGGGATCCAATGCATCTAGCTCTTTGGCAAATGATTCGGTGTATTGGTAGTGTGGAAAGGGGGTCATTGTGGAAGGGGATATTGGGTGTCTATTCTTAGAATCAAGCTACTCGATTTTTGTTTGGACAGCTCGATTAATCCTGGGTTAATTTCAATTTTAATCGAATCCAAAAAGGCCATCCGCTGGCTCAGTTTTTTTCGAAAGATACATCCAAAACTAGTTCAAAGTCCAAATCGGAACGCCCAACCTGTCCTTTTTTTGGCTTAATTTGTGTCAAGACTCCCAACTCCATGACCTACCCCATTGCGGACCTTCATTGTGATCTTCTTTCTTTTTTAGCAAAGGTTCCACAGGCAAATGCCTTTGATCCCAATCAAATCGCTTGTGCTTTTCCTTGGCTAAAAGCTGGGGGAGTACGGGCGCAGGTGATGGCCATCTACACGGACGTACATTCGGGGAGCATGGAATTGGCAAGTCAACAGGCGGCGATTTTTGTTCAGCTTCTCGAAGACCATCCGGAAACGGTATGTAGATGGGATGCCGCCTTTCAGCAGCAGCTGGAGACCACCGAGCAACTAGGAATTATTGCTTCCATTGAGAATGCTGCTGGCATAGGCACAGCAACAGCCACTTGGAAGGAAATCTATGCCCAGTTTGATGCCTTGCTGGAAAAAGTAGGTTCATTCGCCTACATCAGCCTCACGCACCATACCGAAAATCGATTTGGTGGGGGCAATTACACCGAAGGAATTGGTTTGAAGGAAGATGGCAAACGCCTACTCGACTACCTAGCGGGCAAACAAATTCCCATAGACCTTTCCCATACCTCAGACCTATTGGCGGAAGAAATTTTACATCACATCGACCGACACCATTTGCCTATTCCAGTGCTGGCTAGTCACTCCAACTTCCGAAGCATTTGGAACCACAAGCGAAATTTGAGCGATGAATTTGCACAGGAGATCATCCATCGTGGAGGCATCATTGGCATCAATTTCCTACGCGCCTTTTTGGACAATGAGCAGCCAGAAAGATTATTTGAACACCTGATCTATGGCTCCAAGCTCCATGAGCAGGCGATTGCCTTTGGAGCAGACTTTTTTTATACCCAGGATTTTCCAGACTCGAGTCGTCACCCTATTTATTTTCCTTTGGCCGAAAATGCAAGCAAATACCCAAGCATTCTCGAGCACCTCAGTCAGGAGCTTTCGGAAGGGCAGCTTGGAAAATTGGCCTATCAAAACGTCTTTCATTTTTACCAAAAACTCTGGAGCTGATGTCAAGCCATCACTTTGTCAAGGAGCAGCAGGAACCTGCAGTTTTTATATTGAATCCCAGCGGAATCAATTTTGAGAGCGTCGCTCCACTTTTGGAATGGTCGCCTACCGTCCTTGTAGACCAAGAAAGTGTGGATGTGGTACTGAGTTGGGGAATTAAAATCGACGTGGTTTTGGCCACTTCTTCCTTTCAAGAGGAAAACATGCAGCTGCTGGAAGAACAGTATCCCCTTCGTTTTTTGACGATTTCTGCCTCACAATCCTTGGAAGAGGGCCTTCATTATTTAGTGGCTTCGCAGCACAAGGGCGTGCATTTGGTGGGCCTAGATCACCTGCAATGCCTCCAACTTGAAGAAAAGATCAGCCACCTCGATTTAACCCTGGTGGATGGGGATTGGAAATACTATCCGGTCAAAGGGGGGAAGTTTTCCAAGTGGTTTGCCCCTTCAGAAATCCGCCTTCTGGCAACCGAAAATCAGCCCTTGGAAATTTCCAATGCCAACGGCCAACTCCTTTTTCCAGTCCAGTACTTAACTCAAATAGAAGTTCCAGAAGGCACTTCTACCTTTTCCAGTACCGGAATTTTTTGGATAGGAGAGCGGGTGAGGGCTTAACGTTTTGTGGCTATTGGTTTAAACAGTTTAGAAAAACTTCAGTAGAAAAAAACCACATAGATTCTGTGTTTAAAGTAAAGAAGAAATAAAGATTTTCTTAAATTTGATTACTTAAGTCGGCATCAGCTAGACTGTAAAGGGGAGCATGGTTTTTACCATCTTCCCTTTTTTTCTTCTTAGTCACATTGAAAAAAGTCTGAAAGTGGCGGAAAACTTGGTTTATGGAGATAAAATAAACCTCATGTGCCTATGTGGTTTTTTTAAATATATGTAGATAGAAAAAGTGGGAGGAACTAATAGGTAAGAGGTACTTTTGAGTTAGTATCAGCAAGTAAACCTGATGTTAATTTATTTGCCACATAGGCACAATAGAAAAGAATCATCCGGCTTACACCTTCAAATCGTTGGTTGATCCAGCTTTCAGAGTAGCCAAGTTTTAGGTATTGCTCCAATGCCCGGTCTATACTCAATTCTGGATCTTGCATTTCATCCAATCGTTCTGCTGCTACCTGTGCCAGCCATAATTTAAAGGGCTCTGCTTTGGGTGAGGGAATAGACTGTATTAAACGAAAAAGCTGTTCGGTGTCTGCAACATCTGTATTGTAGAACTTTCCATCGGCTGATTGCATTTTCAGTTGTCCCAATTTTTGGGACAACTCACTTCCTTCAGCTTTTAGCTTCGTTTTTAGAGCATTCCAATATTTTCTCGGTCTTGGACTACCAGTTAAAATTTCAATTACGTCGGTAAGTGAGATATACCATTTCTCTTCTTTTGCATCCCAAATGCTGCGCACTTGCTTTTCTTCAAACAGTTTGATGGCAGTCTCTTTGGTCATGGTCTACTCGAGTTTAAACTAATTTCCAACCACAAGAAACAATCCTGCAGCCACTAGCGCTCCTAAAATCGGACCCACAACGGGTACCCAAGCATAGCCCCAATCTGAGTCACCCTTGCCCTTGATGGGCAGGAGCTGATGCATGATTCTTGGACCCAAGTCACGGGCAGGATTGATGGCATAGCCGGTAGTGCCACCCAGTCCTAGTCCAATGGTCCAGACCAATAAGGCTACTGGAATGGCACCAATGGAACCCAAGCCGATGGGGGTTTTGCCTGAATCTTCTAGGTTGGCTCCCGCGATGTAAAGAATCACAAAGACCAATACAAACGTTCCGAGGGCTTCAGAGAGTACGTTGGTTGAAAAATTCCGTACCGTAGGATCTGTACAAAAGACGCCCCTTTTTAACCCTGGGTCATCTGTTAGGTCAAAATGATGGCGGTACATGGCCCAAGCCAATCCCGAACCAAGCATCGCTCCGCCAAGTTGCGCCAAAATGTATCCTGGAGCCAAGGCCCAGTCAAATTTGCCAACCGCTCCCAGTCCAATGGTGACCGCAGGATTGAGGTGGGCGCCACTAACAGGTCCAGCAATGACTACTCCACAAAACACGGCGAAAGCCCATGCCGTGGTGATGGCGATTAGTCCTGCCCCGTTTCCCTTGGTGCCTGGCAAAATCACATTGGCCACTACACCTGTTCCTAAAAGAAGCACCACTGCGGTGCCTATAAATTCTGCTACTAATGGATTCATTCTTCCCAGTTTTTAGTTCGTTCAACTGCTTTATGCCAAAAATGTACTAATTTTTCTCGCTTGCTGTCCTCCATTGCTGGAGAAAAGGTCTTATCCGGCTGCCATAATTTTTGAAGCTCCTCCTGATCTTTCCAGAATCCTACCGCTAGCCCAGCCAAAAATGCGGCGCCTAGTGCGGTAGTCTCAATGATTTTTGGGCGTTTGATTTCACAATCCAGTAGGTCTGCTTGAAACTGCATCAGAAAGTTATTGGCTGTGGCCCCACCATCTACTCGGAGTTCTTGTGTGGGCTTGCCTGAATCCTTTTCCATGGCCTTCAGGACATCGTAAACTTGGTAGGCGATAGCCTCCAATGCCGCTCTTGTGAAATGTGCTGTAGTCGTGCCTCTAGTAATTCCAAAAAAAGCACCTCGTGCCTGCTGATCCCAATGCGGCGCGCCCAATCCTGCTAGCGCAGGAACGAAATAAACTCCCTCGTTGCTGGTGACGCTGGTAGCAAGCTTTTCGGTTTCCTTGGCGTCGCTGAATAGTTTGAGGCCATCTCGAAGCCATTGGATCGCTGCCCCTCCAATAAATACCGACCCTTCTAGGGCGTAGTTGATTTCATTCCCAATCTTCCAAGCCACCGTCGTAAGGAGCTGATTTTTGGAACGAACAGCCTCCTTTCCCGTATTCATCACCAGAAAACATCCGGTACCATAAGTGGTTTTGGCCATCCCCGGCTTGGTGCATAGTTGTCCGAAAAGTGCTGCCTGCTGATCTCCAGCTACCCCGGCAATCGGGATTTTGGTGTTGAGCACATCTCCAGCGGTCTCGGTGAATACCTCACTGCAGCTTTTGACTTCTGGGAGCATGGAGCTAGGGATATTAAAAAGGTCAAGTAGCTCCTGATCCCATTTTTGGGTATGGATATTGAAAATCAGCGTACGACTGGCATTCGTAATGTCGGTGAGGTGGCTTTTACCAGCAGTCAACTTCCAAATCAACCAGCTGTCAACGGTGCCAAAGGCCAGTTCACCTGCTTCTGCGCGTTGCTGTGCTCCCTCGACGTGGTCGAGAATCCAGCGGATTTTGGTGGCAGAAAAGTAGGCGTCGATGACTAAGCCTGTTTTTTCTGCGATTTGCTCAGCCACCCCTTTTTCTTTGAGTCCATCGCAATAGGCAGCGGTGCGACGGTCTTGCCAGACAATCGCATTGTAGAGGGGCTTACCCGTCCGTCGATCCCAAACAATGGTGGTTTCGCGTTGATTCGTGATGCCAATGGCAGCCACTTGGTCGGGACGAATTGATTTTTGAAGCAAGGCCTCCATCAGTACGCTGGACTGGCTGGACCAGATCTCTTCGGGGTCATGCTCCACCCAGCCTTGCTGAGGGAAAAATTGCGTAAATTCCTTTTGAGCGAGGGAGACAATCTCTCCTTTTTGATTAAAAATCAAGGCTCGAGAACTGGTAGTGCCTTGGTCTAAGGCTAAAATATAGGGTTTGTCAGCTGGCATTTTGGGTGATTGCTTCTAGTGAGAACTTGAATTTAGCGGGTATGAATCATATATTTTTCAGCTATTTTATTAAAATTAATTAATTCCGAAGCAATCCAGCTTTCATCCTTTTGAAGGACCTTGGCCATGGTGATTGCTACCCGCTCTGCAGCTGCTACAGCGGCTTGCGGATTGAGAATTAAACCCCGAATTCTCCGAGAAAGCACATCTTCTACGGTGAGGGCCATTTCCTGCTCGCAAGCCCAAACTACTTCCGCTAGAATATTTGGAAAACTAGGATGGATGAGTTCCGCCAACGCTGGATCTTGAACTGCCAGCGCTTGGATTTTTTGAGCGTCCGAACCATACACAGCCCAGTGTCCAGCAGGAATTGCTTCGGTGTGGCCATGAATGTGTTGCTTCGAAGTGGCACATGCAGGAATGGCTTTGCCGGTGTTTCGGGTAAAAACATCAACCGTATCCTCTCCCATTTTACGGTAGGTAGTCCATTTTCCTCCGATGAGGGAAACTAGTCCACTTGGAGAAACGATAATTTTATGGGAGCGAGAGATTTCCTTGGTTTTGGTACTTCCTTCCTGCGGTCGAGCAAGCGGTCGAAGACCAGCAAAAACAGCCTGTACATCCTTCCGTGTTGGCTTCCGTGTCAAATAGGTGCCTGCCGTTTCCAATACAAAGTCAATTTCCTGTTGTAAGGCTTCAGGCTCTAGTTTGGCCTTTTCGCGAATGGTATCTGTGGTGCCCAGCAGGAGTTTTCCGTGCCAAGGCACTCCAAATAAAACTCGTCCATCCTTGGTTTTAGGGATCATCAATGCGTCTCGACCTCCCAAAAATTCCAGGTCGAGGATCAGGTGAATTCCTTGGCTTGGCTGTATGGTTTTGGAGGCTTGTGGATTGTCGAGTTTCAGAATTTTATCTGCGAAGACACCCGTGGCATTGACGATCATTTTGGCCTGGAGGTGAAAGCTTTCCTTGCGATTCAGGTCCCGAACTTTTAGTCCTGTGAGCTTCCCACTTTCGTCTTTGCTTAGCCCAGTGATCTTGGCATAGTTGAGGAGGCAAGCCCCGAGCTCATCCGCCGTTTGTGCGAGGTGAATGGCCAGTCGTGCATCGTCAAACTGCCCGTCGTAGTAACAAACAGCACCTTGGAGCTCCTTCGCTTGAAGCTGGGGAAGGCGTCGAAGGGTTTCTTCTTTGGAGATGAATTGGGAGGGACCAAGGCTGAGGCTACCAGCCATCCAATCGTAGAGTTTCAGCCCGATGCTGTATTGGATTCTTTCCCACCAGGAATAGATTGGGATGAGGAAGGACTGTTTGTGGGTGAGGTGAGGGGCGTTTTTGAGCAGAAGGCCACGCTCTTTAAGCGCTTCAAAGACCAGGGAGAGTTGCCCTTGGGCCAAGTAGCGCACACCGCCATGAATCAATTTGGTACTTCTGCTGGAGGTGCCTTTGGCGAAGTCGGCCTTTTCAAATAGGGCCACAGATAGCCCTCTGGAGGCAGCATCCAAGGCTACACCTAGGCCTGAGGCTCCGCCACCAATGACGGCGATGTCCCAAACCTTATTTTTTTCGTGAAGACGTTGGAGGGTGATCTCCCGGTTCATGTAGCCTTGGTTTTGACTAAATGTAACTAGGAAAATGAGAAAATGGAATCTGGATTCAGTTTAAAACTCCTTGTAAAGTTTACGAACCACTTTGGCCCCATTTTTCTCTAGGGTAACCACAAAAATAAAGTCGTATTCCAGATCGGTCAGGTCTGCAAATTTCTCCCCTTCACCTACAAAAGCATTGGCAAGTTGGCTGACGGTATTGCTGTGACCGACTACAAGGACATTGCCTTCGCTGCCACGTAGGTCTGCGACTAGGGTTTCCTGATTTTTAGGATCGTAAACTTCAAGAGTTAGCCCTGCCGCGGCAGCAGTGGGTTGTGCGGTATTTCGTGTTCGGTTGTAATCCGTAGACAAGACCCGTTTGATGGCTTCTTTTTCTAGAATTTGGGCTAGTTTTTTGGCGCGAACTTCGCCTACATAAGCCAGTTCGGGATTATTACCTTCCAGTTGCTTCTCTGCATGGCGGACGATGTAGATCGTTTTGGGAGAGTTTTGTGCAGTACAGGCACTGAGAATTAGCAGAGAGATGAAAAGGAGGATGCAATTTTTCATGGTGAATTTAGTTAGGCAGAAATACAGTCGAAATACGATTTAACTTCAGAAGCAAGAGACAAGAGCCAAGAAGCAAGAGACAAGCCTAGTGACGCTAAAAACTAGTTTTCCAGAATTCGGCGTTCAAAATTCGGCGTCCGGCGTTCGACATTAGTTTAAATTCCGTATTTCGTAGCTCGTACTTCGTATTTCCCTTTCTTATCCCGAAAACGTATTATCCAAATGCTGATCCTTGGTTTTTACCGTTTCTAGCTCGAGGAATTGCTCCCAGAATTCAGTTTCAGGTAGGGCGGCACGAAGGAAGAGTTTTTCTTTTTTTATGGGATGTTCAAACACCAGGTGGAAGGCATGCAGGTTGATACTCGCGTCAGGATTGGGCTTAGCAAAGCCATACTTCACATCTCCGCGAATGGGGCAACCCATCGAAGCGAGTTGCACGCGGATTTGATGGGGACGGCCAGAGATGGGACGAACCTCCAATAGGTAGTGGTCATTCATGTGGCCAAGCACCTTGTAGTTGAGTTCGGCTTTTTGGGAGCCAGGAACTTCCATCTCGTGCGCTGTCACATAGTTTTTGACTTCGTCTTTGGTCAGCCAGTGGGTCAATTTCCCTTGTTCCTCCTTCGGTCTTCGTTTGACAAGGGCCCAGTACACCTTATGAATGTCCCGCTTGCGGAAGAGTTCCATCATGCGCTCCAGACCCTTGGAAGTACGTGCAAAAGCAACTAGTCCACTCACTGGTCGATCCAAGCGATGGATGGGATGCAAGAAAACAGCTCCGGGTTTCTCGTATTTTTTTGCGATATAATCTCTGCAATAATCCGTCAGAGTCTTGTCTTTTGTTTTGTCTCCTTGGACTAGAATTCCTGCCGCCTTATTGACCACAAGGAGGTGATTGTCTTCGTAGACTACGCTAAACGGTTTTGCTTTCATGGCACAAAGGTAGTCTTAATTTTTTTGATGCGAATAACCGGAAGGGTGTAGCTATCTCGCTTAGGACTGCAGCAATTTCTTGATCTCGTAATCTTGGAGGTGGGCATTGAGCCATCCTGCTTCGAGAAGCGCATCGTATTTTTTGTAAAAATTGATAGCAGGAGCATTCCAATCGAGCACTTGCCACATCATGCCACTGCATTCTTCTTCAAGGGATTTGGCCATTACCCGATCAAAAAGCAGTTTGCCTGCTCCATTTCCCCGTTCAGATTCAGTCACGACGATATCTTCGAGATACAACCGCTTTCCTTTCCAGGTGGAGTAGCGGTAGTAATACACCGCGATGCCAATGATCTCTTGACTACTGTCCTTGACACAAACAAAGAATCCATAGACGGGCTGCGGCCCAAAGCCTTCTTTCTCCATTCGTTCCAGCGTGTTGGTGACTTGCTCGGGTGCTTTTTCGTACAGTGCGAGCTCGTTGATAAGTTCCAGTACGCGTGGGAGGTCTGATTTCTGTCCTTCTCTTAGGGAATACATGAGTTTTTGAGGTTGGAGAGTTGATTATTTGCTAACTATGCCCCTAATTTATATAAAATCAAATACCAAGATGTTTTTAGCCATTGATGCGGGCAATTCCAATGTAGTTTTTGCGCTCTATGATTCCAAGGGAGGGAAGTGGACCAATCAGTTTCGATTGGAAACGAAAGCACCTCAATTGATCTCTCAGCTAAGCAAAAAGGTGCCTTTGTATTTTTTGGAACATGGAATCACGGCGGATCAAATTGATGCCATTGGATTCAGTTCGGTGGTGCCTGAAATCAATGAAATCCTTGAACAGTTTTGTGAAGGGTTTTTTGGCAAGCTACCCTACCGGATTCAGGCCACGAGTTACGCCAATCTACCGGTTCGCACGCACCGCCCCAATGAAATGGGGACGGACTTGATGTGCAATGTGATGGCGGCTTACACACGCGTGTCAGGCCCTGTGATTGTGGTTGATTTTGGGACGGCACTTACCTTTACTACGGTGGGCCAAGAGGGTGAAGTGTTGGGGGTAAGCATTGTTCCTGGACTCCAAACAGCCATCAAATCGCTATTTATGAATACTTCTAAGTTGCCCGAGGTGGAACTGAAGCTACCCGAATCTGTCCTTGGAAAAAACACGATTCATGCCATCCAAGCAGGGGTGCTGTATGGATATACTGGGTTGATCAAAGGGATGTTGGAAGCGATTCGATTGGAAACGGGGCTGAAATTCACCGTGATCGCCACGGGAGGGCTGTCTTCTATTCTCACCAATTTGGAAGGGGTATTTGATGCGGTAGACCGTAACTTGACTCTAGACGGTTTGCGCTTGATTACAGAAGCAAATTCATGATTTAGCGATTGACTTCGAAGCTCACATCCCAGGTGTCTGTCACCCGTATTTTTTCGTTGAATTCGGGATGCAGGGGATTGATGAGCAAGTTGTGTTCCTGGGCATAATTGGCCAAAGGAATGCGGCAGGAAGGAACTTTCAGGCAGGGGGAAAGTTCCCGTTTGGCCCAGATGGAACCTAATTCCTGGGTTGTTCTAGGGAAGGGTCGATTTTTCCAACCTAAGGGAAGGGCAGTTACTTCCAATTCTGGGATTGAACCTAGCACTTCCAAGCCTACCAGTTTCCAAGAGCTTTCGGTGACCACCGGACCTTTGATGGACAAAAATTCCAGAAAATTCAGGGAGCTTACTGAGCAAGCATAGATCAGAGGGGTGCCGTTGATGTTCCAGCGACCAGGCCCCAGGCCGAAGCCTAGGGGATCTCGTCCTGGAAGATTTTCGATCAATCGGAAGTAGCGCATTAGCTCACATTTCCCCAAGAAAGCGACTCCAATGTTTGGTCTACTTGGGCAATCTGGTATGGATTCTTGAGTAGGTCTATGGGCTTTTGCTGTCCTAGGGCTTCATTTGGTAGCTGCAGCCATTCGGAAAGCAGCTCCTCCGAGCCAAATATCCGGATGCCTTTGGCTAGCACTAGGTCAATCTCCAGGAGGCTTTTGGAAATCCCTTTGCTGAGCTTGCGGTCTTCTTTTTTCCAACGGAATAGCGTACTGGGATCCACCTCGAGGAGCTCAGCAATCTCCGCAGAATTAAAATCCAAGTAGTCAAAAATCAGGCTAGTCTCGTGAAAATCTAGGGTTGCTTCGCCATAATTCGCTTGGCTTTCAGCGACGATTGCGGTGGTCTCATTAAAAAAGTGGTAGGCCTTGGGAGGGATCTCAATGCTCTCCGTCCGTTGCTCATCCCATCGAATTTTCCAAACTGCAGCCATGGTTTTTCTTAATTTTCAGGAAGTTACAAAGATTATCTTATTTGCAATACTCTTTACTCCTTTTTGCAATAATTATTTTTTCAAGATATCCTGAACGATGGCTGCAGCATGGGATATGCTGTTTTCGATAAAAAATTCACGGGTATTGAGTCCTCCACATACCACTCCTGCAAGGTACACGCCCGGCACATTCGACTCTTGATTGGTCTGATCGTAGCAGGGTTGGCGTTTCTCATCCAAACTGAGGGTAACACCTAGCTGGTCCAATAAGCTAAAATTGGGCCGATACCCAGTTAGGGCGAGTACCCAATCGTTTGCCAGGCGAACATCTCCTTCTGGATTCGCTAGTCGAACCTCAGTAGGGAAGATTTCAACGACTTTGGAGTTTTTGATCGCTTGGATGGACCCTTCTTTGATGCGGTTCATGATATCGGGGCGTACCCAGTACTTCACATTTTCGTCCACTTCTTCCCCGAGCAGTGCCATGCTCACTTGGGCACCTTTGCGCCAGCATTCCAGGGCGGCGTCGACAGCAGAGTTGGCCCCACCGACCACCAATACTTTCTGACCCACAAAAGGCCAGGGTTCTTTGTAGTAGTGCAGGACTTTCGGCAGTTCCTCACCGGGAACATGCATCAAGTTCGGCAGGTCATAAAAGCCCGTTGCCAGGATGATTTTGCTACTTGTATACGCTCCTTTTGAGGTGTGGATGTGAAAAATTCCCTCCTCTTTTTTGAGGGTTTTTACCTCTTCGTACAAGTTGACCTTCAGGTCAAATAAAAAGTAAATTCTTCGGTAATACTCCAGCGCTTCCGTTCGTGTAGGCTTGGCACCTGCTGACATAAAGGGAATACCTGCGAGCTCCAACCGCTCTGAAGTTGAAAAAAAAGTCATGTTGACCGGATAGTTGTAAATGGAGTTGCAGAGGGCGCCTTTTCGAGAATGAGGTAGTTCAGACCTGCTTTCTTGGCTTCAATGCCACAAGCGAGACCGATGGGCCCAGCACCCAGAATCAACAGGTCGTAATGAGAATCAGCGAGTGGGTGGTCCATGGTTGGATTTTGGAGTTGTTTCTCAAATTTAGTTCAAAACCCTTCAAAATGGGTGTTGATTTTTGGTAAAGCTACAAAAAATGAACCCTCGGGTTTTTTAAGTTTCTTTCCCTATTTTTCAGCTTTACTTGAAACCCATGAACCCAACCCTGATTGTTCTTACTGGCGCTGCCTCTGGCATTGGAAAGCAGCTAGTGCACACGTTTTTAGAGCGAAAAATCCGGTTAATTCTGGTGGATCTGGATGCTGAAAAACTTGCAAATCTAGCTCAAGGCAATGCGGCTGTGCTTTGGGTGGAGGGGGATGTGGCTCAGGAGTCCACCTGGTATCGGGTACTGGAAACCGCCAAGAAGCTGGGGCAGCCAATTTCCCATTTGATCAATTGTGCAGGGGTGATTCGACCAGGATTTGTGGAAGACTACGCGTTGGGAGATATTGACTTCCACTTGGATTGCAATGCCAAGGGGAGCATTTTGGGAACCACGGTAGTGGGTAGGGTGATGAAGGAACAAGGTTTTGGGCATATTTTGAATATTTCTTCCTTGGCAGGATTGGCACCTGTATCTGGGCTGAGTTTGTATGCGGCCTCCAAATTTGCGGTGCGGGGATTTTCCTTGTCCGTGGCGGCAGAGTTGAAGCGCTATGGGGTGTTGGTGAGCGTGATTTGTC
>JBILBQ010000059.1:0-16705 GCA_044353615.1 Algoriphagus sp. | reverse complement strand
TCAATCAAACGCTTAGCTGTAGCATTGATATCTGCAACGGTGTAAGAGTTCAACTTCTGCAAATAGGTAGCATAGTAATCCTTAGGGAGATTGTAGCGGGCGGTATTCAAGGCAAAGTTAGCCACCGTACCAGGCTGCTCTAGAGAGCGTCCAAAGCTACCTGCAAGCTCTGCTTTGGCTTTGTCCAATTCTACTTGAGTAACTCCCTTGTCTACGAGATTTTTGATTTCATAGACAAATTCGTACACCGCAGAGTCTGTTACTTCGCTACGTACCGATGCGGAAGCTGAAATAGTTCCAACCAATTTATCTGCATCAATGGAAGAATAGGCACCATAGGTAAAGCCTTTGTCCTCCCGAAGGTTCATAAACAAGCGTGAGGCAGAACCTCCACCCAAAATCTGGTTCAACAACCTACTGGAGATGTAGTCAGCGTCTCCAATTTTCATGGCTACAGGTTGGGTCACGTCGATGACGGATTGCACAGAAGAACTGCGGTCTACAAGAGCTACTGCCTGCTTGGCAGCGCGTACTGGCATTGGATACGTGAAGGTGGGTACTACCCCCTTCTTCCAAGCACCAAAATACTGGTTCACCACTTTTTGTGCCTCTGCCTTATCTATATCTCCTACGATAGCCAAATAGGCGATGTTGGGTTTGAAATAGGTAGCATAGTAACCTTTAACGTCCTCTAGGGTAATGTTTTTGGTAGTTTGCTCAGTTTGAGACTCTCCGTAAGGGTGATTTTTTCCGTAAAGGACTGCGCGAGAAAGTCGCGAAGAAATCGCCTGTGGATCGTCCTTGGTAGTCGCGAGACCAGTTAAGGACTGCTTTTTCAACTTATCCAATTCCGGCTGTGGGAATACAGGATTGAAGAGCACATCCGCCATCAAATCCAGCACTTTTTCTTGGTGCTTTTTGAGGGAGGAAACAGAAACTGAAGTTGCAGAAGCACTGAGGCTTGCTCCAATGAAATCAATTTCTTGATCCAGCTGATCTTTGGTTCTATTTTTAGTACCTCCCATCATCATGTCTCCAATGAAGGTGCTGAGTCCTGCCTTGTCTCCTTCTAGGATCGGGTCTCTCTCCAACACTAGGGTGAACGATACACGTGGGAGTTTGGTGTTTTTCACCACAAACACTTTTAATCCATTGGCAAGCGTGAAGGTTTCTGCCTCCCCAATCTTGATTTCAGGAGCTGGGCCAGAAGCCGGCAACTTACTTCTATCTACCTGGGCAAAGGTGATCCCCGTGGCCAGTAGCATAACTAGTATTCCTAATGCAAATTTTTTCATGTCTTTTCGATACGTTTAGTCAACGAATTATTCAGATACTGGCTTAGCTGATTTCGGCAAATAGTACAATACCACGCGTCCAGTCAGGTCCATGTAGGTTTTGGCTACCCGCTGAATATCCTCCTTGGTCACCTTCGCATAAGCCTCCATCACCTGGTTGACATAGTTGGTATTTCCAAAAATCACTTTCGCTTCTGCCAAGTTCTCAGCAATACCTGCTACGGTGGAGTTACCACTCACGATGTTGTTTTCCATGATGTTTTTCAACTTGGTAAACTCCTCATTTGTGATGCCTTGATCTTGAACCTGCTTGATCAATTTGTCTACTTCGGTCTCTAGATCTTTTGGATCTACGCCCATGTTGGCAATGCCATACATCAAGAACACACCTCCGTCTTCCAATTCAAGAGGAATTGCTGCTACCACTAAGGCTTTTTGCTGCTTATCCACGAGTTCCTTGGTCATCAAAGAAGATTTACCACCAGTCAAGTAAGTAGAAAGCATGGACAAGGCGTAGCTGTCTGGGTGATTTCTTGCAGGCAAGTTGTAGGCCTGAATTACTGCTGGAATCTGAATGTTGTCGTAAATGATGTCACGAACCTCAGCTGTTTTCTTAGGTTCCGTGATTTTCGGACGGTAAACTGCCTTAACGCCTTTTGGAATTTCCGAGAAGTACTTGCGAACCATTGCTTCGGTTTTGGTGTAATCGAGGTCACCTGCGATAGTTAGAGTCGCATTGTTTGGCACATAAAAATCCTTGTAGAACTGCTGGAACTCTTCAATGGTCGCAGCATTCAGGTGATCCATGGAACCGATGGGTGCCCACTGGTACGGATGCGTAGTATAGGCTCTCTTGAGTGTTTCGGGAAGAATGGTGCCATAAGGCTGGTTTTCGTAACGCTGTCTGCGTTCCTCTTTTACTACTTCTCTTTGCGTTTCCACTCCAGTCATATCTACTTTGGAGTGGAGCATGCGCTCACTTTCCATGTACAAGGCCAAATCCAATTCATTGGAAGGAAGCAACTCGTAGTAGTAGGTGATGTCGTTTGAAGTGTAGGCATTGAGCGTTCCACCTCTACTCTGAATGATGTTCATGTACTGACCGCGGTCAATGTTCTCGGAGCCTTCAAACATCAAGTGCTCAAAAAAGTGCGCAAATCCCGTGCGCTCAGGATTCTCATTCTTGGAACCTACGTGGTACAACACGGAAGTCACCACGATAGGTGTGGTATTATCCTGGTGCATGATCACATGAAGTCCGTTGTCCAAGGTAAATTCCTTGAACTCGATTTTAGTCTGAGCAGCCAGAGGAAGGATTATCCATCCAAGGAGGAGACTCAACAGAAGAATTTTTTTCATGGTAAAAAAGGTTAGTTTATAGTTTATTGAATTAAGTACGAAGTTGATCTTGAATTGGTTTAGACAAACATAGGTCCTTTTTTCAAAAAGCGCTACTGAGTTGCATTTTTGAAGAATAGGACTCTAATTTTTTTCTACAGTAACCAAGTTGATGCCAAAAGCAAACCCTGCATTTGGCCTCCAAACTGGACAATCTTCCTCAGGACCTGTTGTAAAACGGACAATACGATGTGCGAATTCGAACAACTCAATCGGGATTACCCCTTCATCTTTAGGGCTTCAATCGCTCCAAAATCTCCTTTGCCTCGTGCCACTTTAGACGTGGGCCAAACTGGCTCACAATTCGAGAACTGGCCATGGAGGCTAGCTTTCCACTTTCTGCATACGAATGTCCGTTGGTGATGCCATACAAGAACGCTCCTGCAAACATGTCTCCGGCCCCGTTGCTGTCAATGGCGGTAGTTGGATACGGCTCGATATCGATGAACGTATCTCCATCAAAAATCATGGCTCCATTTTTCCCCATTGTGATCACAAAATGCTTGGCTGCCTTTTTCATTTCCTCACGCGCCTCAGCCAAGGTGGACTTGCCGGTGTAAAGCATGGCTTCTTCTTCGTTGGCAAAAAGTAAATCTACGCTGTGCCCAATCACATCGTCAAAGTTGGCCTTGAAGTATTTCACCATCGCAGGATCCGAGAAGGTCAACGCCACTTTCGTTCCTGCCGCCTCGGCTACCTTCTTGGCATGAAGCATGGCTTCCTTCCCATTGGGAGAGGTCACCAAATAGCCTTCGATAAATAGGTAGCTGGAATCCTTGATGGCCGCGTCGTGCACATCTTGGCTGGAAAAATTCTGAGTAATTCCCAAAAAGGTATTCATGGTTCGCTCCGAATCTTCGGTCACCATCACGAGGCACTTGCCAGTGACACCTGTCTCGAGTTGCGCAGAAGTCAAGGCAATGTCCACTCCAGAATCAATCAAATCCTGTAGGTAAAAATGCCCCAATTCGTCATTGGCTACGCGGAAGCAGTAGAAGGATTTGCCACCAAACTGGCTTACTGCCACCACGGAGTTTGCTGCGGATCCACCTGCTTGCTTTTTTGCTTCGGCATGGTGAATGACTTGCATGAGGTGATTTTGACGCTCCTCATCCACTAGGGTCATGAGGCCTTTTTCTACCCCATTGTCGGCAAAAAATTGATCGGTGACTTTAAATTCAATGTCTACTAAGGCATTTCCGATGCCTGTTACGTTGTACTTTTTCATTCGCTAGTGGGGTGAAGTGTTTGGATGAATCTGATTGAATTGGTGGAATAGTTCCACGCGATTAGTTGTTTTATAAAGGCCCTTGTTGGGATGTTTAGTCAAAAATAGGGTGCCTTTCGAAGGGTTTTTCTCGGTCAAAAAGGAAACGGTAGGTGTGGTGAGTCTTGTAGATTTTGGATATCAATTGTTCACAAACACGCATCATCTTGGGGTTGAAGTCCCCAATCCAGTTCATCTCGATAGTTTTGTATGGGAATGATGCCTTGCCGCTCATCTGGTCGTAGCTCAGGACAATGGCGCCCTCCACTCCTTTGCCCTGATGCTCAGGCACCACGCCAAAGACCAGCCCTAGCATTTTATTGGGTGGGAAAAAGGTCTTGTACCAGAGGAATTTAAGTTTCCCGATTAGGTCCATTTTGCCATTCACATGCTTGAAAATTTGGTTGATCTCGGGAATTTGAATAAAAAATCCGACAGGCTCTCCTTTGAAAAAGGCAAAGTAAATCAAGCGCGGATCTAGAATAGGTTTCATCTTGGCAAACATCAGTTGCGCCTCCTTGAGCGCAATGGATTTGCCCAAATGCCGTGCCCAGGCCTTATTGTACACCGTCATGAAGTATTCGGGTGCCTTCTCTTGGAGTTCTTTCCCCTTGATGTAGCGAAAGGTGTAATCTGAATTTTCCAGAATAACAGCGGCACGCTGCACCATTTTTTTCTCAAAGCCGACATTCTGCACATTTCGAGCGTAGGTGTATTGTTTGAAGTAGAGCTGAAAACCATAGTTTTCGAAAAACTCCTGGTAATAGGCAAAGTTCCAGGGCATGTTGTAATTGGGTTCAGAATACCCATCTACCAGCAGCCCCCACCACTTGTCCCGCTCCCCAAAGTTGATCGGCCCATCCATGGCCTCCATGCCTTCACTTTGGAGCCAATCTTTAGCTTGATCGAAAAGCAAAAAAGCAGCTTCCTGATTTTGGATGCACTCAAAAAAACCAAGCCCTCCAGTGGGTTGCTTTTCCTTCATTTTGGGGTTGACAAATGCCGCTATCCGACCGATGGTTTTGCCTGAATCGTCTTGGAGCAGCCAGCGTTTGGCTTTGGCTCCATTGCGGAACAGCTTGTTGGTCTCTGCATGAAAAAGTCCTTCAATATCCTGATCTATGGGACGAATCCAATTCTTCTCGTTACGGTACAACCGCACAGCCATTTCGATAAATTCGAGTTGATGTGCAGGGGTTGTAACTTCGATCAGGGTCATTTAACTGGGATTTTGATACGAAGTTACTAGGAAAGAATCATTTGGGAAAAAGGATATGGAAATAGAATGGAAATACAGTGGAAATAGACTTCGCTTCGCTTCGTGAAATAGAATAGAAATATGAATTGAGTACCCTATTTCCCCGAGCTCGCTCGGGCTATTTCTATTGTTTCTCCACCGTATTTCAATTGTATTTCGTTTAATTCCCCAACTGAAACATTCCAGGGCCTGAGAAGCCCAGGGTCCCATCTGGGGTTAAGACCCTAAATTGAGGCACCACGACGCCATTGGAATTTTGCTGCGGCATATACGATCTGGTTCTTCCTTGAGGGGAAGATGACGTGCTGACCGAGCGATCTATGGATTCAGTCTCTCTGCCGGCAGGAATAATTTCCTCACTGACCAACTGGCTGTTAATGTCGTAATACTTCCAAGTACCTCTCTTTTTATTGGCAACATAACCTCCTGAACTGGCCACCAAATTGGTACTCGGAAAATAGGTATACCAGATTCCTGTACGCTGTCCATTGGCATAGCGTCCTTTCTCCAGGCGATTGCCCGCCGCGTCAAAAAAGTACCGCTTCCCATCTCCCTTTTCCAAGCGACCTGCATCTAACACCAAACCAGATTCTGCCGTAAATTCACTGATTTCCACCAAGGATCCTGATTGAAAGGTTTCCTTTTGATGGACAAATCCAGTGGCATTTTGAACCTCCCAAATCCCCTCTTTTTTATCTTTTTCGTATTTCCCTTCCCAAAAAAATCCATTGACCTCGGGATACAGTTCCTTCCAGGCCCCATCTCGCTCTCCTTTACTGTAACCACCTCGAGACTCGAGCTGTCCCGTTGGTGAAAATTTTTCCCAATCTCCATCCAGTAGTCCCTTGTTAAAGGAACAAGAAAGGGCTAAGGTCCCGTCTGCATAGAATTGCTTCAATGGACCACCTTCCAAACCGTCCACAAATACAAGGGATTGCTGCATCTTTCCATCTGGAAAGAATGACTCATACAGGCCATTGACCACTCCTTGCTCAAAAGGGATTCGCTCTGCAAGTTGTCCTGAAGGATAGTAGGTGAGCACAAATTCTTCCAATAGATTGCTGCGGTAGGTGTATTCCGATTTTTTGGTTCCATCACTTCGGTAGACCATCCATTCTCCAATACGCTGCCCTTGTTCGTACCTGCCTGTAAAGAGCAGTTCTCCCTCTTCATTGAATTCAAAAAAATCTCCATCTAAAATCCCCGCTTTGTAGTTGACAATCTTTTTGACTTGTCCACCTGCAAAAAATTCCTCCATCACCCCATCTGGGAGATTGTCTTGCAGGTCTAGGCGATAGAAGGGCACACGAAGGTCAAAGTTTTCCTCCAACTCATCCAGCGGCACTTCAACAATGGAAGTACGCGGATTGGCTTCGACTTCTTTTCGTTGGTATACTTTCCAGGAGCCATTTTTTTTGCCCCCAACTAATGCGCCTGTTCCCACCAAGTTGGTATTTCCAAAATAAAAATAATCTTGCCCCCTAACCTCGCGACTAACAGTCAGCAAAGAAATGGATAGAAAGAGGATGGCTAGTGACTTCATGAGCAAAATGTGGTGGAATAAAACCTACCAAGGCTAACAACCTAACGCGCAGCTAGCCCAAAGGTTCATTCGAAATTCTTATGTGATCGATAAGAGCATCGCTTTGAGAAATTTCTCAGTAAGGCACGTCCAAAACAGATGAGAAAATTACTCCTCCACGGTTGCGTAGAGATCAAACTCGGTAGCATCCACCACTTTGGCCTGTACAAAGTCCCCTACGCGGCAATAGTGTGTAGCGGCATCGATGAGTACCTCGTTGTCCACTTCCACCGAATCAAACTCAGTTCGGCCTACAAAATGGCCTCCCTCCTTCTTGTCAATCAAGACCTTAAAAGTCTTGCCAATTTTCTGCTGGTTGAGGTCGTAACTAATCTGCTCCTGCACCTCCATCAGCTGGTTGGCACGGGACTGCTTTTCTTCTTGGGACAACTTGTCCTCCATCCCAAAAGCATGTGTATTCTCCTCATGCGAATAGGTAAATACCCCCAGACGCTCAAATTTCATGCGCTCCACAAAGTCTACCATCTCCTGAAACTCCCGTTCTCCCTCTCCAGGATGTCCGGCAATCAAGGTGGTACGGATGGCGATCTCTGGGATCAGGTCACGAATGCTATGGATCAGCTCTTCCTGCTTTTCTCGGGTAGTGCCTCGGCGCATGGCCTTGAGTACATCCGTGGAACCGTGTTGCAAGGGAATATCTAGGTACTTGCAAATGTTGGGACGCTCCTTCATGACCTCAATCACATCCATCGGAAAACCGGTAGGATAGGCATAGTGAAGGCGAATCCAATCGATCCCCTCCACATCCGAAAGCTTGCGAAGGAGCTCGGCTAAGTTTCGCTTTTTGTACAAATCCAATCCATAATAGGTGGAGTCCTGCGCAATCAGAAGCAGCTCCTTCGTGCCATTGGCGGCCTGGTGCTGGGCTTCCTTGACCAGCTCTTCAATGGGGCGAGACAAGTGTCCTCCTCGCATCAGCGGGATCGCACAGAAGGAACAAGGACGATCGCAACCCTCGGATATCTTCATGTAGGCATAGTGACTGGCATGGGTGAGCAGACGCTCTCCTACTAGTTCATGCTTGTAGTCTGCCTTGAATTTTTTCAGAATTGCTGGCAGTTCCCTGGTACCAAAAAATGCATCTACCTGCGGAATCTCCTGTTCCAAGTCATCCTTGTAGCGCTGTGAAAGGCAACCCGTCACGTACACCTTATCGACCAAACCTTTTTCCTTCGCATCGACATACTGCAAAATCGTATCGATAGATTCCTGCTTGGCATTGTCTATAAATCCGCAAGTGTTTATGATGATAATGTTGTTGTCCTGGCGGTCGGACTCATGGCTGGCATCGATGCCATTGCCCCTAAGTTGCGTGAGGAGGACCTCAGAATCCACCAAGTTTTTGGAACAGCCCATCGTGATGATGTTGACTTTATCCTTTTTTAATGTTCTCGCTTTCACAGAATTTGCTTCGGTTTGGGAAGGCGAAGGTAGGTAAAAAGGCTTTAAAAAGCATGTTTTGAAGCAGGCCCTGATTCCGTGTTCCAACTTTTTAGCCCACTATTCAGTCCTTCTTAACACTTTGATAAACTAACCTTAATGCTAAGATTGAAAGTAGGGGTCTAGTATTACCTAATTTCGTCACATACAGCAAAATTTTTTAACTCCTTGCATTTATTTTTAGCCCCCGATGAGAGTCGGGGGCATGCTGGAGAGTCGCTTTCCTAAGCATTCTTTCCCCTTCCAACCGAGTACAGCATAAAACCCTTGGGGGATTTGTTCACTTGCCGTACCTTAGGTACGAAAATTACCCCCTATGGAATTCACCGCCCCAAACGCCCAAAAATTAACTTTTGACCGAAAAAATTATTCGGACGCCACCCTTCTCAAGTTGTACGAGTCCCTACTCGTGCCACGCAGGATAGAGGAAAAAATGCTCATCCTCCTCCGTCAGGGAAGAATATCAAAGTGGTTTAGCGGCTGGGGACAGGAAGCAATTTCGATAGGGGCCGTAAATGCCCTCGCTCCCGATGAGTTTATCCTCCCCATGCACCGCAATTTGGGCATTTTTACGGGCAGAAACATGCCTTTGGAGCGCTTGTTTGCACAGTTTCAAGGTAAAGAATTGGGATTTACGAAGGGCCGAGACCGTTCCTTCCACTTTGGCAGTATCGAACACCATGTGGTGGGCATGATTTCCCATTTGGGCCCTCAGCTGGCCATTGCAGACGGCATCGGTTTGGCACATACCCTTGCAGGTGAGAAAAAAGTGGCCTTGGTATTTTCTGGGGACGGAGCAAGTTCGGAAGGAGATTTCCACGAAGGATTGAATGTGGCGGCAGTTTGGAAATTGCCCGTGATTTTTGTGGTAGAACACAATGGCTATGGGCTATCCACCCCCAGTGAAGAGCAGTTTGCTTTCCAATACTTCACCGAAAAAGGCCCTGGCTACGGCATGGAAGCTGTGCGCATCCAAGGCAACAATGTACTTGAAGTGTACGACACCATTTTGCGCCTTGCCGAAGACCTGCGCGAAAATCCTAGACCTGTACTCGTCGAAGCGATCACTTTCCGCATGCGCGGCCACGAGGAAGCTTCGGGCACCAAGTATGTTCCTAAGTTTTTGATGGAGGAATGGGCCCAGCTAGATCCTGTCGACCGCTACGAAGACTATTTGCTTTCCGAAGGGGTGCTTACCCCAGAAGAACAGGAAAAAATCAACCAACAGGTTAAAAAGAGCATCAACGATGCCTTAGAAATAGCCTTTGCAGAAGAAGCGGTACAGGCAACAGTGGAAAAGGAAATGGGTGATGTGTATGCTCCCTTTACCCAAACCGTCGTGGAACCGAGTGGCGCCTACACAGAAAAGCGTTTTATCGATGGAATCAGCGATGGGTTGCGACAGTCCATGGAAAAGTACCCCAATCTGGTCCTGATGGGGCAAGACATTGGAGAATATGGAGGCGTATTTAAAATCACGGACGGGTTCAAAGCCCAATTTGGCGGAGAAAGAGTCCGCAACACCCCGCTTTGCGAAAGTGCCATCATTGGTGCAGGGCTAGGCCTTTCAATCAAAGGCTATAAGGCCATGGTGGAAATGCAGTTTGCCGACTTTGTAAGCGTAGGCTTCAACCAAATTGTAAACAACCTCGCCAAGATCCACTACCGCTGGGGGCAAAATGCGGATGTGGTGATTCGCATGCCTACAGGAGCAGGTACCGCTGCGGGTCCTTTCCACTCCCAATCCAACGAAGCCTGGTTTTTCCATACGCCAGGGCTAAAAATAGTTTATCCCTCCAATCCCCACGATGCCAAAGGCCTGCTCAATGCAGCCTTGGAAGACCCCAATCCGTACCTCTATTTTGAACACAAAATGCTGTACCGCTCCATCTCTGGACCTGTGCCCGATAGCTATTACACGGTAGAGGTTGGAAAAGCCGCATTAGCCGCTACCGGAACACAGGCTTCCATAATCACCTACGGGATGGGCGTACACTGGGCTACAAAAGTAGTGGAGGAACTCGGCATTTCGGCCGATATTCTTGACTTGCGCACGCTACTCCCTTGGGACAAGGATGCGGTAGCGGAAACCGTGAAAAAGACGGGTAAAGTCATTTTCCTCCAAGAAGATACGCTTACCGGCGGTATTGGCGCGGAGATTTGTGCCTGGATCTCCGAGCACTGCTTTGCCCATCTCGACGCTCCCGTGATGCGGGAAGGGAGTTTGGATACCCCGGTACCCTTTGCTCCCAATCTAGAAAAGCAATTCTTGCCGGTAGATCGATTTAAAGTGAAGCTGCAGGAGTTGATTACCTATTAAACTTGCCTACTGAAGGCATATCGCCTTAAAAAAAGTCTTTCAATTCAATATGGTACACCTGAGACTACTTGCCAAAGAAGAGCTGATTCTAATCCAAGGGATTGCGCATCAAACCTGGCCATCGACCTTTGCGGGCATATTGAGTTCGGAGCAGATAGCCTACATGCTCAATTGGATGTATGACCTGAAGATGCTCGAATCGCAAGTGGAAAAGGGGCATGGTTTTCTGGTTGCCGAGGAAGATGGGGAAGCAATTGGATTTGCAGGTTACGAACTCAATCACCTTGCCGGCAGCATATCCAAACTACACAAATTGTACTTGCTGCCCAGCAGCCAAGGAAAAGGGGTGGGAAAAACATTGCTTTTGGAAGTGGCAAAAAGGGTCCGAGAAGCGGGGCAAAAAAGCCTGGTTTTGAATGTAAACAAGCAAAATAAAAAGGCCATTGATTTTTACCGAGTCCTAGGCTTTGTGACCATTCGGCAAGAGGTCAACGACATTGGGTCTGGCTACGTGATGGACGACGATGTAATGGAGCTGTCGCTTTGATTTTTACTCCCGCTTCAGGACCGTATCCCAAAGAATTAAACCATTCGCGGGAGCAGTAGGCACGGCGGGCCAATCTTTTTCTGGATGGGCAATGCGCTCTTGGATTTGTGCTGCGTTCCAGTTCCAAATGGCAAAAACCATCTTGCGCACCTGATGGTGCAAAAACCCCTTCCCTACTACTTCTACTGCAAATACTTGGGACGGTGCAAAGCTGGAGGGCATGTCGCTTACTTCAAACACAGACAGAGATTCCACCTCCCGTTCGTAGCTCAACTTGGTAGCGGAATGCTGGCAAAAAGCCTTGAAGTTGTGCCTACCAACAAACAGCTGCCCATTTTCCTGCATCTGAGTGAGGGTGTTGGCAAAAGGAACCGCTGAAACAAAGGAAGAAGCAAAAGGATGGAATCCATCCGGTTGAGCAAAGAAATAGCGGTAGGTCTTTTGGTGAACAGATTGGATCAGGTTGAAGTCCCGAGGCACTTCCTGCACGGAATCCAATCGGATCTCTCCTCCGAGGTGGGCATTGATGGTCCGGAGTAGGTCCTCAAAGGCAATGGTCTCCTCCAAAAAAAGCTGCACATAGCCTTTGCGACAGCTCACACCAGAGTCTGTTCGGCTGGATCCAATCAGGGTAAAACTTCGATCTTCTAAAACAAAGCGAAGCACACGCTCCAACTTTCCCTCAACGGTGGGCTGCTCGGGCTGCTTGGCCCATCCTTTGAAGCGTGCCCCAAAGTAGGAAATCGAAAAAAGGTAGGAGAAGGGTTTGTACTGCATGATTACGGGTGAAAAATAGGTATATTCCAGTAGATTGTTCAAGTAGTAGCTTCCAAAGTGGCTCGGCATCAAAGTGGATTTGGTGTCAAAAAAAGGAATTAAGCATCGATATCTTGAAAGAATAAAAAAGGAGCTAGTTTATGTTTAGTGGAATTGCCACTGTCCTTTAAATTAGTCATTGACTTCCAATTATCCTTTTTGGAAGGGAATCCTTTATTCAGAGCTGTGATTTATTTTGATTATTTTATTTAGTGAGCTATAAAAACTCTAATGGAAAAGCAATGATGAAGACTACAAGTGACTCTGAAACCATCCTAACCGAATTGATGGTTCCTAGCTATGCCAATTTTGGAGGCAAAGTACATGGTGGCATTATTTTATCCTTAATGGATAAAGTAGCTTATGTTACAGCAGCGAAGCACTGTAGTGGTTATGTGGTCACCGTTTCTGTGGAAGGCGTAGAGTTTCTTTACCCTATTGAGGTTGGGGACCTGGTTAGTTTGAAGGCGAGGGTAAACTATGTAGGTAAAACTTCGATGATCGTTGGGATCCGTGTGGAATCTTTAAATCCTAAAACAGGGATTACTCACCATACCAACTCCTGTTATTTCACCATGGTAGCAAAAAATGACGCTGGCCAAGTAACTGAAGTACCGGGTCTCAACTTACTAGATGAAGAAAGTCTTCGCCGTTTTGCAGAAGGTAAAGCACTCAAGTTACTGGTTAAGCAAAAACATCAGTTACTAAAGGAGAGATTTCATAGCATGAGTAATTCAGAGCTTCTAAAAAGTATAGCAGGAGAGAATTTTACCTATGCCTCCCATGGAAAATAAAAATCGCGAGTTCTATTCAATAAAGCGTGATTAGAAATCTTGAAAAAGAATCCATTCAAAGTAACTGTCTGCTTATCTAAAAATCAACTGCGCCAAACAAAGCAATCCAGTTACTTTCTGAATTGCCAGTTTCTTCGATAAAACTAAAAAACCACCTTATTTCTAAGGTGGTTTTTAGATTTATGCTAGAATCCGTGCCGCCAACCAGTCGCCTAGTTCGGAGGTTTTGTAGGCTTTCCCTCCTTCGGCGATGTCTTCAGTGACGATTCCTTCGGCCAAGGATTGATTGACTACATCGCTGATCAATTTGGCTTCGGCTGTCAATCCAAAGGCATAATCGAACATCATGGATGCGGAGAGAATGGTGCCCAGCGGGTTGGCAATGTCTTTACCCGCTGCTTGAGGATAGGAACCGTGGATGGGTTCGAATAGCTTCACCTTGGCTCCTAAGGAGGCGGAAGGCATCAATCCCATGGATCCAGAAATTACGGAAGCCTCGTCCGTCAAAATATCGCCAAAGAGATTTTCTGTGATCAACACATCGTAGGCCTTGGGCCATTGAATCAGTCGCATCGCCACGGCGTCTACAAATTCATACTCCACTTTTACATCCGGATACTCAGGCGCCAATTCCTGGACGGTTTCCCTCCACAATCTTGAAGTCGCCATCACATTGGCCTTATCCACACAGGTCAAGAGTTTTCTACGCTTTTGCGCAGCTTCAAAACCCATTCGTGCCAAACGCACAATCTCTTCTTTGCTGTAGACGTTGGTGTCAAAGGCCTTCGTGCCCTGCTCGTTTCTTCCTCTAGGCTCTCCAAAATAGATGCCTCCAGTGAGCTCTCTGAAGAACACCAAGTCTACCCCATCCACTCGATCGAGCTTCAACGGAGATTTGTGTACCAAGGAAGGAAAGGTAAAGGTGGGCCGCACATTGGCAAACAAACCTAGTTTCTGTCGCATGCGGAGCAGGCCTTGCTCCGGTCGAACCTTGGCCTTGGGATCGTTGTCGTACTTGGGATCTCCAATGGCACCAAAAAGAACTGCATCTGAAGCTACACAAATCTCATGGGTAGCATCTGGATAAGGATCCCCTGTGGCATCGATCGCACAGGCGCCTACCAAACCCTCTTGGTAGCTGATCTGGTGGCCAAATTTCTTACCGATGGCATTGACCATCTTCACTGCTTGCGCGATAACTTCTGGGCCTATGCCGTCTCCAGGAAGGAGTGCAATATTTATTTTCATACGAGGGAACTGGTGGATTGAGGTGCTGTCGTGATTGAATCCATGATATTAAGCATTTTTTCTGTGGCCATCATGGCGGCCACGGTTTGATCGGGATCTAGTCCCTTGGTCTTGAAACGATGCCCATGCTCCCAGGTAATGACCGTTTCTACCAAAGCGTCTGTTTTTCCTCCGGGAGGAATAGTCACATGGTAATCTACGAGCTTGGGTAGCTCTTTGTGCAGCGAGGTGTAAATCGCAGTCAGGGCATTCATAAAGGAATCGTACTGTCCATCCCCCGTGGCTGCAGCATCGTAGCTGTTGCCATGTACCTGGAGTCGCAATTGGACGGAGGGCTTCAGTCCCTTGGACTGGGTCATGTGGTAGCCCTCGATACGGATATGGTTGTTCAGGGCAGTGTTTTGCAACACGTCTGAAATGATGTAAGGTAAATCTTCGGGCGTTACGCGCTCTTTTTTATCCCCCAAATCGATGATCCGCTGGGTAACACGTGCTAGTTCATCGGGCTCGAGGGAAATTCCCAAGGCCTCCAGGTTTTTTGAAATATTGGCTTTCCCTGAGGATTTACCGAGGGCATATTTTCGTTCTCTACCAAAGCGCTCTGGAAGTAGCTTGTTGAAGTAGAGGCTTTTTTTCTGATCTCCGTCCGCATGAATTCCGGCAGTTTGGGTGAAGACATTCTCCCCTACCACAGGCTTGTTCGCAGGAATATATTGCCCAGAAAACTGCTCTACCAGCTTGGACACTCGGAAAATTTTCTGCTCTTGGATGCCTGTTTCTATTCCGGTGAAGTCTTTGACTACGGCAAGAAGTGATTCCAAAGGAACATTTCCAGCGCGTTCACCAAGTCCATTGACCGTACTATGGATTCCCGATATCCCCAGCTGAATGGCCTCCAGGGCATTGGCTACCGCCAAATCGTAGTCGTTGTGTCCATGAAAATCAAAATGGATTCCTGGAAACTTAGAAATAACCAGTCCTAGGTAGGTACGTGCTTCGAGAGGCGAAAGAATTCCAAGGGTGTCAGGAAGCATGATCCGTTTGACCGGTTGCTTGGAAAGCATGTCAATCAGACTTAGGGTGTAGTCTAGAGAATCGCGCATTCCGCTGGACCAGTCTTCCAAGTACACATTGACTTGAAGGCCCTGTTTCACCGCATAGGCAATCGCTGCCTGTATGTCCTCAAAATGAGCTGCTGGGGTCTTTTTTAATTGGTAGGTCAGGTGGTTGAGGGAACCTTTGGTGAGGAGGTTGAGCACCTTGGCACCAGCTTCGACAATCCAATCCACCGAGATAGGGGTATCGACAAAGCCAAGCACCTCAATCCGGTCCAAAAACCCTTTTTGGGCCGCCCATTGCGTGATGCGCTGCACTCCTTCGAGTTCTCCTGCGGAAACACGCGCAGAAGCGACCTCGATGCGGTCTACTTTAAGTTCTTCTAAAAGTGCCTTGGCTAGATGAAGTTTTTCGGAAGGCAAGAAAGAAACACCTGAGGTCTGTTCGCCATCCCTCAAGGTAGTATCCATCCACTCTAATCTCCTTGCCTTCATCAGACCAAATTGTTATCGAGAAGCTGCAAAGCCCTCTATTTCTGCGGACATGTTGATCAGGTAGTCGATGTCGTCGAAGCCATTCTGCATGTTGTCCTTCTTGTATTCGTTGATGTCGAAGGACTCTGATGTGCCTGTAGCCAGCAAGGTGATCGTTTGCTGAGGAAGGTTCACTTCCAATTCGGTATTGGGATCCGCAGCAATTGCGGCAAAGAGGGTGTCTGCAAATTCCGCTGAAATCGTCACTGGAAGGACGCCGATATTCAGACAGTTATTTTTAAAAATATCTGCAAAAAAGCTGGACACCACGCAGCGAAATCCATAGTCATACAAGGCCCATACGGCATGCTCGCGGCTGGAGCCCGAACCGAAGTTTTTTCCTGCCACCAGAATTTTTCCGGAGAAGGTGGCATCATTCAACACAAAATCCTTCTTGGGATTGCCCTCCGCATCGTATCGCCAGTCACGAAACAAGTTGTCACCAAATCCTTCACGCTCGGTAGCCTTCAAGAAGCGAGCAGGGATGATTTGGTCGGTGTCTACGTTTTCAGTAGGCAGGGGAACTGCCGTACTTTTTAGGATCGTGAATTTATCGTAAGCCATTTTTTCTTAGTTCTAAGGTTCAAATTAGACTACTGGGGGTATTTCCCTGCATTCCGTATTTCGTACTTCCCACTTCGTATTTTAAGATTAAAATACTTCCCTTGGATCTGTAATCCGACCTGTAATCGCTACCGCAGCTACAGTCAAAGGAGAAGCAAGCATCGTCCGCGCTCCAGGACCTTGACGGCCCTCAAAATTTCGGTTGGAGGTAGAAACCGCATACTTACCTGCAGGAATTTTATCGTCATTCATGGCAAGGCAGGCAGAACAACCGGGTTGACGGAGTTCAAACCCTGCATCCTCCAAGATTTTTACCAAGCCTTCTTCGTGGGCCATTTTTTCCACCTCACGCGACCCTGGCACAATCCAGGCAGTGATGTTTTCAGCTTTTTGGTAGCCTTTTACAAACTCAGCCACTGCGCGGATATCCTCAATGCGGCCGTTGGTGCAGGAACCTACAAACACGTAATCCACCAACTTTCCCTTCACTGCTTCACCGGGAGCAAAGCCCATGTAGTCGAGTGATTTCAGGTAGGAGGTCTTATTCGACCCTTCCATTCCTTGGG
>JBILBQ010000058.1:0-16857 GCA_044353615.1 Algoriphagus sp. | reverse complement strand
CGGAACAACGTATGAAAGCTTTTCAACGTGTATTTGGATTCTTGATGCAGGATAACTCCAAGGTTGATGTAGCTGCCACTTATCCACTTTCTGAGTTTAAAGCGGCATTAGATGCCTACGAGCAAGCAGGAAGAAATGGAAAAATCCTCCTCATAAGTGAATAGTTACATTAATTTGGATCGCTAATTTTAGGATTATCGCCATATTTGTAATCAAACAATCAATCAAGAGATTAACCATGAATTGGGAAAAAATAGACCAGGAGCTTACAGAAATTGTTCAACAAAGAAATCAGCTAAGTGCCTTGGAATATAGTGATGAGAACTACGATGATTTAGAGGAGCAATTGCATGATCTCGAGGACGATTTCAACGAAAATTACGAGGATATTTTAGAACCCGAATTAGAGAAGATTTATTCCAAGTTAAAGTCAGATTCGGATGTTTTATTGCCCACAGCCTACTTGGCTAATTACTACCAGGAAATGCTTCCTGATGCAAAAGGGAGTATCACCTATGAGGTAAATGGTGATCAGGGCGTGCCTATCGAATCGGATCAGCTTGGCAAAGTGGACTTGCGCATTGTCTTGATCCCTAATCCAACCCGTTTTGTACTGCTCATCAATGGGAAGCAGTTAAAAGAATTGTGGAAAAGCAGATAAAAAAAAGGGGCTTACGCCCCTTTTTTAAAATAAACTAGCCTGAACCACCTGTGGCTTTGTAGCCTGTATGGTTCCTTTGAGCATGTCTTGCATCAATTTAAGAAATCCACGCTGCCATGCTTCAGGGCTTACTTTGGTTTCTTTTCCTTCAAAAGAAATGGGTCCTTCCATTTTTTCATAACCCAGAACCATGCTCCAAATGGTAAAAAATGTGATTTCTGGTTGTAATTCTGGTCGAATACTTCCGTCTTTTATTCCCTGAGAAACGATTTGAATTCCCAATCGGGTTGGCTCCAATTGGATTTCCAAAAGTTTATGAAAATGTATGGAATCCAAAATCAAGGGATTGATTTGTGATTTTAGTTCTGGGGAAGTGTATTTTTTTAGTAAGTCCAAAAAATGAATGATCGATTGGTAATACACAGGTTGTTCCTTGGAAAATTTCCAGATTCGCTGAACCAAATCAGTCAACATTTCCAACCCATTTTTACCTTTAGAGCGCAAGGAGTCTCTGAACTCATCTTTTAATTGTTCGAAGGCTTTCTTGGTAAGTGCCATAAAGAGGTCCTCTTTATTCTTGTAATAAAAATAGGTCAAGCCTTTACTAATGCCTGCCTTTTTTGACACATCTTCCATTCGAGTAGCTGAAAAACCCTGAGTTGTAAACAAGGCAATTGCTGCATCCAAGATTAATTTCTCTTTATTTTTTTCGCCAGCCATTTTAGATAAGTAGATAAGAAGGACAGATTCGAATGTATTAAATCTTAGTCAAAAAAGAAAGAATTGAATAGTAGTCAAATTTCACAAATCTGGAAGATTTGTGCGCATCCCTTGTTTTAAAAAATGATTGGTTAAGATAAGATTTCAACAATCACATAATTCTTTTTCCCTTTTTGAACTAGCAAGTATTTCCCTTGAAGGAGGGAGAAAGTGACTGGAGCAAGGGGATCTGCAACTTTTTCTTTGTTGATGCTGACTCCTCCGCCTTGAATCATCTTTCGAGCTTCACCTTTGGAAGGGAAAAGCTGAAAATCAGTCTTTTCACCGAGAAGATCCAGTACATTTTCAAGTTGAGAGAAGATTGAATAACTCAGCTGAACTTGAGGGACTCCTTCAAATACTGCCAAAAAGGTTCGCTTGTCAAGTGAGGCTAAATCCTCGGTTGAGGACTTACCAAATAGGATATCAGAGGCTTTAAGTGCCATTTCGTAATCCTCTTTACTATGAACCATGCAGGTCACTTCTTTCGCAATTTCTTTTTGCAAAAGGCGTAAATGCGGTGCTTCGGCATGTTCCTTTTCCAATTTTTCAATGGTAGACTGATCGAGCACCGTAAAAATTCGAATGTATTTGGAGGCATCGGCATCCGATACATTCAACCAAAATTGATAAAACGCATAAGGCGAGGTCTTTTCTGGATCTAGCCAAACCGAACCACCTTCAGTTTTTCCAAACTTGGTTCCATCTGCTTTGGTGATTAATGGAACGGTCAGGGCAAAAGCACTGCCACCGCCCATTCGACGGATCAATTCCGTTCCGGTCACAATATTTCCCCATTGATCAGATCCACCCAATTGAATGGTGCAGTTTTCATTTTTCCAAAGGTGGTAAAAATCGTAGCCTTGAATCAATTGGTAGCTGAATTCGGTAAACGAAAGGCCATTTCCATCTTCCAAGCGCCTTTTTACGCTATCCTTGGACATCATGTAGTTAACCGTAATGTGCTTACCTACATCGCGAATAAAGTCCAAAAAGGTAAACTCAGAGATCCAATCGTAATTATTGACTAGGCGAGCATTATTTTTCTGATTGCCAGAAAAATCCAAAAATTTAGCCAATTGCTTTTGAATGCAGGCCACATTGTGATCTAGGGTTGGCTTATCCAACAAATTTCGTTCTGCTGATTTGAAAGAGGGATCTCCAATCATCCCTGTGGCACCACCAACTAGTGCAACTGGCTGATGACCTGCTCGTTGAAAATGCAATAAGGTCATCACCCCAACCAAATGTCCAATGTGAAGCGAATCTGCTGTGGGATCAAAACCCAGATAAGCAGAAGCCATTCCTTTGGCAAGGTGCTCTTCTAATTCTGGTGTCATGTCTTGGAGCATGCCTCTCCATTTCAATTCTTGTATAAATGAATTCATCGGTTGGGTAGTGGGATAAAGCTACAAAGATAAAGGCTTGCGCGTAGGAAGGAAATTATTGGTTGATTTCAGCTTAAAAATGATACGGTACTTGTTCTTCCAAATTCTTGGTTTTGGTCCTCAAACTGGAACTCATTTCATTAAACTAAAAAGGGGTGATTCTAACTTAGAATCACCCCTTTTTAGTTGATATGCTTGCCTTAAGCGGCTCTTAATTTTATGATTCCAGTGGCATGCAAAAGCTTTACAATGGGGTAGGTAGGGTCAAACTCATACCATTTAACCGCAAAATTGGCACGGTTTGGAAGTTTATGGTGGTTGTTCTGGAATAATTCTCCTAGCATCAACACATCGAGTAAAAGCGAATTTTTGGATTTATCGTTGTTGTCAAAATTGGCATACCCATACTTGTGACCGCTCCAATTGACGATAGCACCATGAACAGGGCCCATCAAAAAGTGGATAGGCAATAAGAAATACATCCACCAGTGGGTGCCTGCTAGTTCAAAATAGGAGATACACAACACATAAATAGCAACATAGAAAATTCCCCAAGCCAATCTCACCAACATGCTATCTGCAAAACGGTCGAACTTGTTCCAATCCGGAATATCCTTTGAAAACCGATCTTCTGGCTTCAGCTTAAAACTGAAATAGTCGTTGTAAATATTTTTGGTCTTCCACATCATCGAAAACAGGTTTTCTGTATGGTGCGGGCTATGTGGATCTTGAGGTGTATCCGAATACGCATGGTGCATGCGGTGTAAGATGGCATAGGCTCGAGGAGAGAGGTACGAACTCCCTTGCCATAACCAGGTGAAAAAGTAGAAAAACTTTTCCCAATAGCGGTTCATGACAAACATTTGGTGCGCCGCATAGCGGTGAAGAAAGAAGCTTTGGCAGAACAGCGAGAAGTACCAATGCAATAGAAATAAAATTATTAGAATCACTGGGGATGAATTTGAAAGTTCAAACAAATATAGAAGTTGGACTCGACTTAAATGAATATTTATACCAGCGGTTTCCCTCCATTTTCCATGATTTATATCAAGGAAGTAAGATTACTTTCAATCTAAAACTCCTCTTTTTGACAAAAAGAGTAAAATAAAAAAACTAAAAAATTTAATTTGAATAAAATTGACGATATTTTAACTATTAATAGTTATAAAAAATTCATTTTTTATTTCCCGAAGTGAATCTACTAACTAATTCCTCCTTTTCAATTTCAACTCTAAGCGAATAAAAAAATGAAAAATTCCTCGTCAACCACTTCCTTTCTCTCCAAAGTTCTAGTAGGAGGGATCTCCGTTTTTTTAGCCGACTTTCTCCTGAGCGGGGTTCAAATTAGTAGCCTTCTTTCTGGAATTATTTTAGTGGTCATCATCATTCTGATCAACTTTACGGTTAAACCAATCCTAGTTCTTTTAACCCTCCCAATAAGTCTACTCACTTTCGGACTTTTTCTATTGGTAATCAATGCAGTAGTCGTCTTACTGGCAGCTGAGTTGACACCTGGATTTACGGTGGATGGGTTTTGGTGGGCCCTTGCTTTTGCCTTGATTCTAAGTTTAATCAACAGCATTTTAGGCGTGAGTTTAGATTGAACTAGCTAAGCTTTTGTCTCCAATCCTTCGGTAAATTTTCAAATTCCCATCTGGCAGTTTAACAGACACCGGTTCGTCTTGCGTAGCGTGGACGATCACGACCAAAACATATTTCTCTTCCTCATTTAGATTTTCAGGGGCTATGGTAATCACATGCAATTCTAAAGTTGCCTTGGGAACACAATAGGTCTCATTGGCAGCAGTAATCATGTAGCGCTCTTCTTCTGGATCAATTCCTATGATTTTCCGTTGATCTGAAATACCGATCAAAATCAGCCCTCCTGCCGTATTTGACATGGCTGAAAGGGTTTTGGCAATCTTTTCCTGGGAACTTATTTGTTGTTTGTACTCCAGTTTTAACCCTTCATCCTCCTTTAATAGGAGGTTCACAAAATTTTGATCTATTTTATTTGGAAACATTTTTCGTTTATTCTTTCTTTAACAAGAGTAATTCCTCCATATTCGTTTAAGCTGAACCTTCCAACTAACATTTCAAAATCTACCAGAGATGAACTTTATCAATCCAGGATTTGACCCAGAAACTGTTGCCCAACTCAAAAAAGAGTTGCAGGAAACAGGAATGTCTTTTAAAATAACTCCTGACGAAGAAAATTCAGAGGAATACGTCAACTTTTATTTTGTAGGTACCTACGAGGGAAAGGAAGTAATTTACGATACTGCGCTTTACACCCTCCGCCTCCACCATGCAAGTGAAGTATACGAATTGGCTGAGCATGAGGCCGCCAAAAAGTTTCCCAATTTTAAAGCAATCAATTACGAAGAGGATGAAAATGGCAATATGAAGCCATTGACTCCTGAAGAAGAGGAAATTGGTTGGTTCATCACTGAACTAATCATGGAGATGGAAGAAGAGGAAACCGTTAAGGTGCAGGAATTTCTTGACATAGATACCCACCACGATTACGGGATTGGCCTAGATGTTTCCTTGAATGTAGATGAAATAGATGAGCAAGTGATTGCAAAATTTATACTGGAATTCAATGACGATACCTTAACGTTGGATGATACCCTCTATTCATTTATGACTGAGGATGAAGACTTTGAAGATGAAGATTGAAATAAAAGCTTTACTGATTAGATCGCGTTAGTAGTCTACTAGCGCTTTTTTTATGCTGAAAATTGCCCTTTCCCCGATTTTTGCACATCCATTACCTGAAGGGCATCGGTTCCCAATGGAAAAATACAGTTTGCTTCCAGAGCAGCTACTATTTGAAGGAACGGTAACCGAATCCAATTTTTTTATACCTCAGCCTGTAGATGAGGAGTTGATTCTCACGACGCATGAAGACACCTACCTGACGCGCTTAAAAAACCTGGAGTTAACCAAAGCTGAGATTCGAGCCATTGGCTTTCCGCTGAGTAGACCTTTAATCGAACGAGAAATTTGCATCGCTGGGGGTTCGGTGCAAGCTGCCCGATTTGCAAAGGAATTTGGAATTGGAATGAATGTCGCTGGTGGAACGCACCATGCCTTTTTCAATCGAGGCGAGGGATTCTGTATTTTAAATGATTTGGCGATTACAGCCAATTATTTGCTTAAGTCAGAATTGGCCAGAAAGGTTGTGATTGTAGACTTGGATGTGCATCAAGGCAATGGAACGGCCGCACTTTTTCGGGATAATCCTTCCGTTTTTACTTTCAGCATGCATGGGGAGAAAAACTATCCTCTCCGAAAGGAAACCTCTGACCTCGATCTTGGATTGGCAGATGGTACAGATGATTCGACTTACATGGCACTTCTTGACCTGCATCTAAAACGTATCTTAGATTTGGAGCAGCCTGATTTTATCCTTTACCAGAGCGGAGTAGATGTATTGGAAACAGATCAATTGGGTAGGCTTTCTTTATCGTTAGCTGGTGTACAAGCTCGAGATCGGCTGGTGCTTTCAACCGCTAGAAACCAGGGAATTCCAATTATGTGTTGCATGGGAGGGGGCTATTCGAAGCGAATCCGAGATATTGTGGATGCCCATGCCCAAGTTTTCCGATTGGCTCAGGATCTCTTTTTTTAGACCTTTAACTGATTTTAACGTTGGAATTTTGCTGTGATTCTTGCAAAATGAATACTTTATCTATATTTGCGACCTATTAACCCTAATTCTATCCAAGTGAAAAAAATTTTTACACGTTTCGTTGTTCTTGCTCTCGTAGCAGTAGTGGTTTATTCTTGTGGTAAAAAATCAGATGCCACTGGCGCCAACGCCTCTTCAAAAGAGGGTGCAGCGTCTGGAAACCTGAAATTTGCATACGTGCATACCGACTCAGTAATCAATAAGTATGATTTTTTCAAAAAGAGATCTGAGGAGATTACTGAAAAAGGAAAGAAGTTGGATTTGGATCTTCAGGCTAGAGCCAAGGGTTTTGAACAAGAAGTGGCCATGTTTCAGCAGTCTGGAGGTAACCTAACGCAAAACCAGATTCGTGCCAAGCAAGATGAATTGATGCAGAAGGAGCAGAATCTCGTTAGTTACCGAGATAACTTGATGCGGGAACTTTCTACAGACGAGTCCACTCTTTTGAATGACGTTTATCTTCAGGTGCAGGAGTTCATGAAGGATTACGCTAAAGAGAATGGAATCGATGTAATCTTGAGTAACACTAGAGGTGGCGCCATCTGGTATGCAACCGATGCAATCGATGTGACCAAATCTGTGACTGAAGGATTGAATAAGAAATACAACGCAAACCCTGCAGCAGCTGAGACAAAACCGGCAGCAGCAGATTCAACCGCCAAGAAAAAATAAGTAAATAGGTGCCTGTTTAAAAACCCGGATATCCTCCGGGTTTTTTTGTGCGTAAAAAAGGGTAATTTTGCGAAGCTTTAGAAAAATCCATTGACATGAAAATTACTGAGTTTTTAAAACACAACTACCGACACTTCAATGCTGCAGCACTAATTGATGCTGCTGAAGGATACAAAACCCACCTGAATGAAGGAGGAAAAATGATGGTCACACTTGCTGGCGCAATGTCCACTGCGGAATTGGGAATTTCCTTGGCAGAGATGATCCGTCAAGACAAAGTACAAATCATCTCTTGTACCGGTGCAAATTTGGAGGAAGATGTTTTTAACCTGGTTGCACACGACTACTACGAGCGTGTACCAAACTACCGTGAACTAACCCCAGAGCAGGAGCAAGACCTATTGGAGCGCCACATGAATCGCGTGACGGATACCTGTATTCCAGAAATGGAAGCGATGCGAAGAATTGAAAATGTTATTCTTGAGGAATGGGTGAAGGCGGATCAAAATGGAGAAGCGTTCTTTCCACATGAATTTTTCTACAAAATATTGCTTTCCGGTAAATTGAATGCTTCGTTCCAAATTGACCCAAAAAATAGCTGGTTATTAGAAGCTGCAAAGAAGAACTTGCCGATCATCGTTCCAGGTTGGGAGGATTCTACCCTAGGTAATATGTTTGCTGGCCACGTGATTTCTGGCGATGTGAAGAATGTACACACTGTTCGTACTGGCATCGAATACATGATGTTCTTGGCTGAATGGTACACTGTAAACGCTACAGATGCGAGTACCGTTGGTTTCTTCCAAATCGGAGGAGGCATAGCAGGTGACTTCCCAATTTGTGTGGTGCCGATGCTTCACCAAGATTTGCAACGCACGAATGTTCCATTATGGGGTTATTTCTGTCAGATCTCTGACTCCACTACTTCCTATGGATCATATTCAGGTGCGGTTCCAAATGAAAAAATCACTTGGGGTAAGCTGGGAATGAAAACTCCAAAACACATCATAGAGTCAGATGCTACCATTGTAGCACCATTGATTTTTGCCATAATTTTGGACCAATAATCAACTGCTCTCAAGCAAACAAAAAAGCAAGCCATTCGGCTTGCTTTTTTGTTTTTGATCCTCTTCCTGGAAAATAGAATTTAGAAGTACTCCATTTAAAGGGTATATCCAGGTCTATAATTCCGAGTTACAAACTGATTTGCTGGCTCAAAATTGGTGATTTTCATGTTTGGACCATCCCAAAGTAGCTTGATTCCACGACCAGGGTAATCCATTTGATTTGCATTGCCTGCTCGAGGTACTTGGTAGTCGTAGCTACGGATGGCGAGGTTACCCATCAATACGGATTCCGTTAATGGTCCTGCAATTGAGAAGGGAGAGCTGAGCTGCTTAAATTCAGTGGAGCCAAAACCTGCAATACAAGCGTTTACCCAGTTGTCGTAGTGTCCTCGATCACCTCCTGGTACTCGATAAAGCGATTCTTTTACAGTGATGTCCTTGGTTTTGGAGGTAGGCAATAAAAGGGGATTAGCACCATAAGTGGAGCACATCATTTTTCCTTTTGTTCCTTCGATGATCACTCCATTGCCACCATCACCCATCATTTCATTGGGACCTAATTCCTCAGGTCGGGTAGGCTGTATCCCGCCATCCATCCAATGGAATTCCAAATCATCCTTTCCTGGGCGGTCAAATCGTAGGGTGATGTGAGAGGAGGGAGGACAGCTTTCTGGAAAATGCCCACGCTTAAATTCGCCTACATAAACAGAACCGACAGAACACTCAGCGGACTTTGGATATCCAAGTCCTAAAACTCGAAATGGTGGTTCCATGATGTGACAGGCCATGTCTCCAAGTGCTCCCGTGCCGTAATCCCACCAGCCTCTCCAATTGAAAGGAACCAAATTGCCTACATAATCTTTGTATGGAGCTGTTCCTAGCCAAAGGTCCCAGTCCAAATCTGCTGGAGGAGCGATTGGGGTGCTTGGCCAAGGAATGCCCTGTGGCCATACCGGACGGTTGGTCCAAGACCAAACCTTGGTAGCCTCTCCAATCAGTCCTGCTTCATACCATTCCACCATCTTACGTACGCCATCCCCGGAGGAACCTTGGTTACCCATTTGAGTGACTACGCGGTACTTCTCTGCTGCTTGAGTGAGCATGCGAGCTTCATAGATGTCATGCGAAAGGGGCTTTTGTACGTATACATGCTTGCCCATCTTCATAGCCATCATCGCTTGCACAGCATGCATGTGATCCGGTGTGGAAACGGTTATGGCGTCAATATTTTTTTCTTCTTTTTCAAGCAGCACGCGGTAATCCTTGTAATAGGTTGCCTTGGAATGATCTTGTCTTCCTTTTGCCGCACGGGTATCGTCCACATCACATAGGGCGACGATGTCTACTTTGCCACTTTTATGAACTCCAGTGAGGTCACCATATCCCATTCCACCGACTCCGATGGATGCTACTCTTAGTTTATCACTAGGAGCGATAAATCCAGGGCCACCCAGAACATGCCTTGGGATAAGTGTGATACCTGCAAAAGCAAGCGCTGAACTTTTGATAAAGCTTCTTCTCGAGGCTTCTGTTAGTTGTATTTTCTTATTTTTCATGACCTATATATTTCGAAATATCAAGTAAGTACAAATAGTTGAAAAAGTCTTGAGTGAGGCAAAAAATTATTTGGATTGCGCCCATTCCTTTTTTTTTGGAGGGTGTATTTCTATTTTTTTGAGCTATGAAAAAGAGATTTATACTATTTTAAAGTAAGTTTGATTAAAATCCCCAGCATGAAAAATTTACTCTGGACCCTTGGCATTGGATCTATCCTTCTTTTAGGATCCTGTCAAAAGCCTACTTCCATGACCGAAGCAGGTTTGATTCCACTACCTCAGGAGGTATCCAATGGAAGTGGATCTTTTCAACTCACTGCTGAATCCGGAATTCAGTTGGTCGGTACCAGTGAAAAACTGACTTCAATCGGTGAATCTCTAGCAACTAGTCTTCGGCCTGCCACTGGTTTTAAGGTACCTATCTCTAAAGATTCAGGGAATATTGTCCTTGAATTGACCGGTTCGGATGCTTCTGAAGGGTATGAATTGGTTGTTTCTGATCAGGAGGTTCGAATTAAAGCCTCAGGTGAAGCAGGCCTTTTTTATGGAGTGCAAACGCTTATTCAACTTTTTCCAGCAGAGATCAGCCACCAAACTGTCCAAGATGTAGACTGGCTTGTGCCACAGGGCAAAGTAGTAGATACACCTGAATTTGCCTACCGAGGGTCTATGCTAGACGTAGCGAGGCATTTTATATCGGTAGAAGATGTCAAGTTTTACATCGACCAGATGGCAGGCTTGAAGTTCAACTACCTGCATTTGCATTTGACAGATGACCAGGGATGGCGAATTGAGATCAAGTCCTGGCCTAAATTAACCGAAATAGGCGGTAGCACTGAAGTGGGAGGGGATAAAGGAGGATTTTATACCCAAGAAGAGTACAAGGAACTAGTTTCCTATGCTGCTGCTCGGTTTATCACGATAGTTCCTGAGGTTGATATGCCTGGCCATACCAATTCGGCATTGGCATCCTATGGAGAATTGAATCCGGGGGTCAACTTACCCATTGGTCAAGGTTTGGATTCACTCAATAAAAAGCCTTTAGACTACCAATTGCCGCTTACGGCACCTCAACCTTCACAAATGTATACAGGCATCGAGGTAGGCTGGAGTACTTTTGCACCCCAACTTGAACTAACTTATGCATTTGTGGATAGCGTTGTTCGAGAGATTTCCATGCTGACACCTGGGCCTTATTTCCACATCGGTGGAGATGAGTCTCATGTGACCGAAAAAGAGGATTACATCTATTTTGTCGAGCGGGTACAGGACATTGTATCCAAGTACAACAAAACAAGCATGGGCTGGGATGAAGTAGCCACAGGGAAATTACTTCCAGGCAATGTGGCTCAATTTTGGGCTAAAGAAGAGAATGCCCTATTGGCTAAAAACCAAGGGAATAAGGTGTTGCTTTCTCCTGCCAAAAAAACTTACCTAGACATGCAGTACGATAGCCTTTCTAGAATTGGCCTGCATTGGGCTGCTTACATTGAATTGGATTCTGCCTACTTATGGGATCCTACCACGTATGTGAAGGGACTTGCAAAGGAGGATATTTTAGGTGTTGAGGCACCGCTCTGGTCTGAGACGGTTACCAATCGTGCTGATATTGACTACTTGGCATTTCCAAGGTTGGCGGCGCTAGCAGAGGTAGCTTGGACTAAAAAGGAACAGCGCAGCTGGGATAGTTTTTCAGGACGAATCTCTTTTCAAGGAGATCGATGGACCATCCAGGGAGTGGATTTTTACAAATCACCAACCGTAGATTGGGCACCCAAAAAAGCAGGTGGATTTGAAACCCTCATCGTTGACTTTAGCAATTGGATCTGGGGCCCACCCATTCTGATCTTACTTTTGGGAGGTGGTACCTTCTTTTTTATCCATTCTGGCTTCGTTCCCATTACCAAAGTAGGTCATGCCATTGAACTCTTGAAAGGAAAATACGAGGATAAAATGGCTCCAGGTGAAATCACTTCCAAGCAGGCACTCATGTCAGCCATTGCTTCTACTGTGGGCTTGGGAAACATTTCTGGCGTGGCCATTGCCATAAATATGGGTGGTCCAGGAGCACTTTTTTGGATGTGGGTTGCTGCTTTTGTGGGGATGGCCACCAAGTTCTATACCTGTAGTCTGTCCATCATGTACCGAGGGAAGGATTCGAGAGGGGTCATCCAGGGAGGGCCCATGTACATCATCGAGCATGGAATGGGCAAGAAATGGAAATTCCTATCCTATATCTTTTGTGTGGCAGGGGGCATCGGTCTTTTGGCCGTATTTACCTCCAATCAATTGGCAGCTGTGATTCAGGCAGTGCTTTTGGAACCGGAAACTGAAGTAGAAACGACCCGGAACAATTGGATCATTGGTATCATCATGATGGTATTGACGGCGGTGGTTATTTTGGGTGGGATTCAGCGGATTGCCGCAGCCGCGTCTAAAATGGTTCCAGCAATGGTTGGAATTTATTTTATCGCCGTGTTAATCATTATCGTTCAGTATTTTGGAAATATCCCTGAAGTGTTTCAACTCATCTTCGTTGATGCCTTTACGGGCAATGCAGCCATGGGAGGGGCCGTGGGTTCGGTGATAATTATTGGTGCCAGGAGGTCCTTGTTTTCCAATGAAGCTGGTTTGGGAACTGCGCCGATGGTTCATGGTCAATCCAAGACCAATGAACCGATTCGAGAGGGTTTAATTGCCATGTTAGGACCCTTCATCGATACGGTGGTGGTTTGTTCGCTTACTGCCTTTGCAATTTTGCTTACTGGAGTTTGGCAAAATTCTGAAAATGATGGGGTCAAATTGACACTTGAAGCTTTCGAACTGGGAATACCGGTAATTGGAAAATACCTCTTGATGATTTCCGCATTGGTGTTCGCGCTTTCAACCATGTTTACGTACTCCTATTATGGTCAAAAATGCGCCAGCTACCTCTTTGGAGCGAAGGTGGCAGGGTACTACAACTACATTTACTTGATTATGATTGTGGTAGGAGCTGTTGCATCGTTGGATTTGGTAGTAAGTTTGGTCGATGGGATGTATGCGGTGATGGCATTTCCCAACATGATTGCAGCCCTTTATTTAGCCCCTAAAGTAAAGGCTGCTGCCAAGGATTATTTTGCTCGAATGAAGCAGGCATAAGGCAGGCATGAATTTTTTAATAGCTCCCAATGCATTTAAAGGCACATTTACTGCACTAGAGGCCGTAAGTATGCTTGAGGAGATTTTGGGTCAAGAGTATCCTGGTGCAACTTATTTAAGTCAACCGGTGGCTGATGGAGGAGATGGAACTTGCGAGTTATTGATCGCATCCCTTGGTTTAGAAAAGGTGTCCTGCAACTCATTAAATGCGGTAGGGCGTCCGATTCTTGGATTTTATGGATGGGAGGCCTCTACCAAAACGGCCTATTTGGATGTATCCACCTGTTCTGGTATAGCAGGATTGAAGCTTGAGGAACGGATTCCTAGTTTGGCTTCTACCTTTGGAACAGGAGTGCTTATCCAAGATGCCGTAAAACGTGGAGCACGCGAGCTTGTTCTGGGTTTGGGTGGTTCAGCAACTGTGGATGTTGGCGCAGGAATTCTTCAAGCCTTGGGATTTTTATTTTTAGATGTACATGGAAGAGAAATTGCGGCATTCTCACCCGATTTTTTAAAGCGGTGCAAACACATTCAACGGCCCCTGAAACTACCAGCTATTTCCTTTTCCCTTCTTTGCGATGTAAAGAACCCCTTTTTTGGTTCGAATGGTGCCGTACGGGTTTTTGGCCCTCAAAAAGGGATAAAGGAGGATGAACTCGAGGCAATGGAGTTGATCACCTCAGATTTTGTGGAACTACTCGCTCGTAAATCTAAAGGGCTGGGGATGGATCAAGAAGGCTTTGGTGCTGCTGGAGGGATAGCTTTGGGTTTGAATCAATTCTTTCCAAACAAACTAGAATTTGGAGCCCCTTATTTTTTTGAAAAAGTGGGGATGTCCGAAAAAGTAGCGGCTGCTGATTGGATCATTACAGGGGAAGGGAGATACGATCGCCAAAGTGAAGCCGGGAAGGCCTGTTATGAATTGCTGCAACTAGCCCGTAAGCAGGGTAAAAAAATAGCTCTGATCGCATCTGGAAAGGAAGGGTACAATTCAGGATTTGATGCCGTTCTGGAATTGCCAGCCCTTGATTTTGCGCAGCCTGACTTCAAAAAGAAAGCCCAAGAACAAATTCAAGGGCTTTTTAAAGATGCATTAAATAAAGGAATCTTTACTTGATCAAACTCGTAGGTAATCGCCTTTCCAATTTTTGATTTGTTGTTTAATCTCTTTGGCACTTAGTTTTTCTGCAATCGCTCGGTCCATCAAATTCAGTAGCTCCTCGTCACTTGCAAAGCGTAGTCCAATAATTTGACCAAGCCTCAATTCTTTTTCCTTCTCATCGAAAGTCTTTCCAGTCAGGTGGAAATACCTGTTTCGCATCTCATTGAGGATGATTCGGTTTTGAAGTTTGAGGGCATAGGAACGCACAAGTAATGGTAGCAGGAATAGAATGAATGCTCCAATAAAGAGAAACCAACTATCTAGTGTAGTTTCTTGTGATGAAAAATCCATCTTACTGACTGTCCAACCTAGAAAAAGAAGGATAAGTGGGGTGAGTACAAAGTGGTTAAATGGGTCGTAGCGGGTATGGTTCCCGAAATTTTGAGTTTTCATGGGTAGGAATAAAAAAAGGAGGCTTTAGGCCTCCTTTGTATGATTAATTAATTAATGATCGCTTTTCTTCTTCTTGGCAAAAGTACTTCGTGCATCTGCCGCAGATATTCCTGCACCAAGCCCAATCAGGATACAAACAATCAATAAAAACAACTGTGCTCCAGGCATTATGGGAGAACTAAAGATATTTACTAGTAGCATAGGAATAATTTTCTCGTTGAATAGAGTACAAATATAGACTAGCGCCTACAGAATTACAAGGAAGTAGGTGATTGCAGACTCACCTTTTAATCTAGGCCGTCTTCAAACGAATCTTGTTCTTCTTCGTCCTCGAAGTCATCAAAATCGTCATCCGCTTCGTCTTCGTCGAAGTCCACAATGTTATCATCTAGAAATTCATTGTCTTCTTCGAGGTCGTAGCCGTCCTCAAAATCGTCTGCGAAGTCATCCTCTTCCTCCTCAAACTCATCCATTTCTTCGAATTCTTCTTCAAAATCCTCCATAGCTATCTTTAAAAGGGTTTTTATGATTCAACGATACGAAATAAACCAAAAAATTAATTACACCAATAGGGGTGACTTTAATTTTTTTTCAATTCTTGGAATTTCTAAGGAAGGGTTTGCTGCAACCCACTTTTCTCTCAATAAGTTAGCCCAAACTTGCAGGTAAAAAATTACATCCTCCCTTGAATTTTTATTTAGTGAATCTCTTCTTTCTTTTTCGATTTGTGCGAGAATCTCTGGGTCTGACAATCGTTCAAGGTGTCCTAAATCCACTAAGCTTAATCCTTTCTCCAACATTTTGGATACGATTAGATCTATAGGATAACCGCTGCTTGGGCAGTAATCGATAAGCTGCTCGTTCCAATCTCCATGGCGCTGCATCGCATATTGATGAATTTGAGCTTTGGAAAAGGGAGTGAGCTCCTGCGCTAAATTGCCACAATTGCAAGCACCCATGTGTCCCCATTGGTATGAGGCACCTTGTTGAAGCTTGGACGCTGTCCGTTCCAATGCTGAGATTAATTCTGGAGTTGCTATTGCCATTTTTTTTTAGTTTTAAAACTCAGTTTAGAGCAGATGGTTTTCTTTTTTACATCCAATTTAGATGCACAGCTAATTTAATTCAGATTTTGAAAAAATAGTTCGTTATGCATCAGTTCATGTAAATTTTTCTTTTCCTCGAAGAAGATCAAAAAACAATAGAAAATCTGATGCAAGGCTGTAGAATGGATAAGTGAAAGTCGCAGGTTTATTTTTTTCAAAAAAGAAGTGACCCACCCAAGCGAAGCCATAGCCTAGCACGGGTATACCTGCAAGCCAGCTGTAATTCTCCAAGGCGATGCCCAATACAAGTACAATTAAAACCAATCCTGTGCCTATAAAATGAAGCAGACGGGAGGTAGGATTCTGATGCTCAGATAAATAGTAGGGATAAAATTCTTTCAAGGACTGGTATTTTTTTTCCATGGTTAGTTTATTGGGATAGAATTATATTGAAGAAAGGTGTTTGCTGTCTTTTCTACAACTTTTAGGGTGATTTTGGGCTTGCTTTTTGGCTGAGATACTTCAGCTACTCCTGTGAGTGTCATCAGGTACTTGTCTTGTTCGGGATCAATTACATCGAGGATTACCTGAAGCAAGGCATACTTAGTCGTAGTTACCTGGGGTCTGGAATTTCCCATCATGGGATTAAATAGCCAAGGATTATACATGCGCATGCCCCAAAAGGGATATGAATTCATGTTATTCACACTTTCCCGCTGTCTCAAATCTTCATTGGAGTGGTAGCGGATCACCAAATCTGGCTTTTTGGCATCGTAGACGAGGCCAGAAGCAATTAATTGAGCTTCCAATTCAACCTGCACCTGTTGGTCTAGCTCGGAATCAGCAAACCCTTGGATTCCCAGTTCCTTATTGACTAATACAAAGCTGGTATATGTTTTTTGGAACGGGATTTCTTTATTTTCTACAAAAACCTCTACCGTATTGCAAGCAGAAAGAAGCACAATGAAGCAGAGGCAAAAAATAGGAGAAAATTTTAACCGGTGTAGGGTTAGATTTCTTTCTTTTGACGGCATGTGGTGAAGTTAATTTATCTTTTTCACGAAAAAAACACGGGTATTCCAAAGAATGTGTTTTTGCCTACCACTTCTAATGTTATTTTTGACAAACTATACCCATGAGCAGACCTGATTTTGACGATATCTATATGGAATTGGCGGTAAATCTCGCCAAGAGATCACATTGCATCAAAAAGCATGTGGGAGCGGTATTGACAAAAGATACGCGGATTATTTCCATTGGTTACAATGGTCCTCCTGCAGGCACGCACAACTGCGATGTGGAATTCCCGAGTGAA
>JBILBQ010000139.1:0-5285 GCA_044353615.1 Algoriphagus sp. | reverse complement strand
AAATTCAAGCCATTCGATTACAACCTGAGAAACCCTTTACTTGGGCATCTGGCTGGAAATCACCTATATATTGCGACAATCGACTCTCCCTCTCCTATCCGGAAATTCGAAACACCATCAAGCAAAGCCTAGTAAAAGCTGTTCAACACTTTTTCCCAGACCTGGAAGCGATTGCTGGTGTAGCCACCGCAGGTATTCCGCAAGGAGCTCTACTCGCCGATGAACTGGTGCTTCCTTTTATTTATGTACGCTCCAAACCCAAAGGGCATGGTATGGAAAATATGATCGAAGGAAAAGTGGTGCCAGGCCAAAAAGTCGTGGTGGTAGAAGACCTCGTATCCACTGGAGGAAGCTCACTTAAAGCAGTTGAAGATCTGAGAAATGCTGGATTTGAGGTATTAGGAATGGTGGCTATTTTCTCCTATGGCTTTGAAGTTGCTGATAAAAATTTTGAGAATGCAGGAGTTCCGTTGGTTTGCTTGAGTAACTACGACGCCTTACTTCCTGAAGCCGTAAAAGAAAACTACATCGATCATTCGACCTTAAATTCCCTTGCGGAATGGCGAAAAAATCCTAGCGTCTGGATGCAATAAAGCCCTCCTCAATCAAAAAAAGCCAAGCGAAGTGGTTTCAAATCCATATCCCTTGGCTTTTTTTATTTTCTATCCTTCTTTCGGAAACCAGGTTGCGTACATCGGGTAATTTTTTGCAGTTCTTAGAATAACTTCCCGCATGTTGTCCCCAATGTCTTTGACTTTTTTTGCAGGCATGCCAGCATAGATGGACCCTGCTTCTACTATTGTTCCCGCTAGCACCACCGCTCCAGCTGCAATCACGGCATCGGAATGGATGATGGCTCCATCCATTACAATGGCTCCCATTCCTACCAGAACCCGGTCATGGATGGTACAGCCATGCACGATGGCATTGTGCGCAATAGAAACTTGATTGCCAATGAATGTGCCCGCTTGCTTGTACGTACAATGGATTACGGCACCATCCTGAATATTGGTATCGTCTCCAATACGGATTTCATTTACATCGCCTCGAATCACGGCATTGAACCACACGGTGCAGTTTTTCCCCATTTTCACATCCCCGACCACGGTAGCATTGGGTGCTAGCCAGCAGTTATCTCCCATTTCTGGAGCAAGTCCATTTACCTCTAAAATACAAGCCATCGTATCCTCGTTATTAATTTGTTTGTAATTCCGTTGGAAAATTAAAACTTTTCAAACAGTCCCGCTTCATTTTATTCAAATTCAGTGGTCCTGAATTCCTAGGAAACTTTTTGAAAGCCAATTCCCTTGCTCAAAAAATAGTAGTTTAGGGCAGCAGATTTACGTAGCAAATCCCAAACTCAATTTGCCTCCGGCACCATTCGGTTTTGAACATGGAAAAAAGTTTGTACGACTTTCCGATTCGAAAAATTATCCACTTGGATATGGATGCATTTTATGCGTCTGTAGAACAGCTAGACCATCCCGAGTGGAGAGGGAAACCTTTGGTAGTAGGTGGCAGTGAAAGCCGCGGTGTGGTGGCAGCCGCAAGTTATGAAGCTCGGAAATTTGGTATTTTTTCCGCCATGTCTTCCGTATTGGCTGCCAAAAAATGTCCTGATCTAATCTTTGCCAAGCCACGCTTTGAACGCTACAAGGAGATTTCGAGCCAAATTCAAGAAATTTTCTTCGAATACACCGACCTAGTAGAACCCCTCTCCTTGGATGAAGCTTTTTTGGATGTGACTGAAAACAAGTTGCAATTAAATTCCGCCTCTCATATAGCGACAGAAATTCGTGAAAAAATCAAGTTGAAAACGGGTTTGAATGCCTCAGCGGGCATCTCCTATAATAAATTTTTAGCTAAAATCGCTTCTGACCTCAATAAACCAAATGGCCAAGCCATCATCCTTCCCGAGGAAGCAGCAGAATTTTTAGAGAAACTTCCTATAGGTAAGTTTTTCGGGATCGGGAAAGTCACCGCTGAAAAAATGCGACAGATTGGAATTCATTGTGGGAAGGATTTAAAAGAATATTCCTTGCAGTACCTGGTCAAAAGATTTGGAAAAGCGGGCGCACATTATTTTCAAATTGTCAGAGGAATCCACCTCTCAGCCGTTCAACCCGACAGAACGCGGAAATCATTGAGCGCAGAAAACACCTTTGAAAAAGATCTTTTTCTGCCCCATGAATTGGAGGAACAACTTCAGCATGTCTATCAGGAATTGCTTCGCCGGTCCAAAAAAACAGGCATCCGAGGAAGGACTGTTACGCTAAAGATCAAGTACAATGATTTTTCACAACAAACTAGAAGCAAAACTTTTGATAGATTTCCAGAAGATCAACCCCTTTGGCAAACTGCTTTAGAGCTTTTAAACCAGGAATCTTTCACCAAACCCATTCGCCTTTTGGGATTGGGAGTTTCCAACTTTTCTGAAGGTGATCAGCCCCTGAGCCTACCTGAACAGTTGCCTATTCCATTTTAAATCCCCTTTTTCAAAAAGGAAAAATATCCTGCCATTTTGTCTGTATTTTCTTAAATTTGTGTCCAATAGTAATCCTTTTTCGTTACGACTTAGTTAAGCAAGCACTGAGACCGCAATTACTCATACGACCACAGTTCCATGGATCTGATTAAAGACATAGACATTCTTTCAGCCGAAGAAGCGCAAGTTTCTGATTTTCAAACCACACCAGAGGGAAACACAGGAAAGGCCAAAAAGGTATATATCGAGAGTTACGGCTGTGCAATGAATTTTTCGGACTCCGAAATCGTCGCTTCCATCATGAAGGACAATGGCTACGATACCACCTCGGACATGAAAAAAGCAGACGTGATTTTTTTAAATACCTGCTCTATCCGAGAAAAAGCCGAACAAACCGTACGAAACCGCCTTACCCACTTCAACGGACTCAAAAGACAGAAGCCGAACATGACCATCGGCGTGCTGGGCTGCATGGCTGAGCGCCTCAAGGAAAAATTGCTTGAAGAAGAGAAAATTGTCGACCTCGTCGTAGGCCCCGATGCCTACCGTGACCTTCCCAACCTAGTGAATACGGCCGAAGAAGGACTAAAAGCCATCAACACCTTCCTGTCGAGAGAAGAAACCTACGGAGACATCTCGCCTGTGCGGCTCAACTCCAATGGAGTGTCTGCATTTATTTCCATCATGCGAGGCTGTGATAACATGTGTTCTTTCTGCGTCGTACCATTTACTAGAGGTAGAGAAAGAAGCCGAGATCCTGAATCTATCCTTGCGGAGGCGCGGGACTTGGTGTCCAAAGGCTATAAGGAAGTAACCCTCCTGGGTCAAAACGTGGACTCTTACAAATGGTCTCCCGAAGAAAACAACAAAGCGCGACTGAATAAAAAAGAAGAGGAGGTCAGCACGGTAATCAATTTTGCCAACCTACTCGAAATGGTGGCTCAGGTGAGCCCTCAATTGAGAGTTCGCTTCTCCACCTCCCACCCCAAAGACATCACCGACGAGGTCTTGCACACCATTAAAAAGTACGCTAATATCTGCAACTACATCCACCTTCCTGCACAATCGGGAAATGACCGGGTGCTGGAGCTCATGAACCGGACCTACACAAGGGCCTGGTACCTGGACCGTGTGGGTGCCATTCGCGAAATCTTAGGAGAAGAGTGCGGAATTTCTTCCGACATGATCGCAGGATTTTGTTCTGAGACCGAAGCAGAACACCAAGATACATTGAGCCTGATGGAGCTCGTAAAGTTCGATTTCTCCTACATGTATTTCTATTCCGAGCGTCCTGGTACCCTTGCAGCAAAAAAATACCCAGATGACATTCCCCTGGAAACAAAAAAACGCAGGTTGGCAGAGGTCATCGACAAGCAGAGCGAATTGTCTATCGCACGCAACCTGATGGATGTAGGCCAAGAACAGGTAATCCTCATCGATGGTGCATCCAAAAAGTCTGGGGACGAACTACGAGGTAGAAATTCCGCCAACAAAGTGGTCATCGTCACCTCGGAAGGTCTTCAGCAGGGCGATTATGTTCGTGTAAAAATAACTGGAAGCTCCAGAGGCACCTTATTTGGAAGCGTCCTAGAAATTAACCCCAGGGACCTCGCATGATCACTGCCCAAGAAATTCAAGCGGTCAAACAGCGATTTGGGATCATCGGACATAGCCCTTTGCTCAACCATGCCATTCAGGTGGCCATGCAAGCATCGCCGACCGAAATGACCGTGCTAATTACTGGAGAAAGTGGCAGTGGAAAAGAGAGTTTTTCAAAAATCATCCACTCCCTATCCTTGCGAAAGCATGGCAAATTCATCGCTATCAACTGTGGAGCAATTCCGGAGGGAACGATTGACTCGGAGTTATTTGGCCATGAAAAAGGATCCTTTACAGGTGCACATGAGGCTCGAAAAGGGTATTTTGAAGTTACAGATGGAGGATCGATTTTTTTGGATGAAATTGGAGAGATGCCTTTAGGAACCCAAGCAAGGCTCCTTCGGGTCTTGGAAAATGGAGAGTTCATCAAAGTAGGTTCCTCTAAAGTTCAGAAAACCAATGTCCGCGTCATCACTGCGACCAATGTCAATTTGATCAAAGCGGTTGAAAAAGGAAAATTCAGAGAAGATCTGTATTATCGACTGAACACCGTGCCCATTTTTGTTCCCCCTTTACGAGAAAGAGGAGAAGACATGGTGCTACTTTTCAGAAAGTTTACCGGCGATTTCTCTGAAAAATACCATGTGAAGCCTATCACACTAGATGCGGCAGCCCAAGAAGTGTTGCTGCGGTATCCATTTCCAGGAAATATTCGACAGCTAAAGAATATTGCCGAGCAAGTCTCCCTTTTAGAAGAACAGCGGGAAGTGGATGCAGTCACGATGTCTCGGTATTTGCCTGAAGTGAGCACCCGTCTCCCCTTGGCGTTTAAGGGCGGCAATTCAGAGTCGACGGATTTTTCCGAAAGAGATATCTTGTACAAAGTCCTTTTTGATATGAAAAAGGACATGAATGAATTAAAAAAGCTTATCCTGGAATCCTACCAAAGCGGTGGAATCAATTCCTCACTAATTCAAAAGCATCAGGGATTATTTGAAGACCTAGAGGCGAGCATCATGCCTAAGGAGATGTCAGAATCTCCGAATCAATTCACCATGCCTTTGCTCCTTGAATCTAAAAACACAGATACTCCTCAGGAAGAAGAATATGAGGACGAAGTTATTGAAGATATTGTGCATGAAGAGGATGACAATTCCCTTTCCTTGGAGCGGAAGGAGAAAGAAATGATCCTCAAGGCATT